>NZ_CAXTKW010000001.1:0-412399 GCF_964245105.1 Candidatus Dorea massiliensis AP6 | reverse complement strand
ATGGAGAAAACTTTGATTCTGAAACATATCTCAAGGATGCTCTGTCTATTAATTTCCTACAGTAAATTTACCCGAACGAAAAGCACACAGAGGTTCACAGTTCGGAAATTTTGTGCTACAATGGATACAGATTTTTTCGGGAAAAGGCGGTGCGGTATGGAAAAGCAGGTATTTACCGACGAACTGGCGGCGGAGGCGCTGCCGGGGCGGCGACCGGACGGGCATAAGGGTGACTTTGGACGGGTCAGCATCACGGGCGGCAGCGTGGGTTTTACGGGGGCCCCGGTGCTGGCGGCTTATGGGGCGGCCCGGAGTGGCAGTGGCCTGGTGTTCCTGGGGGTACCGGAGCCCATCTACGGAATCGTGGCGTCTCATTGCCTGGAGGTAATGCCCTCGCCGCTGCCTGCAGGCCGGGAACGGATATCCAAGGATGCGTTTTTCCCGATTCTGGAGCGGTTAAACAGCTGCGACGCGGGACTTCTGGGGCCTGGACTGGGACGCTCCCCGGAGCTTTCTAAATTGATGTGTAAAATAATGGAAGAAACGGAGACGCCGCTGATCCTGGACGCGGACGGGCTGTACGCCATCAAAGACCGAAAGGAGATCCTGCAAAAGCGGGCAGCGAGGGGACTGCTTACGATTCTGACGCCCCATGAAGGAGAATTCCGTTACCTGGGCGGCGATTTGACGCTCGGACGGGAAGCGGCGGCGCTGGATTTTGCAAAGGAATACGGCTGTATTCTGGTGCTGAAGGGGCCGGGGACTGTGACTGCGCTGCGGGACGGAAGCTGCTATGTGAATCCTACCGGAAATAACGGGATGGCCAAGGGCGGAAGCGGCGATGTGTTGGGCGGTATGATACTGGGTATGCTGGGGCAGCTTGTGGCGTCTAAGCGGAGTGCCGAAGCAGATACGGAGAAAGCGCAATTTTCCAAAGCAGGAATATCAGAAGCGGGAGAGATCACCGCTCTGGCCGTCTATCTTCACGGCCTGGCCGGGGATATTGCCTGCAAGGAATTAGGAGAATACGGTATGCTGCCCTCAGATCTGGCCGCGCGGATTCCGGCGGCGATTCTGGAAGTGCAGAAGGATCAGCCACATCATTTTTAAAGCAATCATAAAATCAGACAGCAAAAGGGGAAAACACAATGGTAGATATGAAAAGCCTGCTGACCATGCAGGGCATGATGTTTGCGATGCTTCTTGTGGGCGTCTTTATCAGAAGAAAGGGAATTGTCACATCGGAAGGACGAAAAAGCCTGACAAACCTTCTGGTGAACCTGATTCTTCCCTGCAATATTCTCTACGCCTTTTCCAAGTCGGACACCTCGGCCTTCGGCTCCATGGTTATCGTCATCATCATGTCAGCCCTAATTCAGCTGACCTGGTACATCTTAAGTAAATTTTTATGGAAAAATATGGACGACAGCCGCCGCGGTATCATGCGCTACGCCTTCCAGTTCGCCAACTGCGGTTACCTGGGCAATCCGGTCATCGAGGGCCTGTACGGCGCGCCGGGACTGGTGTACGCTTCCGTGTTCCTGCTTCCTGTGCGGATTTTCATGTGGAGCGTAGGGTTAGAATGCTTTCAGGAGGGCGCGGGCTGTTTTTCAAAAACCCTGAAAAGAACAATCACACACCCTTGTGTATTGGCGACCATCGTCGGCGTAGTCTGGATGTTTTTCCCCCAGGTGAAGCTGCCGGATTTCCTGTATAATACGATTAACGGCTTTAACCAGTGTCTGACGCCTATGACTATGTTGACCATTGGCTTTATCATGGGTGAGACGGATATGAGACGGATTTTCTGTAAAGATCTGGGCGTGATCACAGTGCTGCGTCTGGGGGTTCAGCCATTGATCGTACTGGGCGTCTGTTATCTGCTTCATCTGGAGCCGCTGGTGGCCGAAGTCATCACCGTCCTGGTCTCCATGCCGGTGGCCAACACTACGGCGCTTCTGGCCTCCCAGCACGACTGCGACTATGGCTTTGCCAGCGGCCTGGTGGTCTTTACCACGCTGGTATCCATGGTGACGATCCCGGTTTACGGAATGCTGGTAGGTATTGTGTTTGCGTAAAAGCGAAGAAAATAATGAATGAAAACGAAAAATACTTGCATTTACCAACAAAGTGTGTTATCATTCCACATGTAAAGTAAATAGCGAGTGGCTGTTACTGGTGATGCAGGCAAGACCAAGTGTAAAAGATATACATGTAGTATATTTTTTATCTTGGTCTTTTTTTATCGCACTGCAGCAAAAAAATTCCGCAAACCGATCGGGCGGAATTGAAACAAGATAGCCGGAAAAGGAGAAAAATATGGATTATAGAGGATTGGGAAAAACTCTGCTGAAGCTGGTTGGTGGAAGTGAAAATATTCGTCAGCTTACACATTGCGCTACGCGTCTGCGGATGGAATTTTACGATATGAGTAAGGTAGAAAAAGATGAGATTGAACATCAGCCGGGTGTCATCGGTGTGGTAGAAAAAGGCGGACAGTTCCAGATTATTATCGGAAATGAAGTGCAGACCGCATTTCGTGCTATGAAGGAGGAACTGGGAGAAAATGAAAAAACTGGAGATGCTCAGGTACCTCAGGAAAAAATCAGTATTGTAAATCGTATTATCAGCGTCATTTCCACTACCTTTACTCCGGTGATTCCGGCCCTGATCGGTGGTGGTATGATCAAAGCGGTACTGTCGATTCTGGTACTGATTGGTCTGGTTGGCGAGGCAGATACAACGTATGAAGTGCTGAGCTTTATTTCAGACGCTCCTTTCTATTTTATGCCGGTGCTGCTGGCATATGGCGCGGCTCAGAAGTTTAAGTGTAGCCCGATTATGGCAATGACTATGGCATGCGCACTTCTGCATCCCACCTGGAGTGGTATGGTAGGCGCAGGCGAGGCTATTACATTTTTTGGAATTCCGGCCGTGCTTGTAGATTATTCCTACTCTGTAGTGCCGATTATCCTGAGTGTATGGATTATGTCCTATGTGGAGCGATTTGCGGAGAAGTATTCCCCGTCTGTCATCAAATTCTTCCTGAAGCCGATGATTGTGATGTTTGTAGCGATTCCGATTGCGCTTCTGGCAGTTGGCCCGCTGGGTAACCTGTTAAATGATATCGTCCAGAGCGGCGCGAACTTCCTGAACGCCCGTGTCAGCTGGCTGATTCCCATGCTGATGGGTGCGTTCCAGCCGTTCCTGACACTGACCGGTACTGCGTGGGCCATGACTCCGATTGCTACCAGTCAGATTTCCACGCTGGGCTACGAGGTCGTAAATGGGCCGGGTATGCTGGCATCCAATATCGCGCAGGGTGGAGCGACCCTTGCGGTAGCCATGAAAACAAAAAATAAAGAATTAAAACAGCTGGCATCTTCTTCCGGATTTACGGCAGTGATGGGTATTACAGAGCCCTGTCTCTATGGAGTCTTACTGAAATTGAAGCGCCCCTTTGTGGCATCCATGATTGGCGGCGCAATTGGAGGCATTTATGCAGGCGTGGTGGGGCTGGTCCGTTATGCGTTTGTATCTCCGGGACTGACGGCGATTCCTGCATTTATCGGTGAAAACCCCATGAATGTGGTGCATGCGATTATTACGATTATCATTTCCTTTGTTGCAGGTTTCGTGGCGTCCTGGATTCTGGGCTTTAAGGATGAAGAGGATAATATGACTGCAACAGGCAAAAAAGAATCAGAAGTTGCAGCGGAAAAAAAGAATGCAGAAATTGTACTGCCGGTGGACGGTAAAGCAGTTGCGCTTTCTGAAGTGAATGACGATGTATTTTCCAAAGGCGTACTCGGCAAGGGCGCTGCGGTAATGCCGACAGACGGTAAGGTATACGCGCCGGCAGACGGAGAAGTTACTCTGTTTTTTGAGACCGGTCATGCTATTGGTATGCAGACGGCAGAGGGTGCGGAGCTGCTGATTCATGTAGGGATCGATACCGTCAATCTCCAGGGAAAATATTTTACTCCCGAGGTAAAGGCAGGAGATAAGGTGAAAAAGGGAGATTTATTGCTGACCTTCGATCTGGATGCAGTAAAGGCTGCAGGCTACGACACGGTGATTCCGGTGATTGTCACAAATACGGATGGATTTGAGAAAATTGAACTTGCAAAATCAGGAACCGGAAAAGTAGGGGACACATTTTTGCAGTTAGCGTAAAAGGAATAAGTGAATATGCAGTATAAAGAATTAAAGCAGTTTCCGGAGAAGTTTCTCTGGGGCGCGTCCACTTCCGCCTATCAGGTGGAGGGCGCAGTGGCGGAGGATGGAAAAAGTCCGTCCATCATCGACATGTATGAACATCCGGAGGATGTGGCAGATTTTTCTGTGGCCAGCGACCATTATCACAGATACCGGGAAGATATCGCAATGTTCGCGGAGATGGGATTGAAAGCATATCGATTCTCTATCGCCTGGACCCGGATTCTTCCGGGAGGAACCGGGGATGTGAATGCGAAGGGACTGGAGTTTTATGGAAACCTTATCGGAGAGTGCAGAAAGTACGGAATTGAGCCGATCGTGACCATGTATCATTTTGATTTGCCCTATTGCCTGGAAGAAAAAGGCGGCTGGCTGAATCGCGATACCATCGATGCATTTGTAAATTACGCGAAGGTTTTGTTTGAACATTTTGGTAGAGAGGTAAAATACTGGCTGACCATCAATGAGCAGAATACCATGATTCTCCATCCGGGTGCCATTGGTTTGCCAAAGAGCGGAGAACTTCCTTCAAAGAAAGTGATGTATCAGCAGAATCATCATATGATGCTGGCTCAGGCGAAGGTAATGAAGTTGTTTCATCAGATGGTGCCGGAAGGTATGATTGGGCCGGCGCTGAATCTGACAGCCATGTATCCGGCCACCTGCAGACCGGAGGATGCCATCGCCGCCCATAACTGGGAAGTTCTGCGCTGTTGGAATTTTGCCGATGTTCCGGTGTACGGCTGGTATCACCCGCTGGCATGGGAATATATGAAGGATCGGGATCTGACGCCGGATGTGGCAGATGGGGATAGGGAAATCCTGGAAAATGCGAAGCCGGATTTTATTGCCATGAATTATTACTCCACCGCAACCATTGCAGCCAGCAGAGGAGATGCCTCCGATGTGGCGGCCCGGGCCGGTGATCAGCAGATTATGCTGGGAGAACAGGGGGTATACCGACCGGCGGAAAATGAATATGTGGGAAAAACCCAGTATGGATGGGTTGTGGATCCGGTGGGATTCCGTTATACTCTAAGAAAGACCTACGAGCGGTACCGGCTTCCGATCCTGATTACGGAAAATGGAATCGGCGCACCGGATACTCTGGAAGAAGACGGAAGCGTCCATGACGCATATCGGATTGATTTTATCCGGGAGCATCTGCATCAGATGAAGCTGGCCATTACAGACGGTGTGGATATGCTGGGGTATTGTCCCTGGGCAGCCATTGACGTGGTCAGTACCCACCAGGGTTATCGGAAACGCTACGGTTTTATCTATGTGGACCGGGATGAGTTTGAGCTGAAAGAGTTGAAGAGATATCGGAAGGACAGCTTCTACTGGTATCAGAATGTCATTCGGGAGAATGGGAAAAGTCTCTGATAATCCGAAGAGGGGGAGGAAATGGGAGATGGTAATCAAAAAAGTTCTCAATAACAACCTGCTTCTGGTGGAGGAAAAGGGCCAGGAGCAGATTGCCATGGGGCGGGGACTTCGATTTTCCTATAAAGTGGGGGACCAGGTAAGAAAAGAGGATGTGGAAAAAGTCTACATGCTCAAAGAGGAAAAAAACAGCAGGGATTATATCCGCCTGGTGGAGGATGCGCCGACTGAATATGCAGAGGCTGTTCAGGATGCCATCGGACTGGCACAGGAAAGGATGGAAGGAAAACTGAATGAGCAGATCTTTGTGACACTGTTCGACCATCTGATCTATGCGCTGGAGCGGCAGGAAAAGGGGATCGTGCTTCAGAACCGTATGCTGTGGGAGATTCGAAAATTTTATCCGAAGGAGTATCAGGTGGGAAGCCAGGTGCTGGATTTCCTGAACAAACGGTTGAAGAAGGAACTGCCGGAAGAGGAAGCGGGCAATATAGCGTTTCATCTGGTGAATGCGCAGATGGAACAGAGCGATAAGGATGCAGGCGCGGAAAATGGTATGCTGATGGTTAAAATGCTGAAGGATATCTTTCAGATTGTGCAGCTGTATTACAGAAAGCAGTTAGATGAAAGCAGTATCAATTATTCTCGGTTTGTGGTACACATGCAGTTCTTTTTGCAACGCGTATTGGAGGATCACATGCTGGAGGATGGAACCCTGTCCCTCTATGATTCTGTTGCCCGGGAGCAGAAGCAGGCTGTGGGCTGTGTGGCGCAGATTCAGAAATATATCTTCAATCTGTTAAAAAAAGAAATCACCCGGGAAGAGCAGACCTATCTGATTGTACATCTGGCACGGATAAATCCATAAAGAAATCCATGGAAAATTAAAATTGAAAGCATAAGTAAATCAAAAGAAACGCTTCGACAGTACTTGTCGGAGCGCTTTTTTTATGCTATTCTAATACAGAGTGTGGGCACTTGTCGAACGAGTGCCTGTTTTATTACGCGATCAACGAGTCAAAGTCTGTGCTTGCACGAGACCTTGACGACTGCCGCGATAACGAGTAAAATTCGCGAAGCGTATTTTATCTCGTTGTGACGTAAAAGATATGAGAGGTGCATTTTATGAAATGGAATAAATACACATTGAAGACCCGGACGGAGGCAGAAGATCTCATCAGCAGTATGATGCAGGATGTGGGAATCGAGGGAATTGAGATCGAGGACAAGGTTCCCCTGTCCCAGAGAGAAAAGGAGCAGATGTTCGTGGATATTCTGCCGGAGGGACCGGCGGACGACGGCGTGGCCTATATCAGCTTTTATCTGGAGCCGGATGCGGATCAGGAGGAAATGCTGGACAAGGTACGAGAGGGCCTGAAGGAAATCGCGGGCTGGGGCGTGGATATCGGAGAAGCTACCATTCAGGCATCCGAGACTGAGGACAAGGACTGGATTAACAACTGGAAAGAGTTCTTCCATCAGTTTTATGTGGATGACATTCTGATCAAGCCCTCCTGGGAAGAGGTAAAGCCGGAGGATCGGGAGAAGCTTCTGATTCAGATTGATCCGGGAACAGCTTTCGGAACCGGTATGCATGAGACGACACAGCTGTGTATCCGGCAGCTCCGCAAGTTCCTGACTCCGGAGACCGAGCTTCTGGATGTGGGAACCGGCAGCGGCATTCTGTCCATTATCAGCCTGAAGCTGGGAGCGAAGCACGCGGTAGGAACCGATCTGGATCCCTGCGCGGTAGAGGCTGTAAGGGAAAATATGGAAGTGAATGGCATCGATCCGGCTTCCTTTGAAATGATGATTGGCAATATCATCACAGAGAAAGAAATTCAGGATCGGGTTGGCTATGAATGCTATGATATCGTAGTGGCGAACATTCTGGCAGAGGTACTGGTGCCGCTGACGCCGGTGATTCTGTCCCAGTTAAAGCCGGGCGGTGTCTACATTACCTCCGGTATTATAGACGACAAGGAAGAGCTGGTGGTGGAGACTGTGAAGAAATGCGGCCTGACCGTATTGGAGGTTACCCATCAGGGCGAGTGGGTCAGCGTAACAGCTCGTAAGGAGGAAATGTTAAAAAATTAAAATAATTGACAAATGTGATCAAATGTGTTTAAATGCGCCCAAAGGAGTAAGCTGTTATGAACACACCAAATATCACAAATTACAAGCCAAAAGAGTTTGCTGAATTGTTAGGCGTGTCTGTTAAGACATTGCAACGCTGGGATAGGGAAGGAACTCTAAAAGCAAATCGAACTCCAACTGATAGGCGTTATTGCTTCAATACTCCATGTGTTTTCTTGTAGGTTGTACGGGCTTCGTAAGTATAAAAACCAAATAGAAAAGGATGAGGACATTGCTAAAGAGCTTCAAGACGGAAATAAATCCGACAGAGGAACAGAAAGTTAAGATTCGTAAGACAATAGGAACTTGTAGATATATTTACAACTTCTATCTCGCCCATAATAAAGAACTTCATGACAATGGAGAAAAGTTTATGAGTGGTAAAAGTTTTAGTGTCTGGCTGAACAATGAGTATCTTCCCCAAAATCCAGATAAGTTATGGATTAAGGAAGTCAGTTCAAAATCTGTAAAGCGTTCAATCGAAAATGGTTCTGTCGCATTTACCAGATTTTTCAAACATCAAAGTGGTTTTCCTAATTTTAAAAAGAAAGGAAGCTCTGATGTGAAGATGTATTTCGTAAAGAATAATCCAAAGGATTGCCGATGTGAAAGACACAGAATTAATATTCCATCACTTGGCTGGGTTCGTATGAAAGAAAAAGGATACGTTCCTACTACCAAAGACGGGTATGTGATTAAAAGCGGTCATGTTTCAATAAAAGCTGACAGATACTATGTTTCAGTTCTTATAGAAATTCCAAATAACAAAATAGCCAATCATTCAAAGGAAGGAATTGGCATTGACCTTGGATTAAAGGAATTTGCCATTGTTTCTAATGGTAAAACCTATAAGAATATTAACAAATCTGCAAAATTAAAGAAACTTGAAAAACAGCTGATTCGAGAACAAAGAAGTCTTTCTCGAAAGTATGAAAATTTAAAGAAAGGAGAGTCCACTCAAAGAGCGAATATACAGAAACAAAAACTCAAGGTACAGAAACTTCATCATAAAATAGACAATATCCGTACGGACTATATCAACAAAACAATCGCAGAGATAGTGAAAACCAAACCATCTTATATAACGATTGAAGATTTAAACGTATCAGGAATGGTGAAGAACAAACATCTATCAAAGGCAGTTGCTTCGCAGAAGTTTTATGCATTTAGAACAAAACTTCAAGCTAAATGCAAAGAAAGAGGAATTGAACTTCGTGTAGTAGACAGATGGTATCCATCATCTAAAACTTGTCATTGTTGCGGAGCTATCAGGAAAGACTTAAAACTTTCAGACAGAATCTTCCGATGTGACTGTGGTTATATCGAAGACAGAGATTTCAATGCTGCACTTAATCTGAGAGATGCTACGACTTACGAAGTTGCATAAATAAAGGCAAACGTAGGTATGTACCGTGGGCTTACACGGGAATTAACGACTGTGGAGTGTACAAGAACTTGTGAGTAGATATGATTTTGGTCAATCCAAAGCATACACGACGAAACAGTAAGTAAAACTTGTGAGAGTTTACATTATCTCGATGTGAGTATATTTACACACATTTTGAGTGGCAGCAGTAGGATGCATCGTTTTTTTGCAGAACCCGGTCAGATCGGGGAAAAGGAAATCGTAATCACCGGAGCAGATGTGAACCATATCCGGAATGTTCTGCGTATGCGGACCGGGGAAGAGGTACTGATTGCGGATGGCCGGGGCGCGGAGTACCGCTGTAAGCTTACCGATCTTAGTGAAAATGAGGTGCGCGCCCAGATTCTCTGGAAGCTTGACGGCAATGCGGAGCTTGCCTCAGCCGTTACCCTGTTTCAGGGGCTTCCGAAAAGCGATAAGATGGATCTCATCGTCCAGAAATGCGTGGAGCTGGGAGTGGACCGGATTGTTCCGGTATCCACGAAGCGTGCTGTGGTGAAGCTGGACGCGAAAAAGGAAGAGACACGGCTGAAGCGCTGGAATACCATCTCGGAGAGCGCGGCCAAGCAGTCCGGCCGGGGCGTGATACCCGAGGTCAGCGGCGTCATGTCCTTTGAAAAGGCCCTGGAGGAGGCAAAGAAGCTGGAGGTGCTTCTGATTCCGTATGAGCGGGCTGAGCATATGGCCGAAACCAGGCGGGTCATGGGTGAAATCAGACCCGGCCAGTCCGTAGGTGTTTTCATCGGCCCGGAGGGCGGCTTTGAAGAAAGCGAAGTAGAGGAAGCAGTGGCAGCAGGCGCCAGGGCTATTACACTGGGCAGACGGATTCTGCGGACCGAGACGGCAGGGTTGGCAGTGATGGCTATGCTGGGATATCTGCTGGAGGAGTAAAAAATGGAAATTTATTTAGACAATTCAGCCACCACCCGCTGTTTCCCGGAAGCAGCCAGGCTGATGTATCAGGTCATGACCGAGGACTACGGCAATCCGTCCTCCTTACATCAGAAGGGCGTGGACGCGGAGAAATATGTCCGCGAGGCGAAAGAAATCATTGCGAAAAATCTGAAGGTGGAGCCCAAGGAGGTCTATTTTACCTCCGGTGGAACAGAGAGTGATAACCTGGCGCTCATGGGCGCAGCCCATGCCAATCAGCGGGCGGGAAAGCACCTGATTACCACCCGGATTGAGCATCCGGCCATCCTGAATACCATGAAGGAGCTGGAAAAGCAGGGCTTTCAGGTGACGTATCTGCCGGTGGATGAACAGGGCGTGGTGCGCATCGCGGATCTGGAAGCGGCTCTGACCGATGAAACCATTCTGGTGTCCGTTATGTATGTAAATAATGAGATCGGCGCAGTGCAGCCCATTGAGGAGATTGGAAAGCTTCTGAAAAACCGGGAGAAACCCATTTTGTTCCATGTGGATGCGGTGCAGGGCTATGGAAAGTTCCGGATTCTGCCGAAAAAAATGGGTATTGATATGCTGAGCGTCAGCGGCCATAAGATTCATGGGCCCAAGGGCATGGGAATTCTGTATGTGGACGAGCATGTGAAGATTCATCCGATTCTTTTCGGAGGCGGCCAGCAGAGAGACTTACGCTCCGGTACGGAAAATGTGCCGGGTATTGCGGGGCTGGGCGAGGCGGTAAAAGAGATTTATACAGA
This sequence comes from Candidatus Dorea massiliensis AP6, assembly GCF_964245105.1. Classification (NCBI taxonomy): domain Bacteria; kingdom Bacillati; phylum Bacillota; class Clostridia; order Lachnospirales; family Lachnospiraceae; genus Dorea; species Candidatus Dorea massiliensis. The sequence goes on along the minus strand of NZ_CAXTKW010000001.1, from coordinate 401,569 downwards.
TTTCAACGAGAAGATGGAGCGGCTGTATGGACTCCGGGAATACTTTGTCGAAGAGATCGAAAAGATAGAGGGAACCATTGTAAACGGACCGAAGGGCAGAGAGGGCGCGCCCCATATTGTCAGCGTCAGCTTTGCGGGAGTACGAAGCGAGGTACTGCTTCATTCTCTGGAGGATAAGGGCATTTACGTGTCCTCCGGATCTGCCTGCGCTTCCAATCACCCGGCGGTCAGCGAGACACTGAAGGCCATTCACGTGAAGAAGGAGCTTCTGGACTCCACGATCCGGTTCAGCTTCAGTGAATTTACGACAAAAGAGGAGCTGGATTACACACTGGAGGCGCTTAGGGAGCTTTTGCCCATGCTGCGCCGGTTTACGAGAAGATAGAAAGGGGAACAACATGTTTTTTCACGCATTTTTGATAAAATACGGAGAAATCGGGATCAAGGGAAAGAACCGGTATCTCTTTGAGGACGCGCTGGTAGCGCAGATCCGCCATGCCCTGAAGCATGTGGAGGGCACGTTTAAAGTAACCAAGGATCAGGGACGTATCTATGTCCACACCGAGGGAGAATATGACTATGACGACGCGGTGGCGGCCATGCGCCGGGTATTCGGTATCGTAGGCATCTGTCCGGTGGTGATTCTGGAGGACGAAGGCTTTGAAAAGCTGGGCGACGATGTGGTGGCTTACTTAAAGGCCCGCTACGGCGAGAATTGTGAGAAAACCTTCAAGGTACAGGCCCGCCGTGCCCGCAAGACTTATCCAAAGGCTTCCATGGAGATGAACGCGGAACTGGGCGGCCGGATTCTGGACGCGTTTCCGGGTATGCGCGTAGATGTGCATGAGCCGGAGCTGATGATTCATGTGGAAGTGCGGGAGCACATTTATCTGTACTCTGACATTATCCCGGGTCCGGGCGGTATGCCCATCGGCACCAACGGAAAATCCATGCTGCTCTTATCAGGCGGTATTGACAGCCCGGTGGCAGGCTACATGGTAGCCAAGCGCGGCGTCAAGATTGACGCGGTATACTTCCATGCGCCGCCCTACACCAGCGAGCGCGCGAAGCAGAAGGTGGTAGATCTGGCGGCAAAGGTGGCCCGTTATACCGGCCCCATTTACCTGTATGTGGTAAACTTTACGGAGATTCAGTTATATATCTATGAGAAATGTCCCCACGACGAGCTGACGATCATCATGCGCCGTTATATGATGCGGATCGCAGAGCGGATCGCGGAGAAGACAGGGTCTCTCGGCCTGATTACCGGCGAGAGTATCGGCCAGGTAGCCAGCCAGACCGTACACAGCCTGGCAGCCACCAACGAGGTCTGCACCATGCCGGTATTCCGTCCGCTGATTGCGTACGATAAGGAAGATATCGTAACGATTTCCAAGCAGATCGATACTTATGAGACGTCGATTCAGCCCTTTGAGGACTGCTGTACGATATTTGTTGCCAAGCACCCGGTAACCAAGCCGAACATCAATGTGATCAAGCGCTCCGAGCAGAAGCTGATGGAGCAGATCGACGAGATGGTAGACAAGGCCATCGAGACGGCGGAGCTGATTGTGGTAGGTTAAAGGGTATAAAGAAACCATACGAGCCGGCTGGGACAATATTGATTATTATCAGGAAAACAAAGGAGATTAACCACATGGGAGTAAATTCAATTGACGCTGAAGACGATCAGTTCGCATACCGTTATGATACCCAGCTTCTGATTGAGCGCAGGGATCAGGACCTGGACGAGGATGAAATTTCCGATTACATCACCGAGCATTTTGAGGGCAACAGCCTGATTGCGGCGGGAGACGAGGATCTGGTGAAGATTCATTTCCATACCAATGAACCCTGGAAAATTCTGGAATACTGCAATTCCATAGGAGAAATTTTCGATATTGTGGTGGAGGATATGATCCGCCAGACTAACGGGCTGCACGGCTAAAAGTGGCAATGACAGAAAGAGGGTGTCGCAGATGACCGCAGAAGAAGTAATACAGGAAGCAGCAAAGCTTTGCAGAAGCTTTCATGCCCAAAGAGTGATTTTATATGGATCCAGGGCAAAGCATACGGCACGGGAGAGAAGCGACATTGACATTGCCGTGACAGGAGTGGAAAAATTTGAACTGCTGGCAGAAAAAATAGAGGAGCTTCCAACTCTTTACAGTGTGGACCTGTTGAATCTGGATACCTGTAAAAATCAGCTGCTATTGGAGGATATCAGGCAATATGGACGAGAAATTTAACAAACGTTTTACATCATTCTGCAATTCCCTGGATGCGCTGGCGGAGGCAAAGCAGAGAGATCTGTCCGATTCCTTTGTTTTAAGCGGAACCAGCGCCAAATTCAGTATTACCTTTGACCTGGCATGGAAAGTCATGAAGGACATCCTGGTGCAATATTATGCCATTACCGGTTTTGTGGCAGGCTCGCCGCGGGAGGTACTTCGGGAGGCTTTCAAGGCAAATTTGATTTCCGATGACGCCTGGATGGAAATGCTGAAGGTGAGAAATGAGCTGACGCATGATTATGACTGCGAAATTGTGAAGGAACACTGCGGCACGATTGTGAAAACTTATATTGATTTATTTTACGAGTTTGAAGCAGTCGTAAAAAAACTGTCGGTTGCGCGATAGTTGGTGGAGGCAACTGCCCGTATCTGCTATGATTCCGGTATCAAAGACAGAACAGGAGGATTCCATCTTATGCTAATCGGAACGATTGTCACTTTCATCAATCTGCTCATTTTCGCGATGATCGTCGGCGGATTGATTTACCTTTTTATCCTGCTGGTAAAAGCTCTGCGGAAATACCTGAAAGCAGAGCCCATCCGCAAAGAAAAGGCAGAGACTGCTCGTACTCTGGGCGAGATCCTGAAAGCCCATCGGGCTGCGTGCAAAATGACGCAGGAATTCGTAGCCGAGGCCCTGGGTGTCAGCCGCTAGGCCGTCTCCAAATGGGAGAGCGGCGCGTCCGATCCCAGCACCGCGAATCTCATCGCCATCGCGGAGCTCTACGGGGTGTCAGCGGAGGAAATACTGCGGGAAGTAAGGAAAGAAGAATAGACCTTGAAAAATCCTCCGCAACTCTGTATACTGAAAGAAGTTGCGAAAAGGGAAGTAAAAGAATCAGCCCGGCATCGCCGGGCTGATTTTTATGTAGAGTGAAAATCTTTGTGAATTATTCTTCCACGATGTACGGTTTCAGAACATTCAGAATGGAATCCAGTTCCTCGTCCGCGTGGATGCTTAAATCAATCGGCTTGGACAGATCCAAGCTGAAGATACCCATAATGGACTTTGCGTCGATGACGTAGCGTCCGGATACCAGATCGAAATCTACATCAAACTTTGTAATATCATTTACAAAGGATTTCACTTTCTCGATAGAATTCAGACAAATTTTGACTGTTTTCATGACAATACCCTCCTGATAATCGCTTACTATAGCTACGATCTTAATACCGGGTGCAGGAAAAGTCAATGGGAAATCACATATTTTTGGAAAGAGGTTGGAAAATGAAAAAAGTAGCGCTTCATAACCTGGGCTGCAAGGTAAACGCATATGAGACAGAGGGCATGCAGCAGATGCTGGAACAGGCAGGCTATGAGATTGTACCCTTTGAGGAGAAAGCAGATATCTATATTGTCAATACCTGCTCGGTAACGAATATCGCGGATCGGAAGTCCCGTCAGATGCTGCACCGGGCGAAGAAACAGAATCCGGAGGGTCTGGTGGTAGCGGTGGGCTGCTATGTACAGACAGCAGAGGCTGAGCTGCGTGAGGATGCTGCGGTAGATTTACTGATTGGAAATAACCGGAAAAAAGATTTGCTGGCGATTCTGAAAGCTTACGAAGAGGGCGTGGACGAGGAAACGGTTATTGATATCAACCACACAAAGGAATATGAAAATATGACGGTCACGAAAACCGCAGAGCATACCAGAGCTTATGTGAAGGTACAGGATGGCTGTAATCAGTTCTGCAGCTATTGTGTGATTCCCTACGCCAGAGGCCGGGTCCGCAGCCGGGAGAGCGCTGACGTCTGCGCGGAAATCCGGGAGCTGGCAGCGGCGGGCTATCGTGAGGTAGTGCTGACCGGTATTCATTTAAGCTCCTACGGTGTGGATTTGGAAGGAGAAAATCTCCTGACCCTGATTCAGGCAGTGGATGGGATAGAAGGTATCGACCGCATTCGTCTGGGCTCCCTGGAACCCCGGATTATCACAGAAGAATTTGCGGAAATGCTGGCAAAGATGCCGAAGTTCTGTCCTCATTTCCACCTGTCCCTGCAGAGCGGCTGCGACGCCACCCTGAAGCGGATGAATCGTCGCTATACCGCGGAAGAATACGCAAAGAGCTGCGAACTTCTCCGGGAAAAATTCGCCCATCCGGCCCTGACCACGGACGTCATCGTGGGATTCCCCGGCGAGACAGAAGAGGAATTTGCGGAGACGGTGGAATTCCTGAAGCGGATTCATTTATTTGAGACCCATATTTTCAAATATTCCAGAAGAAAGGGAACCCGTGCGGCTGTTATGGAGCATCAGGTTCCCGAGCAGATAAAGACCGAGCGCAGCCATGTGCTACTGGCCCTGGATGCAGCGCATTCCAGACAGTATATGGAGGAACTCCGTGGTCAGCAGGTGGAGATTCTGATTGAGGAAAATATGGTGATAGATGGTGTAGAATATCAGGTGGGCCATACAAAAGAATACATTCGCGCAGCGGTTATTTCCGATGAAGATCTGACGAATCAGATTATTACGGCTGTAATTGGAGATACTATAGAAGAACGTTTGTGCGCTGCGAAGCCGTTAAATCGGATCTAGGACTTGTATTTTTGCAAAAGATAGAGTACAATAGTTTGTAGTGGTGTCAGGAGCGTGATGAAAATGAGCAAAATGGATAGCACACAGAATTTCAAAGTATTGCCGGAATCTGAGAACCGGGTAGGGGATATCCTGAACCAGGTATATCAGGCGATGACAGAAAAGGGATATAATCCGGTGAATCAGATCGTGGGTTATATTATGTCCGGAGATCCGACCTATATTACCAGTCATAACAACGCTCGCAGCCTGATTATGAAGGTGGAGCGCGACGAGCTGGTGGAAGAACTTCTGAAAGTTTATATCGAGGCAAAGCTGTAGCAAGGAGTTGTATATGAGAATTCTGGGACTGGACTTTGGTTCCAAGACAGTAGGCGTCGCAGTCAGCGATCCGCTGGGTATTACGGCCCAGCCGGTGGAGATTGTCCGGAGAAAATCCGAGAGCAAGCTTCGCCAGACGCTTGCCAGAATAGAGGAGCTGGCGAAGGAGTACCGGGCCGAGAGCTTCGTGCTGGGACTTCCGAAAAATATGAATAATACCATGGGTGAGCGGGCCGAGAAGTCTCTCGCATTTAAAGAAATGCTGGAAAAGAGAACGGGTCTGCCTGTTGTGATGTGGGATGAACGTCTCACGACTGTAGCAGCCAACCGGGCTATGATGGAAGGCGGTGTGCGCCGGGAAAACCGGGGAGAATTCGTGGATTCTATGGCGGCAGCGTTGATTTTACAGGGCTATCTGGATAGTTTGAAGAATTCGGCAAACAATTCTGATACCGCACAGGCGGAAGATGAGGAGTAACTTACATGGAAAAGATTTCGTTTACTCATAAAGAGACCGGAGAAACCGTGGATTTTTATGTCCTGGAGGAGACACGCCTGAACGGGGTGGACTATATTTTGGTGACAGATTCCCAGGAGGACGACGGGGAAGCACTGATTTTAAAGGATTTATCTTCTGATGGAGACAGTGAAGCTCTTTATGAAATCGTAGAAGATGATCAGGAGCTAGAAAGTGTCATGGGCATTTTTGAGCAGCTTTTGGAGGATGTGGATCTCACCTTGTAAAAATAAGGAAAAAGGAAGGTGATTTCTATGGCAGTAGACAGAGACAGATTTAAAGATTTATTAAAAGAAAAAGGATTTAAAATGACCAGACAGCGTCTGGTTGTGTTGGAGGTGCTGGCGGAGAACCCGGAGCAGCATCTGACAGCAGAAGAAATTTATGAGCGAGTAAAAGTAGAAAATCCGGATATCGGATTGGCTACTGTTTATAGAACAGTTCAGTTATTGTTAGAGCTGGAACTGATTGATCGGATCAATCTGGATGACGGCTTTATCCGTTATGAGATTGGAAGCATCGAGGAGAAGGAACATCACAGATACCATCATTTAATATGTATGAGATGCGGAAAGGTGTCCGCATTTCAGGATGATATGTTGGAAGCGCTTGAGTCGGGGGTCAGAGAAGCGCTTGGATTTCAGGTGATCGATCATGAGGTAAAACTCTACGGATACTGTAAAGACTGTTTGGAAAAGGAACATAAGTAACAGCTATTATTTACAGGAGGAAAGAGTTTGAGAAATATTAACAATTCAAAATTGCGGATCATTCCCCTCGGCGGACTGGAGCAGATCGGAATGAACATTACTGCCTTTGAATTCGAAGACAGTATTATTGTTGTGGACTGCGGAATGGCATTTCCGGAGGATGATATGCTGGGCATCGATCTGGTTATTCCGGATATCAGCTATCTGAAGGAGAATATTCAGAAGGTGAAGGGCTTTGTGATCACCCATGGACACGAGGATCATATCGGAGCCATTCCCTATGTCCTGAAGGAGATCAATGTACCGATCTACGCAACTAAGCTGACTATTGGTCTGATTGATCACAAGCTGAAAGAGCATAATATGCTGAATCATGTGAAACGCAAAGTCATTCAGCATGGTCAGTCTATCAATCTGGGCGCGTTCCGGATTGAGTTCATCAAGACAAACCACAGTATCGTGGACGCGTCTGCGCTGGCGATTTACTCTCCGGCAGGCATCGTCGTGCATACCGGAGACTTCAAGGTAGACTACACGCCGGTATTTGGCGATGCTATCGACCTGCAGCGTTTCGGCGAGATTGGAAAGAAGGGCGTTTTGGCCCTGATGTGCGACAGTACCAATGCGGAGCGTCCGGGCTTCACCATGTCCGAGCGTACGGTCGGCAAGGTGTTCGATGGTATTATGTCCGATCATCAGGATTCCCGTATTATCATTGCAACCTTTGCGTCCAATGTAGACCGCGTACAGCAGATCATCAACTCTGCTTACAAGTATGGACGTAAGGTAGTTATCGAGGGGCGTAGTATGGTCAATGTCATTTCTACAGCATCGGAGCTGGGTTACCTGAGTATTCCGGATAAGACGCTGATTGACATTGAACAGATGAAGAATTATCCGGATAATCAGGTAGTCCTGATTACCACAGGAAGTCAGGGCGAGTCCATGGCGGCTCTGTCCCGTATGGCGGCAAATATCCATAAAAAAGTCCAGATTAAGCCGGGGGATACCGTCGTATTCAGTTCCAAAGCGATTCCGGGTAATGAAAAGGCGGTTTCCCGCGTTATCAATGAACTGTCCATGAAGGGGGCCGATGTCATTTTCCAGGATGCCCATGTGTCCGGTCATGCATGCCAGGAGGAGATTAAGCTGATTTACTCTCTGGTGCGTCCGAAATATGCGATTCCGGTACACGGTGAATACCGCCATCTGAAGGCTCAGGCTGATGTTGCACAGAGTCTGGGGATTCCGAAGGAAAATATTTTTGTAATGACCTCCGGCGATGTGCTGGAGCTGTGTGATGAGAGCGCAAAGATTGTAGATCATGTGCATACAGGAGCGATTCTGGTAGACGGTCTCGGTATTGGCGACGTAGGCAATATCGTACTGCGTGACCGCCAGCATCTGGCAGAAGATGGTATCATGATTGTCGTTATGACTCTGGAGAAATACAGCAATCAGCTGCTTGCCGGACCGGACATCGTATCCCGTGGTTTCGTCTATGTGCGTGAGTCTGAGGATCTGATGGAAGAAGCCAGAAATGTGGTAAATGATGCCGTGAATGATTGTCTCGGCAGAGGTATTTCTGACTGGGGCAAGCTGAAGAATGTCATCAAGGATGCCCTGAATGACTTCATTTGGAAGAAGACGAAGAGAAGTCCGATGATTCTGCCGATTATTATGGAAGTATAGTAACTGATACGTATAAGAGGACCTGGAATGAATACAAAAAAAGCAGCTTTGACAGTACTATCGATTACCTTGAAGATTGTGATTATCGCAGTGGTTGCGCTGGGGATTTTCCGGCTTGGCAGCATGGCGTTTTCTTATGGACATTCCGTATTTCAGGAAGAGGCTGTGGATCCCATGCCCGGAAGAACCATTTCCGTGACAGTACCTGATGGCGTGTCCAAGATGGACATAGCCAGATTGCTGGAGAAAAAGGGATTGGTAGAGGACTGGAAGCTGTTCTATATTCAGGTTCTCTGTTCCAAATATTCTAAGACCATGAAGCCCGGTACCTACACCCTTTCGACGGCCATGAAGCCCCGTCAGCTGATGGCGGTACTATCCGGGGAGGATGTGGAGTTTGACTGGGGACAAGAGGAAGAATCGTAAGTGATAGCAGGAGAGAGAACCACGGCCTATATCAATTCCCTTGATATGGGCAATACAGAGCTTTTAAACCAAATAGAAAAAGAAGCACTGGAGACCTATGTGCCGATCATACGCCGGGAGACGCAGAGCTTTCTGAAGACGCTGCTTGCAGCACAGAAGCCGAAAGTCATCCTGGAGGTAGGAACGGCCATAGGCTTTTCTGCGCTTCTAATGGCAGAATACAGTCCGTCGGACACGCGCATTACTACCATTGAAAAGTATGAAAAGCGGATTCCCATTGCCAAAGAGAATTTCCGGCGGGCCGGACGGGAGGAGCAGATCACCCTTCTGGAGGGTGACGCTGCGGAGATCCTGAAAGGGCTTACCGGAAGCTATGATTTTATTTTCATGGATGCGGCCAAGGGTCAGTATATTCATTTTCTGCCAGATGTGTTCCGGCTTTTGGCACCGGGCGGCATTTTACTTTCTGACAATGTATTGCAGGACGGCGATATCATCGAGTCCCGCTTCGCGGTGGAGCGCCGGGATCGGACCATTCACAGCCGAATGCGGGAATATCTGTATACTCTGACTCACCATCCGGAGTTGACCACATCGGTGTTACCGTTGGGGGATGGTGTAACTGTAAGCGTGAAGCAAGGAAATGATTCAGTGTAACTGTTTTGATAAGGAATGGTTATAAAAAAGGAGCAAGTATGAGTACAGAGAGAAAACCGGAGCTTTTGATTCCGGCCAGCAGCTTGGAGGTACTGAAGACTGCTGTAGTATTTGGCGCAGATGCGGTGTATATTGGCGGGGAGGCCTTTGGTCTGCGTGCCAAAGCCAAAAATTTTTCCGGAGAGGATATGATCGAAGGCATTGCCTTTGCCCATGAGCATGGTGTGAAGGTCTATGTGACAGCAAATATTCTGGCCCATAACCGGGATCTGGAAGGAGTAAGGGCTTATTTTGAAGAGCTGAAAGAGATCAAACCGGATGCATTGATTATCGCGGATCCGGGCGTCTTTATGCTGGCAAAGGAGATTTGCCCGGAGATCGAGCGACACATCAGCACCCAGGCCAACAATACCAATTACCTGACCTATCAGTTCTGGTATCAGCAGGGCGCGAAGCGAGTGGTGTCCGCCAGAGAGCTTTCCATGGAAGAACTGCGGGAGCTGCGGGCACATATTCCGGATGATCTGGAGATAGAGACCTTTGTACACGGGGCCATGTGTATCTCTTATTCCGGCCGCTGCCTCTTAAGTAATTATTTCACCGGTCGGGACGCTAATCAGGGCGCCTGCACCCATCCTTGCCGCTGGAAATACGCAGTGATGGAGGAGAGCCGCCCGGGCGAGTATCTGCCGGTCTATGAAAATGAGCGGGGAACCTATATTTTCAATTCCAAGGATCTCTGCATGATCGAGCATATTCCGGAGCTTCTGGAATCCGGTATTGACAGCTTCAAGATCGAGGGGCGGATGAAGACGGCGCTTTACGTGGCGACGGTAGCGAGAACCTATCGAAAGGCCATTGACGACTGCCTGCAGTCCCGGGAGCTCTACGAGAAAAACCTGCCCTGGTACAAAGAGCAGATTGCGGCCTGCACCTACCGGGAGTTCACCACCGGATTTTTCTATGGAAAGCCGGATGAGAGTTCTCAGATTTACGATAATAATACCTATCAGAAGGGCTACACTTATCTTGGAATTGTTGGAGACGTGGACGCGGAAAACTATATCCACCTGGAGCAGCGGAATAAGTTTTCTGTGGGAGAAATGATTGAGATCATGAAGCCGGACGGAGAAAATCTGGCTGTCAGGGTAGAAGCTATCCTGAATGAAGAAGGCGAAGCCATGGAGAGCGCGCCACATCCCCAGCAGAAGCTGCGCGTGAGATTAAGCGGCAAAGCGGACGCCTGCGATATTCTGAGACGGAAAGAAGCATAGAAAAGCAGTAGCAAGGTATCTATTGCTCTGATTTTAAAACTGAATGTTGCATAAAAAGTAAGGGAACAAGCCTACCTGGCCTGTTCCCTTGCTTTTTCAGGAGAAGATACCGAATCAAAAAGGTTTGTTATGATAAAAACCTTTGAAAGTGAGCGGGTAAAAGAATATACTAGTAGCAAGGGATTGAAGAAAAATAATGGAGAAAGAGATGTGGGGAAGATTGATGAAGTACGATTAGGACTGGAAACAGCATACATCGACGGTTCTGTTGTTTCAAACAATATATATAGACCAGAATTTGTATCCAATAATCACAAAGCAGGAAAGAAAGTATTCTCGTCTATTGAGGATGAGCTTTTGGTATGTGATAGCTTCTAGATAATGAATTAACGCTAAAAAGTATTCTAGTATAGGAACGGGGAGGTTTCCTTCCCCCAAAATATTTTTCTAAAACTTACACATTTTACTTGACAAACCCGACTCAGAAAAGAAAATAGAAGAGAGGATATCGCTCAAAATCATCTAATCTGGTGGTTTTGCGATACCCTCTTTTAGGTTTATATGGATTTTAATACAAAATCTCTTCTGTATCAGTCGTTTGCAACTGCTTCTGCAAATTCTCTTTTGATTTCTGCAAGAAGTTCCGGATCATCCAGGATTTCCTTTCCTGCCATAGCCATCGCACAGACATTTACCATCAGTGCGTCCTTTGCCGGCTGTCGCAGTGTCGCTTCTCTGAATTCCACCGTATGAGTAGAATACACTTCACCCGGCGCCATAATGTTCCAGGAAGGATGAATAGTCGGGCAGACATGGCTCACATTTCCTACATCGGTAGAACCATTGGCTTCTCCCGCCTCTTCGATATCTGTAATGCCTACTTTTGCAAGATTTCTGCACAGACACTCCTGCAGCGCCCGGTTTGTCAGCAGATTGTCATTTCCTGTTTCAAACTCAGTAATTTTAAGCTCTGCTCCGGAAGCTTCGGCACCGGACCTTGCGCAGGCGCAGACTCTCTCCGCCAGATTTTCCAGATAAGATTTACTTGTCGCGCGCACATAGAATTCTGCACATGCGTATTCCGGAATCGTATTTGCGGCAGTGCCTCCGTCCTTTATAATTCCGTGAATTCTTGCAGTCGGCACAATCTGCTGCCTCAGAAGACCTATATTCACAAAGGTTGAGATACACGCATCCAAAGCATTGATTCCCTTTTCCGGTGCAGCTGCCGCATGAGCAGCCCTTCCGAAAAACTCAAAACGGAGTGCTTTCAGTGCAAAAGAGATGCCGCTCTTTACATTTGCACAGAAAGGATGAGAAATCAGTGCTACGTCCACATCATCGAAAGCACCGTCTTTAGAATATTTCACTTTTGCACCGTCAGTTTCTTCCGCAGGTGTGCCGATTACAACAATCCGGCCATGGGAATCTCCCATATGCTCCTTCAGATGAATTGCCGCTCCTGTGGAAAGAGTTCCCATAATGTTATGACCGCAGCCGTGTCCTACCTGCGGAAGCGCATCATACTCCGACAGATACGCAACTGTAGCACCCTCGCCCTTTACATATTCTGCGCGAAAGCCTGTTTCAATACCCAAATAACCGCGCTGCACCTGAAATCCATGCTTTTCCAAAAGTGCCGCATGCGCCGCAGAAGCCTTGTACTCCTCATATCCAAGCTCCGGGTTGTCATAAATATATCGGCTCAGCTCCAAAAGCTCTTCTTTTAATTTGTCATCAACACAATTCATAACTTTTCTCCTTGTTTAGAACGGACCGTAGTTGATTGCTGTAGCAATCATAATAAATACAGTCTCCAACGCCAAAAGGATTCCGCCCAGCGGCAGTACAAATTTATACCATTTGTCCATCGGCAGTTTCATCATACCGCACCATGTTGCAACAGAAGTCGGCCAAATCATATTGGAGAAGCCGTCTCCGAACTGATAAGCAAGAACTGCAACCTGTCTCGGAAGCTCTACCATATCTGCAATCGGAACCATAATAGGCATACTGGTTACAGCCTGTCCGCTTCCGGACGGAATGAAGAAGTTCAGCAGATTCTGCGTAATCAGCATCATAAAGGCAGACAGATACTTGTTGTTGGTATCCGCAATGCCTACAATAGCATTGGTAAAGGTATCTATAATCATACCGTCCTGCATTACCAGAAGAATGGTTTTCGCAACACCGCATACCAGCGCACCGAACATGATATCACGGCAGGCTTCAATAAAAATCTGCGCAATTTCACTGAAATTATATCCCTGAATCAGTCCGACCAGTATCATCATACCGATGAAAAGACCGGCAATTTCATTGATGTACCAGCCCAGCTTGATTGCACCGAACATAATTAAAATTACAGTGATCAAAAACAGCAGCATGCTGATTTTATGTTTAACTGTAAACTCGGTTTTCATCAGTTCTTCTTCGGATAAACCTTCTGCACTGAGTTCCACATCTTTTACAATACTCAGTCTCGGCTCTTTCTGCACCTTTTTCGCATAACGCATCACATACCACATGGATACACACATAAATACTGCAAATACGATACATCTGAACCAAAGTCCTGAAAACATCGGAAGTTCCGCAATGGTATGAGCTACGCCTATTGTAAATGGATTAACTGTCGCAGATGCAAAACCTGTAATAACACCGACATATACCATAGCCCCGCCAACCAGAGCATCATATCGTAATGCCACGGCAATTCCCATAAATACCGGGATAAATCCGAAAGTTTCTTCGGTCATACCGAAAGTGGAGCCGCAAAGCCCAAAAATCAACATAAACAGCGGAATAATAAACATTTTATGTTCGTGCAGTTTTCTCAGCATCGCACCGACAGCAGCATCAAACGCTCCGCATTTCATCTGCATATACACAAAAGCATATGCGAAGAAAATAAAGAAAATAATACCGGAGGAGTCAATCATTGCCTCCTGTACAAGGGTCAGAAGTCTGAACAGTCCCACCGGATTTCCCTCCACTTCGTGATAGGATCCCGGTACAACCAGTGTTCTTCCTGATGCCTCATCTACAACTCTGTCAAATTCACCTGCAGGAACAATCCAGGTCAGGACTGCCATAATTACAATAATAATACCCAGAATAACATAAGTATGTGGGATTTTAAAAGGTTTCTTTTGTTTCTTTTGCTTCTCTTTCATTTCTTGTTCCTTCCTAAATTAATTTTCGCATCCTGTTGTCTGCAAATGTGCTAAGCTGCCATAACGGCGCAAAAGTTCTGCATATTCTTCCTTGTCATAAAAACTGCACACACCTCTTCCGAAGTCTTTTGCCGTTTCCACAAGAAATCTTGCGGCAGCCTCCACATCAGCAAACTGTGTGGTTCCTGTTGCACACCCTGCAACAGCGCTTTCTGTTACAATTGCCAGTCCCACCGTAGGTGCTGCAGTTGCCGTACATGGCTGCAGAATACTGTTCAGATGGTACAAATTATTTGCATAAGGCGTAATATCCTGTGTGCTCAAAGAGAATACCTGTGGCAATCTGCCGGTTACTCTTTCCATAATATTCAGCAAATCTTCACTACATCTTAAAATATACCCTTCTTTTACAGTATTTGAAACTGCGATACCGCGATGATTGATAATTCGATTTCCTTTTGTAGTATCCATCGATACAATCGCATCCAACTCATCAGACACTTCTTCTGCATTCACTTGTGCCATTTCCACCGGCGAATCCATAAACGGAACCGGTTCATGAGGTCTTGTAGGCGCATCGGGACAGATATGAGTGGAAATAATCACATCTCCTTCCAGATAATCTCCGTTCTTCTGCATATCCAGAAGTTTTGCCGCCGCAGAAAGTGCAGCCAGTGCCCCGTCTCCGTCAGAAACAAAACCGGTTACTTCAGGGCGGGCACCGAGTCCTCCCAAGCGACCGAGAAGTCCGATTGTCGGCGCATCCATTCATTTACTCTTTCCTCTTGTTCCCGGAATCTTAATCCGTATCATATCAGTTTTTCCTTTCGGAGCATGTAAAGGATACACTGTTACATCTGCCTGCGGATTAACAGACAACAGATATGCCTTCACTTTTTCATCATCATTTTCCTCCCTGTTTTTTTGTTACTTAAATTTTAGATATTTCTTTCATTTAAGTCAATATACGAAAAATCCGAATAGCATCGTTACTTTTGTGCTTTTTGCACAAATTTATTTAAAAAGTTATCTCCCTGCTGCGACTTCACAGAGTCATTACAAGTTAAATCTTTCATTATTGGTCCTTTCTTTGAGGTATTGGTTACACCTTCAGTGTACAGGATAGAAAGAATAATGTAATGACTTTTTGGTTGTTCTCAATAAGCCACCAGGGGTTGATTTGGATGACCCCATTGTGGCTGCTTTTCCTTTGTAAAAACAGAATAAAACAATGAGCGAATACAGGGATAATATCCTGATTGAAGCATATAATATGTTTTAGAACAGAAAAATGTATCAGGTTGCAAAAATCTTTCCTGAAACCGGCTATACATATTGATTTGAAGGCTATGATATGGTAATGTAGAACAGAAAAATGTATTAGGTTGCAAAAATCTTTCACGAGGAGGTTATCGTATGGAGATTCGTAGAGATTTTTACTTAGATAAATTGATTAGAAGAAAGAATAATGGTTTGATTAAGGTGATTACAGGTATTCGCAGATGCGGAAAGTCCTATCTGCTGAATAATATATTCTATAATCACTTGTTAGAGTCAGGTGTCCCTGCTGACCATATTATTCGTTTTGCTTTTGACTCCGCAGATGACTTGTATTTGATTGGCGAAAGTCTTATCAAGATTGAAAAAGAAAAACGTGGAGTTGATCCGGAGAAATTTATGGCATATATCCGTTCCCAAGTTACCACGGATGGAATGTATTATCTGCTTTTGGATGAAGTTCAGCTGATGGATTGCTTTGAATCTGTATTGAATGGTTATCTGCGTAAAGATAATATGGATGTATTCGTAACCGGAAGTAATGCAAAATTCCTGTCCAAAGATATTGTTACGGAGTTTGCCGGACGTGGAGATGAAGTCCATATGTATCCACTGAGTTTTTCGGAATTTATGTCTGTTTACAGAGGTGACAAGTATATGGGATTGTCTGAATATATGCTTTACGGAGGAATCCCACTGGTTGTTCTTCGTGAAGGTACCGGCGATAAGGCGACAGCATTGCAAAACCTGTTTAGCGAAATTTATATTCGGGATATTTTCAAACGTAACCGTATTAAAAATATTGGAGAACTGGAAGACCTGCTGAATATCCTTTCCTCTGCCATTGGTTCTCTGACCAATCCTGAGAAGTTGAAAAATACCTTTAAGACTGTAAAAAAGTCCAAAATCACTTCGAAAACGATCAAGAAATATCTGGATTGTTTTGAGGATTCTTTCCTTATTGAATTAGCGCAGAGATATGACATCAAGGGTAAGGCATATATTGAAACTCCAAAGAAATACTATTTCTCTGATCTTGGGCTTCGCAATGCAAGGATTAACTTCCGTCAGTTTGAGCAGACACATTCCATGGAGAATGTGATTTATAATGAATTACGTATGCGTGGATACAGCGTGGATGTTGGCGTTGTTACCATTGCGGAGAAAGACCAGGAAGGAAAGGTAACTCGTAAACAGCTGGAAGTTGATTTTGTATGCAATCTCGGTTCTTCCAGATATTATATCCAATCAGCTTATTCATTACCTGATGAAGCGAAACGTACTCAGGAAATCAGACCGTTTAGAAAGATAGACGATTCTTTCAAGAAGATTGTTATTACAAAAGATATTGTACAGCCGTACTATGATAACTATGGTATTTTGACCGTGAATATCTATGATTTCCTTCTTGACCCGCAAATTCTTGAAAAATAATACAATGTAAACTCTTGTTGCGGATATGTAAAGCTGATGTGGTGGAGTTTCTTGGTAGTGTTATCTACAATGAAACCATAGAAGCAAAGGAGGTTTTTAAATGAAGCTATCAGATAAAATTATCGGATTAAAGAAATCTAATGGGATGTCGCAGGAAGATTTGGCTGAAAAGCTGGATGTTTCAAGGCAAGCTATTTCTCGTTGGGAGTCAGGGACTGCGATGCCTGATGCAAATAACATTCTTCAACTCAGCAAGCTGTTTGGTGTTACAACAGATTACTTACTGAACGATGATTACCAAAGTGACAATGATTTGCCAAAAGTAAAAGAAGTTCAAAACGATAATCTTGGTCAGATTATGATCTATCTGGTGACACTTGAAGTGATGATACTTTTGATGCAGTTTATGACAACGTTCATTCTTCAAAATGTGTTTTTTGCATTTCTAAGTTTCCTGCCGTTTGTTGCAGCCATTGGCGGGTTTGAATATACGTATCAGAAGAAAGTATCCAGCGCAACAGAAAAAACGAAAAACTTTCGCAGAAAATTCTATAAAATTTCTGCATGGTTGGGTCTTTATTTCCTAATTAGATTTATCGTAAGCGTTGCGGCAAAATTCTATCCTCGCCCGTACAATACTTTGGTGTTAGAGATTATTATTTTAGTAATCTATATTGCAGCGGCAACTTGTACTAATCTTTTAATAGACAAAAGCCAAAGGAAATAATTAGTGGTATAAGGAACTGGGAAAGGCACTTCACAGTCGGATTTATCATAAGATAAGATAAATCCGCCCGTGAGGTGCCTTTTTTGAAGACGTTTCCGCAACCATTAGAGGCAGAAGAGGAGCAGTATTACTTGCAGAGGCTGAAAGAGGGCGATGGGCAGGCGCGCGATATTCTGGTGGAGCGCAATCTCCGCCTGGTGGCGCATATTGTAAAAAAATACCAGGGAACAGGAGAGGAAACGGAGGATTTGATATCCATCGGGACCATTGGGCTTATCAAGGCTGTGACGACCTTCGACAGTGGAAAGGGGTCAAGGCTTGCAACCTACGCGGCACGGTGTGTGGAGAATGCTATCCTATCATAAACGCGTTTCAGGTGGCAAAAGATGTACCTGTGGGTAACGGGCAGCCATGCTGGCTGGGCTATATCAGATTCCGGTGGAGGATTTGCTGGACGAATATACTCAATTCCTGTATACGGGGCAGGGAAGGTTGATAAGAGAGTATCGGGAAAGGCTGGGACTTCAGAAGAAACCATTTGCGAGACAGCTTGGAATTGATCCGAGAACGCTCAGAGGGTGGGAAAACGAAACGATACGGGTAAAGAGGGGATCATGGGAGAGGTATTTTAAAGAAAGCATTGAAATATCTTAAAAATGTTGTTAGGATTATAAATGAAAATGTAGTATAATAAGGTGAATGAAGTTTGGAGAGGTGAAAATGGAACAGTTTATTTCAAAAGAAATTTTGGACGAGTTATCCTATACATCCACTTTGGGACAAAGCTTAAAACAGATTTCACTAAGCCAGACACCTCTGGAAAAAATAATTCAGGATATTGGAAAATATAGAGCAAACTATGTGGATATTCTGATTCAGGAAAATTTGATTGGATCTCGTTTTAAAAGCGACGATTCTATTTACAGAAAGTATGAAAAAACCTTAAGAAATCACGGTGGATTTAAACAGTGCTTCAATGATGTGTTAGGGTTTCGATTACGCATGGATGAATATCCGCTGAACTTTCCAGAATATTTTAGAGTGGTAGATTTGAGAAAAGGGAAAAAGGTAGACGATGGATATCGGGCAATACATTTATATTATCAAAGAGATAATCTGGCCTATCCGATAGAGATACAGCTTTGGTGCGGTGATGATTTCAAGTTTAATGTATGGAGCCATCGGTACATCTATAAGTATGATACTGCTGAAATTGGAAGAATGATGTATCAGAGCTATAAGGCAGGTATGATACAGAATGAAGAGGAGTTTGTAGAACAGTTGAAAAAATTGAGAGGTGAGTAGAATGGGAGATAAAAAAATCTATGTAATTGCAAAGATTTTTGACAAGCAGGGTTGCATAGCCTACAGTTGCAAAACACCGAATGAGGCAAGATGTCTGCCGGGAACATTGGAAGCGATTCGGGCAGAAGGGGTGCAGATAGTAGTACTGGATTCACCGGATATTTATCCAGAGTATGCACCATATGAATATATAGAGGATATGAAGGAATATATTGATCGGGTTTCAAAGCTGAATGTTGCATAAGAAAAAGTAAGGGAACAAGCCTACCTGGCCTGTTCCCTTACTTTCCCGGAGAAGATACCGAATCAAAAAGGTTTGTTATGATAAAAACCTTTGAAAGTGAGTGGGGAAAAGAATATACTGGTAGCAGGGGATTGAAGAAAAATAATGGAGAAAGAGATATGGGGAAGATTGATGAAGTACGATTAGGATTTGAAACAGCATATATCGACGGTTCTGTTGTTTCAAACAATATATATAGACCAGAATTTGTATCCAATAATCATAAAGCAGGAAAGAAAGTATTTTCGTCTATTGAGGACGAACTTTTGGCATGTGATAGTTTCCAGATAAGCGTAGCATTTATTACAATGAATGGTATTACCCCTCTTCTTCAAACATTGAAAGAGCTTGAGAAGAGAAATATTGAAGGTGAAATTCTTACAACCAATTATTTGAATTTTAGTGAGCCTAGAGCTTTGAAAAAACTCAACGAACTATCCAATATCACACTTAAAATGTATGATGTAGAAGCTGCTAAGGAAGGGTTTCACACAAAGGGTTATATTTTCAAGAAAGAAGAAATTTATCGTATTATTATTGGCAGTTCTAATATCACAAGCGCAGCACTTACGAGTAATAGAGAGTGGAATACAAAGTTAATTTTAACAGAACAGGGAGAAATAGCGCAGGAAATTATTGCTGAATTCAATGAATTATGGAATTCAAACTATGCATTATCGTTTGATGAATTCTATGAGAAGTATAGCGAGCAATATGAGATCATCAAGCACCAGCGTGAGATTGCAAAACAGGAAGAAATCATATCAATTGAAAAATATAAACTGCAGCCAAACAGTATGCAGGTGGGGTTTATTACGAATTTGAGAAAAATTCTTGAGGCTGGTGAGGATAGAGCACTTTTGATTTCTGCGACTGGTACGGGAAAGACCTATGCGTCTGCATTTGCAATGAGAGAACTTGGGTTTAAACGAGTACTGTTCCTGGTTCATCGCGGCCAGTTGGCAAGACAGACAAAGAAGTCTTATGAAAAAGTATTTGCCAGGTCCGTTTCAATGGGATTGGTTGGTGCAGGATACTATGAATATGATGCGGATTATGTGTTTGCGACAGTACAGACATTGAATCGTGATGAGCACCTGCTTCAATATAAAAAAGATGCATTTGACTGTATTGTATTAGATGAAGCTCACCATGTTCCGGCAGATACATATCAGAAAGTGATGAATCATTTTACTCCAAAACTTTGGCTGGGAATGACAGCTGCTCCGGATAAAAGAGATGATAGCATAGAAGGAAGAAATGTTTACGAGCTATTAAGCACTTCGTAGTGTTGTCTGGATCAAATATAAGATTAAGGATAAAGAAGTTTTTGATCGGGCATACAGTTACATTGAGCAATATTATTAATGAGGGAGGTAAAGCTATATGAGAACAAAGTTGATATATTCTTCAGAAGAAAACCATCTAGGATATGGTGCCGGAGAAGGTGATATGGAGAGATACGAATATGAGTGCCCCTGCGGGAAAGGAAAAATCATAGAAGAACATGATAATATTCCTGGATTTCGCGATCATGATATTTGGATAAGTTGTGATGAATGTTCTAAAAAGTATACATTGGATACTTCAAGAGGAGTTCGCGGTTGGGAATTAGTGGAGAAAGAATAAATATGGGAAGATTAAAAAGCTGGATCCTAACGACATTTTATAAAAATGAGCTGCTTGCGATACACAAAGAGCAACACTCGCAAAGTTACAGAAATTGACGACAAGTGCAGAAAACTCAAAAGAAATAAGACAGCTACTAACAGCATTTGAAATGGTAGATGCTTCGGTAAATTATGCGAAGGATTTTCGCAGGTGATTATTAATAGAAATACCAAGGATTATGAAATGTTGATGCAATGGTCAAAGGCATTTCTGATGAATAAGAGTTTTACTACATTTTCCGGCGCAATAGCATCAAGAGCATTACTGTTTCCGATAAAGTCTGTATATGAAAGTTATGTGGTTCAACAGATGAAAAAAGTTATGAGCTCGGAAGGTTGGGAGGTTTCCAGCCAGGATAAGGGGCATTATCTTTTTATGGAATCAAGGAGACAGTTTGCACTTAGACCGGACATTGTTATGAAAAGAGGAGGGCGCACAGTAATTCTGGATACCAAATGGAAAAGTCTCGTTGATAACGAAAGGGTAAATTATGGTATTTCACAGGCTGATATGTATCAGATGTATGCTTACTCGAAGAAATATAACACTCCTGAAATATGGTTGTTATACCCGGTGAATGATGAAATGAGAAATCATTCTCCAATTCGCTTTGAAAGTGGAGATGGAACAACAGTAAATTTGCATTTTGTTGATGTCGATAAAATAGAAGATAGCTTGTAGAAACTGAAGGATAAATTGATATAGATGATAAAGGAGAGAAGTACAATGGATGGTTTAACATTGCTGTCCCAGAGGGATAATATCGAAGAAGCATTTAAATCTCTGATAAAAAGTGGTCGTCCTGATATTCGAGACGATGAGAATAAAAATTTGTTGCCACAGTTATATGTGGATTTGTTTGAAAATGATTATTTCTTAAAACAGGCATTAGATGAAAACCATGCTATTTTTAAGGGGCGTAGGGGAACTGGAAAGTCTACTATTTTTTTACAAGCAGAAGAAAAACTTAAAGAAAAGAAAGGTGTAATATCAGTATACATAAATTTACAATCTTGTTATGAGGAAATTAGAACATCAAATAGTGAAGAACAGGAGTTGATGAACAAATATAATGTCTATTTGAAGTTTTTTAATCAAATATTAGAGAAAATAAAAAATGACTGTAAGAAGATTTTTCAAGATAAAGATATTGAAAAACTCTTTGAGGAAATAAAAAATGGTGAATACATAGATGAAAATTTCAGAAGAACAATGCAATTCGCTACAAATAGTGAAAAAAATACACAGTTTAATCTTAATGCGAATACAGATAAAAAAGCAGAAGCAGGGTTGTCTTTTTCACAAAAGAATGCAACGGAAGAACAATATACAAAACAAGAAATGCGTATTTTCTCCATAAATACGGTTTTAAATAAAATGAAGAAGATATTGGATAAACATTCAGTGGCGAAAGTATATCTATTTTTAGATGATTTTAGTGAATTAGCAAAGGATTCACAGAAATTAATAGTAGATTCCTTAATAGCGCCAATTATTTCTTCATATAATGATGTTTTTGTTATTAAGCTCGCTGCATATCCATATAGAATATATTTAGGAAATATAGATTCGTCGAAAATAGTATCATATTCTCTCGATTTTTATGATGTATATGAGAAAACATCAACGAATTACAAGAATGTTGAAGCATCAGGAATTGATTATATAAAGAGAACGCTGAAAAAGAGAATTTCAGTATATACGAATGAGCAATTAGACGCAGACGATATTTTTGATACTGCTAAAGAAAAAATAGATATATACTATAAAACGTTATTCTATGCATCCGCAGGTATTCCTAGAAGCCTTGGCTATATTTTAAAGTACAGTTTTCTTAATTCCATCAATAAAGGAAATGGTATCACAATTGCAGATTTAGATAATGCATCTAAAACATATTTTGTAAACAATATATTGGCAGATTTTTGCAACGACAGTAGATATAAGGAATCATTTTTTGATGAGAATAAGATTCTTACACAAATGACACAAAAGAAATTGATGGACGATTTGATAGAAATGGCAAAAACCATAAAAAGAGGTCTGATAGAAAAATACACAGGAAAACAAAGTATAAAAGATATATATAAGCAGACTATAGAAAAGAATAAATCTGGTATAACATATTGGCTTCCAACATCACATTTCTATATTGATAAAGAGATTGAAAGTATTTTACAAACGTTAGAGTTGTATTATATTGTAAGCAAGTTTAATGAAGGAAGTAGTAGAAAGCCCGGCATCAGGGTATCTTATTACGGCTTGAATTATGGATTGTGCTTAGAAAATCAAATAGATTATGGCAAGCCTGAGTTTAGAAGAGCATATGATTATTGGAGACAGGATGAATTTGATTATACTGATTTTATACCAGCAGCCATAAATGCTGTTGAAGTTCCAAAATGTAGTAATTGTGGTTATGAATATAAAGATAAAGCTGAATATGAAGTTGCTAAAAAATTTGGATTCTGCTTAAACTGTCAAGAAAAGAATTGTATTCAAGAAGTAAATCAATTAGAAGAAATCATGAAGGAGCAGATAGCAAAGTGGAAATCGGAAAGCTTGCCTGATATAGAAATTGATATACTGCGTGTTTTATACAATAATAGACAGCATGAAATGTCTGCAGTAGAGATCGGAAATGAAGTTGATCGGCATCATTTGGCAATAACAAAGATAATGGAAAAACTGTCAAAAAGAGGCTATGTATCATATGTCACAAGAGATAAAAGATACTATTCAATTAAGGAAAAAGCAATTTCAATATTCTTTAATGATGTAATGGAGACAGTAGAAAATGAAAACAGTTAAAGTAGTTGCTGCAGTTATTTGTGATTCCGTAAAGAAAAAACGTAAGATATTTGCTACAGCCAGGGGATATGGGGAGTTCCAAGGTCAATGGGAGTTTCCAGGAGGAAAAATAGAAGAAGGCGAAACGTTTCAACAGGCTTTAGAACGGGAGATTAAAGAATAATTGGATACAGAGATTAAAGTATATGATTTAATAGATACTATTGAATATGACTATCCAATTTCCATCTTTCAATGGACTGCTTTTGGTGTGAGACAATAACTGGAGAGCTGGTACTGAAGGAAGCAGAAGCTGCTAAGTGGTTAAGCAAGGATGAACGGAATTCTGTTCGATGGTTACCAGCAGATCTAACATTGATAGAGAAAATAAAGAAATCTTTGGAGGTGGAATTGCATGAGTGAATCAAAAAAAGTAGTTGCCAAGCGTAGACCAACTAAAGGTGAAGATAAAATACGTAAAATACAAATGTTCAAAGAAACTGCTAATAATGCCATAAGTGATGCAACAGAATTTGATAAAGCGATTCTTGAATCGAATGAAGCATATGTAAATAAACTATGCGAAGCAGATAATGCAGAATATGAAATTCTGAAATTAAATATGGAAAAAGCTGAAAGTGATGAAGAAAGAGCTGCTATAAGAAAAAGAATTGCTGAAATGCAAAAAGAGAGGTATGTAAAAGATACAGAAAATAAACAGTTTTATGAGAGACAGCAGGAAAGTCATAGAAATCATAATCTGAAAATATTAGGTTCATTGGCAGTGGTTTCTGGATTGGTTTATACATTTAGAAAGCCTCTTGCAGAGGCGGGGAAGAAGTTAATTACAAAAATATAGTACCCTATTTTTGTTAAGATGCACATAAAACGATACTTAATAACCTTAGTGCAAAAGCCGGAGAAAGCCTATAAATAAAGGATTTTCATATTTACTTTTGCTAAAAAGATAGGGTAATACCCTACAAAGTACGAAATGTAGTATGATTATGCACATTTAATACAAAATATAGTACTTCTGCAGGCTGGGAATTTCCTGGTGGAAAAAATGAATCTGGCGAGACACCGCAAGAAGCATTAAAGCGTGAAATCCTGGAAGAACTTGACACAGAAATAGCTGTAGGTGATTTGATTGATACAATTGAGTTCGATTATCCGGACTTTCATCTTTCAATGGAATGTTTTTGGTGTGAAATCTACAGGGGAGATCTTGTGTTGAAAGAACATGAAGCTGCGCGATGGTTAAACAAAGAATCACTTTGTTACGTAAATTGGCTTCCGGCAGATGTGTTGTTGCTTGAAAAAGTGCAAATGAATTTATAGGTATGGCAGGAGTACTTCACAGCTGTCATTACGACGCAGCTTCAAAAAGTGGAAAGGGCATAATCCATGAGTTTGAAAAATGTTTTGATTATTGTGGACGATATCGAAGAGTCCATAAAATTTTATGAGGAACTGTTTGGACTGCGTGTGGTTACAAGGCTGGAAGGCAATGTAATTATGTCTGAAGGACTGGTATTGCAGGACGCGGATGTATGGTACGACAGTACAAAACTACATACCGTACCATATAACAATAGGACGGAACTTTATTTTGTAGATCATGATATAGAGGGTATCATAAAGAAACTGGAGGCTGGCCGAGAGGTTGTAACTTATGTTACAGAATTGATGGAGCTGGAGGGCGGACAGAAGCTTGTAAGATTTTATGATCCATCGGGAAATCTGATTGAGGTTCGAACACCTGTGAATTACAAAGAATGACAGAATTGAGGGCAAGGGATGCAGATATTTGTGGATGCAGATGCGTGTCCGGTAGTAGGTATTGTAGAGAAAATAGCAGAGAAATACAACATATCAACCACATTGCTGTGTGATACGAACCATGTGCTGACTTCTGATTATAGCGAAGTAATTGTTGTCGGAGCAGGAGCAGATGCCGTAGATTATAAGCTGATTAGCATTTGCCATAAAGGTGATGTTGTAGTATCGCAGGACTATGGGGTAGCTGCTATGGCTCTTGGAAAAGGTGCGTATGCCATTCACCAATCCGGTAAGTGGTATACGAACGAAAATATCGACCAGTTGCTTATGGAGCGGCACCTGAATAAGAAGGCAAGGCGAAGTTCTCATAAGAATCATCTGAAAGGACCGAAAAAGCGTACAGAAGAGGATGATATACGCTTTGCCCAGTCTTTTGAAAAACTTTTGCGGATGATACAGAATGGGAGATAAAAAAATCTATGTAATTGCAAAGATTTTTGACAAGCAGGGTTGCATAGCCTACAGTTGCAAGACACTAAAATAAGCAATGAAAATCGTACTTGCCCAAAACAACTGGGAAAGGCACTTCACAGCCGGATTTATCATAAGATAAGATAAATCCGCCCGCGAGGTGCCTTTTTTGAAGACGTTTCCGCAACCATTGGCAGCAGAAGAAGAGCAGTACTATTTGCAGAGGCTGAAAGAGGGCGATGCGCAGGCGCGGGACGTTCTGGTGGAGCGCAATCTCCGGCTGGTAGCACATATTGTAAAAAAATACCAGAACAGTGGAGAAGAGACCGAGGATCTGATTTCCATAGGGACCATCGGCCTCATCAAGGCCGTGACCACCTTCGACAGCGATAAAGGATCAAGACTTGTCACCTATGCGGCCCGGTGTGTAGAAAATGAGCTCCTGATGTACTTCCGCTCCAAAAAGAAAACCGCCCGGGAAACTTCCTATTATGATCCCATCGGCACGGACAAAGAGGGAAATGAAATTCATCTGCTGGACATCATGGAGAGCAGCGAGCGGGACGCGTTTTCCAGGGTCTGTCTGAAAGAGGACAGCCGGAAGCTTTACGCATTGCTCAGGAAAATTTTGACGGAACGGGAACGGACGGTGCTGGTCATGCGCTACGGCCTTTATAATGGGCGGGAATATACCCAGCGAGAGGTGGCGGCGAAGCTTGGAATCTCCCGCTCCTATATCAGCCGGATAGAAAAAAACGCGCTCTTGAAGCTGCGGGAATATTTTCCTGAGGAATGACTTGATTTGTCAAAGATGTCCAGTTTATAATAGAAGCGACAGTACGAAAAGTACAAAAGAGGAGAGCAGCGCCGGTTATGTTGAAGATAGGTTTTTGTGATGATGATTTATCGATATTGAAGGAGCTTCAGGTCTTACTGGATCACTATCGGGTAGAAAAGAATAGAGAGCTTGCGTACACGGCTTATCAAAGCCCGCTGGAGCTTCTGGCAGATATGGAAAAGGGGCTGCGTTTCGACATCCTGTTTCTGGATGTGCTGATGCCGGGACAGACCGGAATGGAGGCGGCCAGGGAAATACGGGAATTTGATACGGCGGTTAAGATTATTTTCCTGACTTCCTCAGCGGAATTCGCAGTGGAATCCTATACCGTAGGCGCGTACTTTTATCAGTTGAAGCCCATATGGGCGGAGAGCTTTTGCCGGTTGATGGATTCAGTGAT
The DNA here is from genome assembly GCF_964245105.1 of Candidatus Dorea massiliensis AP6. Lineage (NCBI taxonomy): Bacteria > Bacillati > Bacillota > Clostridia > Lachnospirales > Lachnospiraceae > Dorea > Candidatus Dorea massiliensis. The sequence goes on along the minus strand of NZ_CAXTKW010000001.1, from coordinate 374,981 downwards.
TGCCGAGTGCAAAAAGGCGGAACAGAGGAGCCTGATCATGCGCTGCAAGACCGGAATTACACGGATAGAACTGGAAAAACTGATTTGCTGCGAGGTTATGGGCCGGACGCTGTTGTTCTGCATGGAGGATGGCCGGACACTGGAAAGTCAGGGAAAGTTGGACGATTTGGCGGGACAGCTGGCCATATATGAGAATTTTCTGCGGCCACATCGCTCCTATCTGATCAATATGGATTACATCCGGACTCTTTCATCGAAAAGTATTGTCATGCAGAATCAGGAAGAAATTCCCATCCCCCATGGAAAATATTCCGATATCAAAACCCGGTACCTGGAATATGCCTTTGAGCGGCAGGGAATTGTGGTATAAAAGCCTTAGGAAGATTGAATGCAGATTTGGGGCGATTCATGTCGAATCGCTCCTTTTTTATGGAAAATCCGGTATCCTACAATCAGAAAGCGGCGGGGCCGTAAAAAAGAGGATAAAGGAGAATTTATTATGAAGAAGAAAGTGCTAGCAATGATTTTAGGTACCATGTTGGTTCTGTCTCTGGCAGCCTGCGGAGGTTCTGACGATGCGACAGAGGCTGATGCAACAGCGACTGAGGAGACTGCAGATACCGAAGAGGCGACAGAGGATACCGAGGAAGCTACAGATGAGACTGCAGCAGAGGATGTGGAATTCGCAGAAGGCGATGACGGTCCCCTGTGGAGCATTGATATGATGACTGAGCCGGTAGATGTGGCAGATACCACCTGGAGCTTTACAGGCGGCTGCATTGACGGCGAGGAGCTGACGGATGAAGAAATCGCAGCATCTCTGGAGCAGTACGGCGGACAGCTTGATTTCGTGTTCAATGCGGATGGTACCGCAAAGATGGTACAGGGTGGCGGAGAAATAGACGGCACCTATGAGGCAGACAGCACCGGATACGGCGTATACTTTGATAACAATGGCAGTGAGCTGAAGTATTATTGCGCATTTGCTCAGCAGGATGACGGCAGCGTTGTCATGATTGCCCTTTCTGATACAACCGGTTACAACGGACTGTATTTCATGCAGTAAAAACAGAAATCCGAACGGCGGATGCGGCATGGTCCGCACCCGCCGTTTTTATGGACTGGTCACTTGGAAAAGCAAGGTAACGGGAACTATGAAAACAGGAATGATAGTGGGTTTGCTACTGATACTGCTGGTGGGCTGGATAATCTCAGCACAGCGCAGACTGACGGCAATGGATGAAAATATAAAAAATGCCATGGGCCAGATCGGAGTGCAGTTATTCTCCCGTTATGAGGCAACGATTGCCTTACTGGAGCTGTTGCAGCCGCATGGAGAAGAACTGTGGAAGACGGCGAGATGGCTTCAGGGAAAACGGCGCACTGTGACGGCGGAGACGGAGCCTGCTGACGTAGCCGAACAGGGCGCTTTGCTTTCGGAAGCACAGCGGATTTTGTTGGAGGCAGTGGAGCACTGCCCGGCTGTGCAGGAAAATAAAAACTGTCGAAATTATCTGAACGCATTGGATAGCTATGGAAAAATGCTTCAGACCAGCACATTGATTTACAATGATACGGTATCGAAATTTAATCAGAGTATAAGGCCGTTTCCGATGAATGTGGCGGCCAGATTGTTGCATTTTCAGAAAAAAGCGTATCTGGAAATGAGATAACAGGAGGAATATTATGGGATTATTCAGCAACCACAAAAAAGTGTGCCCCATCTGCGGCAATCCGACCCCACGTCTGCTTCCGACGAAAATCGAGGATATGCCCATCTGTAAGGAATGTGATAAGAAAATTGATCTGCCGGACGGCGCAGTAAATGAAATGAATCTGGAGCGGTTTCGGCAATATCTGACGTTCTATGATCAGAATCAGACGCTGCGGGACACCTTCAATGAGACCTGGCGTTACGATTTCGGCTTCGGCGGCGGAAGTCTGCTTTTGGATACGGATCACCGGCTGCTGCGTCTGCGGGATGACGAGCGGGCGTTGGTGTTCGAAGTGTCAGCAATCAAGTCCTTTACCATTAAGGAGGACAGCACCGCCATCTATGCCAGTGGAAAGGAAAATCTGAAATGCCATGAGAGCGACGCGCCGGACAGAGTACGCGCCATGTCGAATTTGATCGAGCAGTTCCAGCTGCAACGCCAGGAATTTGAATGGATGCTGCAGCGCCAGGATGCCGCTGAACGCCAGCATACCCGCAGCGGCAGTCCCATGCCCACGGTTATCGGCAATGAACCGAAACGGCTGACAACTCTCGATCGTCCCACCTTCGATACCAAAGGGCCGGTCCGCCAGTTCAAGGTAACGCTGAATCTTCAGCACCCCTACTGGAGCAAGATGCAGTGGAAGGTGGATGGCCCGTCCTTCGATCGGGACGATCCCAGCGTGGAGGAATATATCGAGAAATACGAAAAGAAGGAAAAGAAGCTTCATACGATGGCGAAGAAGCTGATGAAAATGATGAATCCGGCGGCAAAGGAGGACTGGGTATGAAGAAAAAATGGATAGCACTGTTTTTGTCCTGCGTCATGGCAGCGTCCCTGTGCGCCTGTGGCGGTGACGAAGAGGAAGCGGCTTCTCCATCTGTAAGTGCAGCTTCCGGCGAAGAAGGAACCTGGTCCATCTACTGGTATCTGTGCGGAAGTGATCTGGAGTCGGGCGGCGGCTTTGCTACCGGCGATCTGGCAGAACTGATGGAGGTAGAGCTGCCGGAAAATGTAAATGTGGTCATTGAAACCGGCGGTGCCAGTGAGTGGCAGAACGATGTGGTGGACGCGTCCAAGCTGCAGCGATGGGTCTATAACAGCGAGGGCCTGAATCTGGTGGACGAGCAGCCCTCTGCCAGCATGGGAGACGCAGAGACTCTGGCGGATTTCTTAAGCTTTGCGGAGACCAATTACCCGGCGGAAAAGACGGCAGTGGTATTCTGGAATCACGGCGGCGGCTCGGTGTCCGGCGCTTCTTTTGATGAAATTTATGGTTATGACTCACTAACTCTGGATGAGATGTACGCGGCATTTTCCAGCGTCTGGGAGCCTTCGGAAGAGGAGCAGCCGCTGGAGCTGGTTGGATTTGATACCTGCCTGATGGCGACCGTGGATGTGGCCAACACGTTTTCCGATCTGGCACATTACCTGGTGGCTTCCGAAGAGACAGAGCCAGCCAATGGCTGGTATTATTCTCAGTGGGTAGGAGCCTTGGCAGAAAATCCGGATATGGACGGAGAAGAACTTGGAAAAATCATTTGCGACGCCTATTATGCCGGCTGCGAGGAAGTAGGAACCCAGGATAATACGACGCTTTCTCTGACAGATTTATCCAGGGTAGGCCCGCTTCTTAAGGCTTATGAGACCTTTGGCGCGGAGGCGCTGTCCGCGGCCTGCACCGATCCGGCCTTTTTCTCCCAGTTTGCCCGTGCGGCTTCCCAGAGCGAGAATTATGGTGGAAATACCAAGGAGCAGGGTTATACGAATATGGTGGATTTGGGCCATATGGCCCGCCAAAGCTCCGGCATGCTTGGATCCGCCCAGAGTGTGCTGGACGCCCTGGATGCGTGTGTGCTTTATCAGGTGGGCGGCCAGTACCGCAGTGAGGCGACCGGTCTTTCCTGTTACTATTCCTACAATGGTGATGTCAATGATTTCAACGGTTACGCAGGCGTAGGAGCAGGTCTTGCTTTCAAATATTTCTATGCTTATGAGCTGACCGGCGAGTTGGATGATTCGGGTATGGAATACATTGCCGATATGGATTTCACGGAACTTCCGACCGTGGAAAATCTGCTGAGTGTGGACTGGGACGGCAAAGCGCTGGAAGTGAACGGGGACGGCGTATCCTATCTGACCCTGGGACCGGAGGCCAATGATATCCTGGCGGGCATCGGCTTCTCTCTCTATTATGTGGATGAGGAAAATGACATGATGCTGCTTCTGGGTACGGATAACGATATGGAAGCAGATTGGGACAACGGTATCTTTTACGACAATTTCCGCAATGTCTGGGGAAGCATCGACGGCAATCTGGCTTATATGGAGTTAAGCTATGAGAGTGAAGATTACAATCTGTATGCCGTACCGGTTCTTCTGAACGGTGAGGCTTATAACCTTCAGGTAGTATACGATTTCAATACCGAGGAGTGGAGTATCCTGGGCGCGCGCCAGGGTATCGACGACAGCGGCATGGCAGACAAGGAGCTGCGTCTGCTGGAAGAGGGTGATGAGCTGACCACCATCTGGTATATGGCCAGCGTCAGCGGCGAGGATGAATTCGAGGCTTATACAGCGGATACCTTCACGGTGACAGCGGACACAGCCTTTGGCGAAATGGAACTGCCGGACGGCTCTTATTCCATGGTTTATGAGATGCGTGACGCCATGGACAATTACGCGTACTCTGACGCGGTTTTCTTTGACTGTGCAGGGGGCGAAATTACGACAACCGTATACGAATAAGCAGAGAGAAGGGCGGCGGCGCGGCAGCGCAGCCGTTCCTTTTGTGTGAAACAGGTTGTGAACATTGCCGAAAAAAATAAAAAAAGAATAAAACAGCAGATTTTTTTTCGAAAATGCGATATGCTTTTCTCAGATTGTTCCGGAAGTCTCCGGGGGTTTCCATATATTACAGAAGAAAAAGAGAATAAAGGGGAAGAAGTGGAGGAAATCTTTTGTTTTGTAAGGTTTTATCGGCGGCCATCGGCGGCGTGGAGGGCTATCCGGTTCGTGTGGAGGCAGATGTAAGCGAAGGTATGCCGGGCTTTCTGATGGTAGGCTATCTGGCGTCGGAGGTGCGGGAAGCGGCAGATCGGGTGCGGACGGCCCTGCGCAATACCGGTTATCCGCTTCCGACGAAGCGTATTACTGTGAATCTGGCCCCGGCCAGCATCCGAAAGGAAGGTTCCAGGTTTGACTTGGCAGTGGCTGCCGCAGTTTTGGGAGCAATGGAGAAGATTCCTGCCGGAAATCTGGATGGCTTGATGATTGTGGGCGAGTTAAGCCTGAGCGGTCAGGTACTGGGTGTCTCCGGCGTGCTGGCACTGGTGGAAAAGGCCAAAAAACTGGGGCTTCGTCGCTGTATCGTTCCTGCTGTGAATGCCCGTGAGGGAGCGGTATTTCGGGATATGGAAGTTGTGGGTGTGTCAAAGCTTAAGGAATTAATAGAAATCTTACAACATCCGGAACAGGCCGGAAAGACGGTTGTAGATGTGGACGCACTGTTCTCTGAACAGGCGGCGGAAAGTGAAGGACAGGAGGATTTTGCCCAGATATATGGACAGACAGAAGTGAAGCGGGCGGCAGAAATCGCAGCCGCGGGCATGCACAATTTTCTGATGATTGGTCCGCCAGGCTCTGGTAAAACCATGATTGCCCGGCGGATTCCGGGAATTCTGCCAAGACTGTCCCTGGAAGAAAGCCTGGAGATTACAAAAATTTACAGTATCGCGGGATTGCTGCCGGAGCGGGGGTCTCTGCTTTTAAAGCGTCCCTTCCGTTCACCCCATCACACCACCACGGCGGAGGCCCTGGCTGGCGGCGGTCGGATCCCCGGACCGGGGGAAGTATCCCTGAGCTCCAAAGGAATCCTTTTTTTAGATGAGCTGCCGGAATTTCGCCGGGCTGCCCTGGAGATTTTGCGCCAGCCTCTGGAGGAGAAGCGGATCTGTATCAGCCGAACGGCGGGAACCTATACATTTCCGGCGGATTTCATGCTGGTGGCGGCCATGAATCCCTGCGCCTGCGGCTATTATCCGGACCGGAACCGCTGCTGCTGCGCCCAGCGGGATGTGATTCGATATCTGGGAAAGCTGTCTCAGCCTTTGTTAGATCGGATCGACATCTGCGCCAATGTTTCTCCGGTGGGGTTCGACGCCCTGCAGCAGACCGGAAAGGAGGAATCCACGGCGGAGATTCGCACTCGGGTGGAGCAGGCCCATGAGATACAAAAAGAGCGTTACCTGGGATTGAAGGCACGATTCAACGCCCAGCTTGGCGCAGGCGATACAGAAAAATACTGTGGGCTTGGGAAAAAGGAAAAAGAGCTGTTGGGGGACGCCTTTGATGCATTAAATTTAAGCGCCCGGGCATATCATAGGATTGTCCGGGTGGCCAGAACCATTGCGGATTTGGAAGGAAAAGAACAGATAGAAGAAAGGCATATATTGGAGGCGTTGGGATACAGGCCGCCCGATCGGAATTTATGGATGAAGGGGATATAGAAGGATGGCAGAGAAAAATTACTGGCAGTGGTTTTGCAGCAGCCTCTTTTACGCTCCCGGCCTGGAACATAAATTACTGGAAAAATATGGAACTCCTGAGCGGGTTTTTCATAGCAAAGAACAGGAGCTGACGGAAAGTTTTCCCTCGAATCAGGAGAAACTGACGATACTGGCCGTAAACCGGAAAAAATGGGACTTTAATCGGGAAGCGGAGCGCCTGCAGCGGCTTAATCTTACCTTTTTAAGTATCGAAGATCCCCGCTATCCCAAGCGGCTCGGCACAATTCCGGACGCGCCCTGCGGTCTCTTTGTCCGGGGAAAGCTTCCTGAGGAAGAAAAACCTGCAGTCGCCATTGTGGGAGCCCGGGACTGTACCACGTATGGCCGCAATCTGTCCCAGTGGTTCGGTGGGGAGCTGGCGGCAGCTGGGGTACAGATTTTAAGCGGCATGGCCCGGGGTATCGACGCTTACAGCCATTACGGGGCATTGAAAAAGGATGGCGCGACCTTTGCGGTGCTGGCAGGCGGAGCGGACATGTGCTATCCGGAATCCAACCGGGATATTTATATGGAACTGGAACGGCGGGGCGGAATCATTTCCGAGTGTCCACCGGGCGTCCGGCCTCTGAAATATTATTTCCCATTACGAAACCGGATCTTAAGCGGCATGTCGGATCTGGTACTTATAATAGAAGCAAGGGAGAAAAGCGGCTCTCTTATCACCGCCGATTATGGGCTGGAGCAGGGAAAGGAAGTCTATGCGGCCCCGGGACCCCTGGGAGAGGCCTTAAGCGCCGGCTGTAATAACCTGATAAGACAGGGAGCCGGGATCGCCATTTCACCGGAACAGCTGTTAGAAGTTCTCCATATTTTACCGGGATTTAACAGGAAAAAAATGCAAGAAAATAAAATTGTGCTTGAAAGGTCTGAAAATTTGGTGTATAGTTGTTTACGCTTGCAGGCTCAGAGCCTGGCGGAGATCTGCGCGAAAACAGGACTTACGCCAGGAGAGACCTTGAGCGTTATGACAAAACTGCAAATGAAAGGCTATGCCAAAGAAGTATATAAAAATTATTATACGCTTTCTTAAGAGCATTTGCAGCAGACAGCGGATATCAAAGAAAGAGAGTAAGTATTATGGCAAAGAATCTGGTTATCGTGGAGTCTCCCGCAAAGGTAAAAACCATCAAGAAATTTCTGGGATCCAACTATGAGGTGCTGGCGTCCCAGGGACATGTAAGAGATTTGCCCAAGAGCCAGCTGGGGTTCGATGCGGAGCACGACTACGAACCAAAATACATTACCATTCGCGGCAAGGGTGATATTCTTGCTAAGCTGCGCAAAGAAGCGAAGAAAGCAGATAAAGTATATCTTGCAACCGACCCTGACCGGGAAGGCGAGGCGATTTCCTGGCATCTGTCCCAGGCGCTGAAGCTGGACCCGAAGAAAATGTACCGGATTACCTTTAACGAGATTACCAAGAGTGCGGTAAAGGAATCCTTAAAAAATGCCCGTGAGATCGACATGGATCTGGTCAATGCCCAGCAGGCCCGTCGGATGCTGGACCGTATGGTAGGTTACCGTATCAGCCCGATTCTCTGGGCGAAGGTAAAAAGAGGTTTAAGCGCAGGCCGCGTACAGTCTGTGGCACTCCGTCTGATTGCGGATCGGGAGGAAGAGATCAATGCGTTTGTACCGGAAGAGTACTGGACATTGGACGCGGATTTTCTGGCGGACGGCGGTAAAAAGCCGCTGCAGGCCCATTTCTACGGCACGAAGGACGGTAAAATGACTGTGAAGTCCAAAGAAGAGATGGAGCAGATCCTGAAGGAGCTGGATGGCGTCTCCTATGAGGTCAGTGAGGTGAAGAACGGCGAGCGAGTGAAAAAAGCGCCCCTTCCTTTTACAACCAGTACCCTGCAGCAGGAAGCTTCCAAAACCCTGAATTTTTCCACCCAGAAGACCATGAGCGTGGCACAGCAGCTTTACGAGGGTGTGGATATTAAGGGCAGTGGCACGGTGGCGCTGATTTCTTACCTGCGTACCGATTCTACCCGTGTATCGGAGGAAGCAGCGAAGGCGGCGCATGAATACATTGCTTCCAATTACGGAGAAAATTATACATCCAAAGGTCAGAGCGCCAAGACCAGCGGCAAGAAGATTCAGGACGCCCATGAGGCAATTCGCCCCACGGATCTGTCCCGGACACCGGCTGCTGTGAAGGATTCCCTGACCAGAGAGCAGTTCCGCCTGTATCAGCTGATCTGGAAACGGTTTGCAGCCAGCCAGATGGCGGACGCAGTCTATGAGACCTCTTCCGTGAAGATAGACGGAGGCAAATACCGTTTCACCATGTCTGCGTCCCGGGTGACCTTCGACGGTTTCATGGCGGTTTATGTGCAGGATGAGGAAAAAGAGGGAGACAGCCGTCTCCTGAAAGGATTCAGTAAGGATACGAAACTTTCGCTGAAGGAATTTGAGAGCAAACAGCATTTCACACAGCCGCCGGCTCACTATACAGAGGCAGCGCTGGTAAAGACCTTGGAGGAGCTGGGCATCGGACGTCCCAGCACCTATGCGCCGACGATTACGACGATTATCGCCCGCCGTTATGTGTCAAAGGAAAATAAGAACCTGTATCTGACCGAACTGGGTGAGGTCGTTAACAATATGATGAAGCAGGCCTTCCCCACCATCGTGGAGACTGATTTTACGGCTAATATGGAAGGACTTCTGGACTGCGTTGAAGAGGGAACCGTCAACTGGAAGACGGTTGTAGAGAATTTCTACCCGGATTTGGAAAAAGCGGTTGAGGCAGCGGAAAAAGAGCTGAAAGAGGTAAAGATTGAGGATGAGGTAACTGACGTGGTCTGCGAGGAATGCGGCCGTCATATGGTTATCAAATACGGTCCACATGGCCGTTTCCTTGCTTGCCCGGGCTTCCCGGAGTGCCGCAATACCAAGCCATATCTGGAAAAAATCGGCGTACCGTGCCCGAAATGCGGCAAGGACGTGGTACTTCGCAGAACCAAGAAGGGAAGAAAATATTACGGCTGTGAGAATAATCCGGAATGCGATTTCATGTCCTGGCAGAAGCCTTCGAAGGAAAAATGCCCGGTCTGCGGCAGTTATATGGTAGAAAAGGGCAGCAAGCTGGTCTGCGCCAATGAAACCTGCGGCCATGTAATGCTGAAGAAACAGGATGAGAAGTAAGTAGTCAGAAAACTTTGAAAATATAGATTGAAAAATGGATAGAATTGTGATAAAATTCATATAAATTCCGAGTTATTGAAAAAATAAAGCGAAAAGGTAGAAAAAGAACGCTTTCGGGAACTAAAATACGATGGAGGGAATAGAGTGAGCGTACAATTATTGGATAAAACAAGAAAGATCAATAAGCTGCTGCACAATAACAATTCCAGTAAAGTGGTATTCAACGATATCTGTGAGGTGCTGACAGAAATTCTGAATTCTAATATTCTGGTTATCAGTAAGAAGGGTAAAGTGCTGGGTATCAGCCATTGTGAAGGTGTGGAGGAGATTCAGGAGCTGATCGTAGATGAAGTTGGCGCGCATATTGACGAAGCGCTGAACGAGCGCCTCTTAAGTATCCTGTCCACCAAGGAGAACGTGAATCTGCAGACCCTGGGCTTTGAATCCGAGAATGTTCGCGATTATCAGGCTATCATTACTCCGATTGATATCGCAGGCGAGCGTCTGGGAACCTTGTTCCTGTATAAATACAAAGAGCAGTACGATATCGACGACATTATCTTAAGCGAGTACGGCACCACCGTTGTAGGTCTGGAAATGATGCGTTCTGTCAATGAGGAGAACGAGGAAGAGAAGAGAAAGGTCCAGATTGTAAAATCCGCCATCAGCACCCTGTCATTCTCGGAGCTGGAGGCTATTACCCATATCTTTGAGGAGCTGAAGGGCAACGAAGGTATCCTGGTAGCCAGCCGTATCGCTGACAGCGTGGGCATCACCCGTTCCGTCATTGTCAACGCCCTTCGGAAATTCGAGAGTGCAGGCGTCATTGAGTCCCGTTCCTCCGGAATGAAGGGAACCTACATTAAAGTAGTGAACGATGTGGTATTCGATGAGCTGGCGAAATTAAAGAAAGAATCATAAGGCTTCCAAAATGAGAATACGATTACAGTGCAGAAAAAGATTCAAAAAGAACGATTTCTGCACTGTTTTTATGTAATAGGAAATTCCATCGTAGTTTCTAAAAAAAGCATAAAATCCAAAAAAGCGGTTGACAAATTTTCTGGAAAGATTTAATATAATAACCGTAAGTTAGCACTCATATTGAACGAGTGCTAATAATAAAATGAGGATAAGATGAAAATCCAAGGAGGAATAGAAATGAAGTTAGTACCGTTGGGAGACAGAGTTGTACTGAAGCAGTTTGAAGCAGAGGAGACTACCGCATCCGGAATCATTCTGGCAAGCAAGTCTCAGGAGAAGCCGCAGCAGGCTGAGGTCGTAGCAGTAGGACCTGGTGGAATGGTAGATGGAAAAGAAGTTACCATGCACGTAAAGGTTGGCGATAAGGTTATCTATTCCAAGTATGCCGGAAATGAAGTAAAGCTTGGCGACGAAGAGTACATGATTGTAAAGCAGAATGACATCCTTGCAATTGTAGAATAATATCGAAAGATATTATTCTTTGCCGAATGGCATCCTGAGCGGAGCGTGCATATCCGTCAGGATATGACCGAATAATGATATAAAAATCTGAAAAAGAAACTGGAGGAATCAGAAATGGCTAAGGAAATCAAATACGGCGTAGAGGCCAGAAAAGCACTGGAAGCTGGAGTTAATAAGCTTGCGGATACCGTAAGAGTAACAATCGGACCAAAGGGAAGAAACGTAGTACTGGATAAGCAGTACGGCGCACCCCTTATCACAAATGATGGTGTGACCATCGCAAAAGAGATCGAGCTTGAGGATCCGTTTGAGAACATGGGCGCTCAGCTGGTAAGAGAGGTAGCGACCAAGACCAACGATGTAGCAGGTGATGGTACAACCACCGCAACGGTTCTGGCACAGGCTATGATTCATGAAGGCATGAAGAACCTGGCGGCAGGCGCAAACCCGATTGTCCTGAGAAAGGGTATGAAGAAAGCAACAGACGCGGCAGTAGAGGCGATCAAAGAGATGAGCAGCCCGGTTACCGGAAAGCATCAGATCGCGAGAGTTGCAGCAGTTTCCTCTGGAGACGAAGAAGTTGGCAACATGGTTGCTGACGCTATGGAAAAGGTGACCAATGACGGTGTTATCACTATCGAGGAGTCCAAGACCATGAAGACTGAGCTGGACCTGGTAGAAGGTATGCAGTTCGACAGAGGATATATTTCCGCATACATGGCAACGGATATGGAGAAAATGGAAGCAGTTCTGGATAATCCGTATATCCTGATTACCGATAAGAAGATCTCCACCACACAGGAAATCCTTCCGTTGCTGGAGCAGATCGTACAGTGCGGCAGAAAGCTCCTGATTATTGCAGAGGACATCGAGGGCGAAGCTCTGACCACTTTGGTTATGAACAAGCTGCGTGGAACCTTCACTGTTGTAGGTGTAAAAGCACCGGGTTACGGCGACAGAAGAAAAGAGATGCTGCGTGATATCGCTATTCTGACAGGCGCAAATGTAATCTCCGAGGAGCTTGGCCGTGAACTTAAGGATGCAAAACTCGAGGATCTTGGTACAGCCAAGTCTGTTAAGATTCAGAAAGAGAATACTATCATCGCTGAGGGCGCAGGCTCCAAGGAAGATATCCAGCAGAGAATCGCACAGATTCGTGCGCAGATCGAGGAGACCAAGTCCGACTTCGACCGTGAGAAGCTGCAGGAGAGACTTGCAAAGCTGGCTGGCGGCGTAGCAGTTATCCGTGTCGGCGCTGCAACCGAGACTGAGATGAAGGAAGCAAAGCTTCGTATGGAGGATGCTCTGGCAGCAACCAAGGCAGCTGTAGAGGAAGGTATCATCGGCGGCGGCGGATCCGCATATATCCATGCAACCAAGAAGGTAGCAAAGTTGCTTGATACAGTAGAGGGCGATGAGAAGACCGGTGTAAAGGTTATCCTGAAAGCACTGGAAGCGCCGCTGTTCCATATTTCCGCAAACGCAGGACTGGAAGGCGCAGTGATCATCAACAAGGTAAGAGAGAGCGAGCCGGGAATCGGCTTCGACGCACTGCATGAAGAGTATGTGAACATGGTAGAAGCAGGAATTCTTGACCCTGCAAAGGTAACAAGAAGCGCACTGCAGAACGCAACCAGCGTAGCAGCTACCTTCCTGACAACCGAGAGCTGTGTAGCAAATATCAAAGAAGAGACACCCGCAATGCCCGCAGGCGGCGGAATGGGCGGAATGATGTAACACATCAGCAGGAAACCAAGCGACCGGCATAGCCGGGCATTTGGTTTCATCAGATGTGTTAATGAGAAAACCACGTAAGTGGTTTTCGAATATAAGCCCAAGGAAGAAAAACAAGCACCCCCGCGGCAGGATTTATCCTGCCGCGGGGGTGCTTGTTTTCTCCCGGGGTCAATATCCCCCCTTGCATCCGCCCCCAAACCATGCTATACTCTACTAGGAAACTGAACAACAAGCATAGGGGTGCTGGCGGAAGCCGGCTGAGATTTGGACTGAGGCTGTCCATGACCCGTAAAACCTGTTGGATAATGCCATCGTAGGGAGTAGATTTTTAAAAGATATGCGATAAATCCGCCCGGCGTAGGCCGGGCGTTTTTTTGCGCAAAAACCTCTTGCGGCACAGTTTAACACATACTATTAGGAGGAACTGTAACATGACAACAAAGAAATGGGAATTGAAGGACATCATCATGATGGCGATTTTGGGAGTCGTATTTTCAGCCATTTACCTGGCTGTTTTTGACGGAGGCGTTGTGCTTTCTACCGTACTTGCCCCGACCGGACTTTCCAACTTCGCGTTTGAAATCATCTATGGCGTATGGTTCATGGCTGCCACACTGGCTGCTTACATCATCCGTAAGCCGGGCGTAGCTCTGGTGGCAGAAGTACTGGCTTCCGTAGTAGAGCTTCTGATGGGCAATTCCGGCGGCGTAACCGTTGTATTGACCGGACTGATTCAGGGCGCAGGTGCAGAGCTTGCATTCGCTTTATTCCGTTATAAGAAATGGGATCTGGCGAGCATGTCCCTGGCAAGCGTATTTTCCGCTGCCTTCATTTTCTGTTATGAGCTTTACTATCTGAACTACATTGCGCTGGCACCGAGCCTTCTGATTGCGCAGCTGGCAGTCCGTTTCGTAAGCGCCATCGTATTCTCCGGCGTGATCTGCAAGCTGGCTGGCGACGGACTGGCAAAGACCGGTGTGGTAAAGAGCTATGCCATCGGCGCGAAAGCAAAGAGCGGAAAGGTATATGACGAGGAGGACTAAAAAATGGATAAGTTAAAGGTCGTTCTGGACTGGTTCCCGAATACAAATCACACAGGCTATCTGCTGGCGCAGAAGCGCGGTTGGTTCAAAGAGGCCGATCTGGATGTGGAGATCTTCGGTGAGGTACATGGCGAGATGGAGCTCCACGGCGGAGATTTTGTCTGCGGACCGGAGATTGCTATGCTGGAGTGCCGGGAGCGGGGTATTAACCTGACCGGTATCGCGGTTATGACCCAAAAATGTGATTCCGGTATCGTCTCCCTGAAGGAGGCGGGCATCACCCGCCCCAGAGAGCTGGAGGGCAAGCGTCTGACTCACTGGACCCCAGCCTGGTTCCACGCAGCGATTCGTCGCGTGGTAGAAGCAGACGGCGGCGACTACGATAAGATCAATCTGGTAAATCTGGATGTAGGCGATATCGTAGCCACCCTGGGCAATGTGGCGGACGCTACCTGGGTTTATGAGAATTGGGAAAATCAGGTTCTGCTTGAGGCAGGAAAAGAGATTAACTACTTTAACCTGGGCGATGTGGATCCCATCTTTGATTTCTGCGCGCCGGCCATGGCGGCTTCCGAGGAAATCTTACGTGAAAAGCCGGATGCAGTGCGTCGTTTCCTGAAGGTCCTGGATCGGGCATACCGTGAGGTGGCTGCGCATCCGGAAGAAACCGTTATGGAAGTACGTGATATGCTGCCTGCAGACGCTACGGAGTCTCTGCTTATCCGCAGTCAGAAGCATCTGGCTCCGATTTTGCTTGACAAGGAAGGCCGGTGGGGCAGAATCGACGCCCAGAGATGGAACCGTATGGCGGATTTCCTGGTGGAGTGCGGCGTGATTTCCGGAAGAACCGAGAAGGAATTTACCAACGAGTATTTTGAAGCATGAGTATAAAAGTCGAACATCTGGAATTTACCTATTTTGAAGACAGAAAGAATATTCTCTATGATTTAAGTGCGGAATTTGATGCCGGTGAGATTACCATTCTCACCGGCGCTTCCGGGTGTGGCAAATCCACCCTGCTCTATCTGGCAGCGGGCATCTACCCTCACAGCGCCGGGATTTTGCGCTCCGGCAGCGTCAGCGTAGAAGGAGTACGTCCGGACAGTCTGACGGCATCGAAGCGTTGCGCCCTGGTGGGCATGATGTTCCAGAATCCGGAGCTGCAGTTCTGCATGGATACAGTGGAGCATGAGCTTTTGTTCTGCCTGGAAAATATCTGCACGCCCCGGGAAGAGATGATGGAGAAAGTAGACGGAGCGCTGGCTTTCTGTGAGATATCACACCTGAAAAAGCGGACGCTTCACAGCCTGTCCGGCGGCGAACGTCAGAAGGTTATGCTGGCCTGCCTGACCCTGCTGTCACCCAAATGGCTCCTGCTTGACGAGCCTTTTGCCAATATTGATGACGCTTCCGCCCGGATGATTGCGGGCAAATTAAAAGAACTGAACCGGACGAAGGGCATCGGCATTCTGGCGGTGGATCACCGGCTGGAGAACTGGCTTGGTATCGCGGATAAAGTGCGGGTTATGGAAAATGGTGTATTGCGGCCGGAAATCATGGATGTAAATACACTGGACGGGGCGCTTTTGAAGGAGCTTGGCGTGATTGTACCGGGCGAGGCCTATGAGACAAAGCTTCCGGAAGCGCAGTCAGGCGACGTGGTGCTGCGGTTAGAGCATCTGGCACTCAGACATGGAAATAACCATATTTTTACAGATATAAATGCCGAATTTCGTTCCGGCTGCATCTATGCCATTGTGGGTGAGAGCGGCTGTGGAAAGAGCAGTCTCTTCGGCGCACTGTCCGGCCTCTATTCCTATCAGGGACAGGCGTTGCTGGAAGGCCGGGAGCTTCGAAAGCTCCGGAAACAGGATTTGGGTAAAATCGGTTTCGTCACCCAGAATCCCCAGGATCAGTTTGTAAGCGATACGGTGAAAGAGGAGATTCTGGTGGGTCTGAAAAAGCGGGAGGACGCGGAGATGAAAACGGAGGAAATCCTGCGCGGCATCAAGCTCTGGCGATATCGGGATATCTCTCCCTATATGCTGAGCCAGGGGCAGCAGCGCAGACTTGGCGTGGCGGCCCTGATGGCCTATCCCTGTAAGGTGCTGGTCTGCGATGAACCTACCTACGCCCAGGACCGCAATAACACAAAGGCGATCATGGATGCCCTGTGCCGACAGGCCAGAGAGCATGGTGTGGCCCTGATTTTCTCCACCCACGACCGGCAGCTGGCGAAGGATTATGCAGATGAGATACTGGAACTGAAGGGAGGCAGACTATGCGTACACTGAATCCGGCAATGAAATTTGTGACGCTGTTGTGCGTGACCTTTGTACTGGCCTTCCGCTACAATCCAGTGCTGAATCTGGCGGTGTTCGTCCTCTGCATGGCAGCTCTGCTGGTGTCAAAGGTTCGCCTGAAGACCCTGGGACTTCTGATGCTGCCCATTTTGCTGGCAGCTACGGGGATGTTCTTTACCGGCTACCGGTTTTCGGCTGACGCGTCCATGCCGGTGGCGGCGGCAGACTTTCTGGTCAGCGATTCCCGGGTCTGGAACGGGGTGGCTCAGGCGAGCCGGGTGCTGGCCTATGCGGGCGTAGGTTTCCTGTTTACTCTGACCACGGATCGGATTTTGATGGTCAAGTCCTTTGAAAAGCAGTTTCATTTGCCGCAGGTCTGGGCCTACGGCCTTCTGGCAGCCTGGGGCGTATTTCCACAGGCGGTACAGGAATATAAGCGGACCAGGGCGGCGTTTCGGGCGAGGGGATTGAAGGTGTTTCCGGTATCCCCGGCGCTTTTGAAGCCTTTGCTGGTGAAATCCGTCCGTTGGTCCGAGGAACTTTCCATTGCCATGGAGTCCAAGGGCTTTTCGGGAGAGGAAAAGCGGACCGAATACATGCAGGTGCGGGTGCATGCCCGGGACTGGCTGTTCCTGATTTTATGTGTGGGTCTGACAATTGTCTGCTCTATGTAGAACAATACGTGTCCGCCTGGTAAAGACATATGTGTAAAGCCGGAAGCATTTATCGGAAAGAAAAGGGTACAGTGATTAAAAAAACTTATGAGTCAAAAAAAGCTGTTTTCCGACAGCTTTTTTTGTATTCTTTTTTCTTCTGTAATGTATTGACAATTCAGAATCTTTTCGCTAAGATAAGTTATCAATAACCGTCGCACACGGACACAAATGAATAGAAGAACAATGACTTGAGAGGAGAGAATAAAATGGGTAAGATTATTGGAGAAAGCATTACCTTTGACGATGTACTTCTGGTACCGTCCTATTCCGAGGTGATTCCGAATCAGGTGGATCTGACCACACATCTGACGAAAACCATCAAGCTGAACATTCCGATGATGAGTGCCAGCATGGATACCGTTACCGAGCATCGCATGGCGATCGCTATGGCAAGACAGGGTGGTATCGGAATTATCCATAAGAATATGTCTATCGAAAAGCAGGCAGAGGAAGTGGATAAGGTAAAGCGTTCTGAAAACGGCGTTATCACCGACCCGTTTTATTTATCCCCGGAGCATACCCTGGCAGACGCCAACGAGCTGATGGCCAAGTTCCGCATCTCCGGCGTGCCGATCACCGAGGGCCGGAAGCTGGTAGGTATCATCACCAACCGCGATCTGAAGTTTGAGACTGATTTTTCCAAGAAAATCAAGGATTCCATGACCTCGGAGGGACTGGTTACCGCAAAGGAAGGTATTACCCTGGAGGAAGCCAAGGCGATCCTGGCCAAGGCAAGAAAAGAGAAGCTGCCCATCGTTGACGACGATTTCAATTTAAAGGGCTTAATCACCATCAAGGATATTGAAAAGCAGATCAAGTATCCGAATTCCGCCAAGGACGCGAAGGGAAGACTGCTCTGCGGCGCAGGCGTAGGTATCACCAGCAATGTACTGGAGCGTGTGGACGCCCTGGTAAAGGCGCAGGTGGACGTAATCGTGCTGGATTCCTCCCATGGACATTCCGCCAACGTTATCCGCTGCCTGAAGATGATCAAGGAAGCATATCCGGAACTGCCGCTGATCGCAGGCAATATCGCTACCGGCGAAGCTGCAAAGGATCTGATTGAAGCAGGAGCAGACGCAGTAAAGGTTGGCATCGGACCGGGCTCCATCTGTACCACCCGTGTGGTATCCGGTATCGGCGTACCGCAGATCAGCGCGATTATGGACTGCTACGAGGTAGCGAAGGAGTATGGCGTCCCGGTTATCGCCGACGGCGGTATCAAATACTCCGGAGATATTACTAAGGCCATTGCCGCAGGCGCCAATGTCTGCATGATGGGAAGCATGTTCGCAGGCTGCGATGAGGCTCCCGGCGAGTTCGAGCTGTTCCAGGGAAGAAAATACAAGGTATACCGTGGCATGGGCTCTATCTCCGCTATGGAGAACGGCAGCAAGGATCGCTATTTCCAGGAGGGAGCAAAGAAGCTGGTTCCCGAAGGTGTAGAGGGCCGTGTGGCATACAAGGGAAGCGTGGAGGACACTATTTTCCAGATGCTGGGCGGACTTCGTTCCGGTATGGGACTCTGCGGAACACCGACCATCGAGGAATTGAAGCAGAGAGGACGCTTTATTAAGATTACCGCGGCGTCCCTGAAGGAGAGCCATCCTCACGATATTCATATCACCAAAGAGGCTCCGAACTATAGCACTGAGTCATAAAAAGCGGATATATAGAGAAAGCTTAAAAATAATTTTCAGGGAAAAGCTGGCATTTCATGTCAGCTTTTCTTTTTCTCTGTGGGGATTGCGCGGAGTTTTGAAAAAATTTTCGGGCTGTTCATAAAAAATTAAGTATTTGTTGTAGTAAAATGTAAACAGATTGCGTTATAGTAAATGTAACATGATTTCGGGAGGAAGCTGCGCATGCTGATGTACCTGTCCATACTGGACACCCAGGACGAAAAAGAAAAATTTACAGAGGTCTATGAGCAGTATCAGCATTTCTGCTGGTATGTGGCCAACCAGATGCTGGGCGACGATCATCTGGCGGAGGATGCCGTACAGGAGACCTTTCTGGCACTGACCAGACATTTGGACAAGATCGAGGTTGTCGAGAGTTCCAAAACCCGAAAGTTTCTGATGACGATTGTGAAAAGCAAGGCCATTGACATTCTGCGCAAGCAAAAGGGCGAGCTGTCCATGGAAGAACTGGAATACGAGATTCCAACCGGCGAGCCGGACGCTCTAAGCCAGTACATAACCCGGGAAAATTATAACGCCATTGTATCCAGCGTTTTGGAGTTGGAGGAGAACTACCGGGTGATTTTCGAATACAAGTATGTACACGGGCTTTCGGACCGGGAAATTGGCGATTTGCTGGGGATTTCTTCCAAAACCGTCAACGTGCGGTACTACCGGGCACGGAAAAAACTTCAGTTCATGCTGACAAAGGAGGGAGCAGGCAGTGCGGGACGATAAGAAGAGAGAAGAGCTGGAAAAAGAACTGCTTGCGGAAGCCTTCGATGAATGTATGGATGAACAGTTAAGCTTTATTCCGTCGGAGCGGGAAATCGCGCGCATGCACCGGTATTCCGAAGATTTTCAGCAAAACATGCAGGAGCTCCTGGATGCGGGCGGTAAGCCGAAGCGGAAGAAAAACACCATTACGCAGCGGGAATTTGTCTACAGCTTCAATAAGATTGCGGCTTGTATCCTGGCGGTTTTGGTGGTGAGCGGCGTCTGCACCGGTCTGTTTTTGGCAGGCGGAAAAAAGAGCAGCGGGACAGCTGATACGGCAGCTCCGGAGACAGCATCCATCATGGAAGACAGCGTCGAAGAGGCGGCGGATGAAGACGTGGAAACAGAGGGCGAAAGCGCAGAGAACACAGCAGCGGCGTCCGCTGCAGGGAAAGAAAACGCGCCGGAGAAAATCACCTTCGCGGGTCATGACATCTACCTGACCCAGGAACAGAATGTGACCGCCGAGACCGAGAGTGTAAAGACTCTGGTATCCAGCCCGGTGATCGCACGGGACGCAGAAGTGGTAAAAGTCACAATTGGTAACATCAGCGAGACACCCATTTCCTATAACGCCAATATGGAATTACAGGTACAAAAAGACGGCGCCTGGTACGTGGTGACCAGAAACAGCGAGCCTGTGGGGCAGCAGGACACTACCGTGGTCCTGGAGCCCGGTATGGCCCAGGATGAAGAACTGGATCTGACCGACTATGATCTGGATTATGACGCAGACGCCTACCGGATTATCACCTATGTAGACGGCGAGCCCTTCAGTGCCGGATTCCGATTCGAGAGCGTAGAACAGGGATTGGAGGAAGCTCTGGAGGAAAATAAATGAAAAAGAGAGTATGGATCATGGCCATTTTGATGGCAGGCACACTGGCAGCGGGTTGCGGCGGAGCATCCAAAGATGCCATGAGTGCTGCCAGCGTAACCGAAGAAACCAGCGCGGACTACGGCGCATATGAAAATGAGGCCTGGGACGACGTGGCGGAAGACGGCGCAGTCACCGCCGAATCCGGCATCGAGATACCGACAAACACCAGCCAGAAGCTGATCAAAACCGTCACCCTGAACATGGAAACCAGAGAATTCGAGACAGTACTTTCCGGTATCCAGGCCAAAGTTACCGAGACCGGCGGATACACGGAAACATCTGAGGTAAACGGAAGCAGCTACTACGGAAGAGGCAACCGCTCCGCCTGGCTGACCTTACGCATTCCCGCCGACAAACTGGACACCTTCGTCACCACCGTCAGCGGCCTGGGCAACGTCACCAGCAAAAGCGAAAGTGTCGAAGACATCACCCTGCAGTACGTAGACACCGAAAGTCACAAAAAAGCCCTGGAAACCGAACAGGACCGTCTGCTGACCCTCATGGAACAGGCCGAAAGCATGGACGACATCATCAAAATCGAAACCCGCCTGTCCGAAATCCGTTACGAACTGCAAACCTATGAAACCACCCTACGCACCTACGACAACCAGGTCTCCTACAGCACTGTCAACATCGATCTCTACGAAGTAGACCGTGAAAGCGCCCCGGAAAAGCAAAGCTTCGCAAGCGAACTAAAAACCCGCCTGACCGATAATATCTACCACATCAGCCGAGGTTTCCGAAGCTTCGCCATCTGGTTCGTAGCATCTCTCCCCTACTTCGCGATCTTCGCGGCAGCGGCCTTTATTGTTATAAAAATTGTGCGGAAAATCGTCTGGAAAAAGCCGATTTTCCATAAAAAAGAAGATCCCACCGATCCGACATCAAAAGAGTAGAACCAAACCACGCCCGCCCTGTCTCTCAACAGAGAGCGGGCGGGCTCTGCTGTACAAAACCGGGCGAAGGGCATTCACAACCAGACCCGTCCATTTATGATTCCCTCTTCCCTGTCCCCCAAAAATCTGTTATAATAATCATAATTGGCGAAGTTTCGTGAATTTTTCAAAAATCCCCAAAATTTGATAAAAAGGGAGGACCCACACCCCATGAAAACCCTGGACATCTCATTCCGATATCCCATAAAAACAGGCTCCTACCACCGCCCCGGCATCGAACGCCAGGGAGCGTGGATAAGCTTCACGGCTGCTGTTCCAGCAGAAAAGGACTGCGCCTTGCTCCTGTATAAAAAAGGAAGCCCGGAAGCCGAGATCGAGATCCCCATGGAATACAGCACCCGCTACGGCGACCTGCGTTCCGTCGAAATAGAAAAGCTTCCCATAGAAAAATACGAATATAACTACCGCATTGCAGGCACCGTCGTGACAGACCCCTACGCCCGCCGTATCTCCGGACGCAAAACCTGGGGACAGGCGCCGGCAGGAGAGGCTGCTTTGCGCGGCTGTATCATATCCGATGAGTTTGACTGGGAGGGTGACGAGCCTCTGCAGATCCCCTATACCGATGTGATTGCCTACGCCACCCATGTGCGCGGCTTCACGAAACATCCCACATCCGGCGCCCGTGCCAAAGGCACCTTCGCAGGCGTGCGGGAAAAAATCCCCTATCTGAAGGCGCTTGGCATCAATCAGCTGGAACTGATGCCGGTCTATGAGTTCGCGGAAGTGGAGGCCTGGGACGAAAAACGGCCAGCTATCCGTCGGGGCAGATCCGACGAACCCCTGATGAACTACTGGGGCTACACCGACAGCTATTATTTTGCGCCGAAGGCCTCTTACGCGGCTTCCAATGACCCGGTGCGGGAATTAAAAACGCTGGTAAAGGAGCTGCATAAAAACGGCATTGAGCTGGTGCTGGAATTCTATTTCCCAAAAGCCATGCAGACTGCCCGGGTACTGGACTGCATCCGCTACTGGGTACTGGAATACCACATAGACGGAGTTCACGTAAACCGGGATCATACGCCGGTGGAGGCACTGGCCCAGGAGCCGCTTCTCAGCCACACGAAAATCATGTCCGAGGGCTTCGGACTGGATGAGATTTACGACGGGCGTTCTGTTCCGGGTTTCCGCAATCTGGCAGAATATAACGACGGTTTTATGATGGATATCCGTCGTTTCCTGAAGGGCGACGAGGGCATGATCCCGGCTTTTATCTGGAGAGAACGGAAAAATCCGGAGCGTCATGCGGTCATGAACTATCTGGCAGGCCATAACGGATTTACCCTGATGGACGCGGTGTCCTACGATGAGAAGCACAACGAGGCCAACGGCGAGGATAACCGGGACGGTACCGACTACAACTATAGCTGGAACTGCGGCGAGGAAGGACCGAGCCGGAAGAAAAAGACCCTGGAGCTTCGTTCCAGACAGCTTCGTAACGCCTTGGTGATGCTGTATCTCGGTCAGGGCGTTCCGGTGCTGTACGGCGGCGACGAACACGGCAACAGTCAGTTAGGCAATAACAACGTTTACTGTCAGGACAATGAACTGTCCTGGATCAAATGGAAACCGGGCAAGGCATGGGAATACCTGGAAGAATATGTGCGACGCCTCATTTCCTTCCGAAAGGATCATCCGGTCTTTCATCAGGACGCGGAGCTTCGGCAGACTGATTACCTGTCCTGCGGCCATCCGGATGTGTCCTACCATGGAAAACGGGCATGGCTGGGCGATTTTGAAAATTACAGCAGGAGCGTGGGAATTCTCTACGCAGGCGAGTATGTGTCGGCGAACTCAGAAGGAAAGGAGCATGACGATTCCTTCTACGTGGCCTACAATATGCACTGGATTCCCCATGAATTCGCACTTCCGAAGCTGCCGGGCAAACAGGCCTGGACCATTGCCCTGGATACGGGAATCGAAGGTACAGATGGGATCCATGCGGAGGGCAGCGAAGAGGTCCTTACAGATCAGCGCACTGTGACCGTTTCAGAGCGGACCATACTGGTGTTGCGGGGACAGACAAGGCGGAAAGAGAAAAAAGAGCAGAAGGAACAGAAAAAACAGGCAGGAGCAGAGGAAGAATGAAAGCTTGGAACCATTTTTGCACCATTACAGAACATAAAATCATGGTCATGCGGCATTGCTTCAAGATAGGGCTGTACCGGCAGGGACTGCTGCACGACATGTCCAAATATACGCCCACGGAATTTATACCGGGCTGTAAATACTATCAGGGCTACAGAAGCCCCAATAATGCCGAGCGGGAGGACAAGGGCTATTCAGCGGCCTGGCTTCACCATAAGGGCCGCAACAAGCACCATTACGAGTACTGGATTGATTACAGCGTAGGTCCGGTGAAGGGCATGACCGGCATGAAGATGCCCAACCGCTATGTGGCCGAGATGATGATGGATCGCATGGCTGCGTCCAAAATCTACAATAAGGGTCATTATGATCAGCATGAGTCTCTGAAATATTATGAAAAGGGAAAGGATTCCTACATGATTCACGATGAGACCCGGGCACTTCTGGAGCATCTGCTTCACCTGCTGGACGAGCAGGGCGAGGAGGCGCTGTTCGCTTACATGCGCGCCAACATTGTAGGTAAGAAGGAATATCCGAAGATTCCTCCCCGGCCCTGGCAGCTGGTAGGCGACGGCCATTACGTTTCGGACGTGGAGCTTCTGCAGCTTCAGAAGGAGCAGGAGAAGGCGTCTGGAAAATAAAAAAGGAAATGGGGAACCGGTGCAGAATATTATAAATAGAGGAAAACTGATAACCATGCAGTACAGCATCATAAAGAGGTGGATGTATGACTATACGCGAAAGCACGGAACAGTGGGAAAGCGATTATTTAAGTCCGTATGCTTCTCTGAGTAAGAATTCCAGGGGGCGGGATCGGTATGAGCCACCCTGTGATATCCGGCCAGTCTATCAGAGAGACCGGGACCGGATTTTGCACTGCAAGTCCTTTCGTCGTCTGAAGCATAAGACCCAGGTTTTCCTGACACCCCGGGGCGACCACTATCGTACCCGTCTGACCCACACCCTGGAGGTTTCCCAGATAGCCAGAACCATGGCAAAGGCTCTGCGCCTCAATGAGGATCTGACCGAAGCTGTCGCCCTGGGTCACGATCTGGGACATACGCCTTTCGGACACGCAGGCGAGAGGGTCCTAAACGACCTTTGCAGCGCCGGCTTCGCTCATTATGAGCAGAGTGTCCGCGTGGTGGAAAAACTGGAAAAAAGCGGAAAAGGTCTGAATCTGACCTGGGAGGTGCGGGACGGCATCCGAAATCACCGGACCAGCGGCCATCCGTCTACCCTGGAGGGCAAGCTGGTACGTTTTTCCGATAAAATTGCCTATATCAATCACGATATTGACGACGCCATCCGCGCCGGGATTCTGGAGGAGACAGATATTCCAAAAGAATACCGGGATATTTTGGGCAGCACGACGCGGGAGCGGCTGAACACGCTTGTACACGACGTCATTTCCCAGAGCATGGGAAAGCCGGACATCTGTATGTCCGCAGAGGTGGAGGGAGCCATGCACGCGCTCCGCAGCTTCATGTTCAACAATGTGTATACGAATCCCATCGCCAAGGGCGAGGAGGTTAAGGCGCGGAATATGCTGGAGGGGCTGTTTTCCTATTATATGGAGCATCCGGAGGAGCTTTCGGATGAGTTTAAGGCCATGCTGGCCAGTGGTCGGGATCCACTGGAGATCGTGGTGTGCGATTACATATCCGGCATGACAGACCAGTACGCGATTTATAAGTTCGAAGAATACTTTGTTCCAAAAGCATGGAACGCATAGGTGGCAGAATAGATGTATTATGCAGAAGAATTGATCGAAGAGGTGCGCTCGCGGAATGACATCGTAGATGTGATTTCCGGGTACGTGCGGCTTCAGCGGAAGGGATCCAGCTATTTCGGACTCTGCCCCTTCCACAGTGAGAAGTCCCCGTCCTTTTCGGTGTCGCCGGGCAAGCAGATGTATTATTGCTTCGGCTGCGGCGCAGGCGGCAATGTCTTTACATTTTTAATGGAATATGAAAATTATACCTTTCCCGAGGCAGTGAAGGCATTGGCTGACCGGAGCGGCGTGGATCTGCCGGAGGTGGAATACTCCGAGGAGGCCAGACTTCAGGCGGACTTAAAGAGCCGGCTTCTGGAGATTCAGAAAAAAGCGGCGAAATACTACTACTATCAGCTCCGGCAGCCCAAGGGCCGGGTGGGGTACGAGTATCTGAAAAATCGGGCGCTTACGGATGAGACCATTCAAAAATTCGGACTGGGCTATTCTGGGCAGCAGACGAAGGAATTGTACCAGTACCTGAAGCATGAGGGGTATTCGGACGCCCTCTTGAAGGAGTCGGGGCTGTTCAGCATGGACGAGCGCAGCGGCGTCTATGACAAGTTCTGGAACCGGGTGATGTTCCCGATTATGGACGCCAATCATCGGGTCATCGGCTTCGGAGGCCGTGTCATGGGCGACGCGAAGCCCAAGTATCTGAACTCGCCGGAGACAAAGATTTTCGATAAGAGCAGGAACCTGTATGGGCTGAATTTTGCCCGCAGCTCCCGGAAAGGAAACCTGATTATCTGTGAAGGCTATATGGATGTGATAGCCCTTCATCAGGCAGGCTTCAGCCAGGCGGTGGCGTCCTTGGGAACGGCGCTGACCACCCAGCAGGCGATTCTCATGAAACGCTACGCCGACGAAGTGCTGGTGACCTACGACAGCGACGAGGCCGGAACCAAAGCGGCTCTCCGGGCGATCCCGATTTTGAAGGAAGCGGGACTGACCATGCGGGTCATCAATATGAAGCCCTACAAGGATCCGGATGAATTTATCAAAAATATGGGGCGCGAAGCCTTTCAGCAGCGTATCGACGAGGCTCAGAGCAGCTTCCTCTTTGAGGTGGAGGTGCTGGAGCGTCAGTACAACTTAAAGGATCCGGCCCAGAAGACGGCATTTTTTGATGAAACCTCGAAGAAGCTTTTGGGTTTTTCCGATGAAATCGAGCGTAATAATTATATTGAGGCCATAGCGGCCAAATACGGCACCGGCTACGAGGCCCTGCGGCGGAAAGTTAACCAGCTGGGTCTATCCTTAGGCGGACAGGCTCCGTCGCCGCGCCCCCGGGACGTATCGTCCGCTAAAAAAGAAAAGGACGAGGGAACGGCGGCGTCCCAGAAGCTATTGCTTACCTGGATGATTTCCGATGAGCAGTATTCCCGGGTTATAAGGCGTTACATCCGTCCGGAAGATTTCAGCGTGCCACTGTACGCTGAGATTGCGCGGATGCTGTATGAGCAGCAGGATCAACAGGGGAAATTAAACCCCGCCGGAATTTTAAGCCGTTTTGAAAACGCGGAGGAGCAGCGGGAGGCCGCAGCTGTATTCAACGCCCAGTTAAAGCAGGTGGAGACCAGAGAGGAGAATGAAAAAGCCCTGCAGGAGACCATTTACAAAATCCGGCAGGAAGCATTGAACCGCAGAGGAAAAGAGCTTGCGCCCACCGATATGGCGGGACTGCAAAAGCTTATACAGGAGCGGCGGGAGCTTCAGAAACTGCATATTTCACTGGATTAAGGATAAAATACTAACAAGTTATGGAAGGATGGAACAACATGGAAGAAAACGCAGCAAAGTTTGAGGAGAAATTAAAAGAGCTTCTGGTAATGGCGAAGAAGAAAAAGAATATTCTGGAGTACCAGGAGATCAGCGACTTCTTTGCGGAGTTTGATCTGGATCCGGATCATATGGAGAAAATCCTGGAGTATCTGGAGGCCAATAATATCGATGTGCTTCGGATTACCGGCGATGGGGACGAGCCCGACGACGCCCTGCTTCTGGCAGAGGATGACGACGACATGGACGTGGAGCAGTTAGACCTCTCCATTCCCGACGGCGTCAGCATCGAGGACCCGGTTCGTATGTATCTGAAAGAGATCGGCAAGGTTCCCCTTCTGAGCGCAGACGAGGAGATTGAACTGGCAAAGCGTATGGAAGAAGGCGACGAGGATGCGAAGAAGCGTCTGGCCGAGGCCAATCTTCGACTGGTAGTCAGCATAGCGAAGCGCTACGTGGGCCGCGGTATGCTCTTCCTGGATCTGATTCAGGAAGGAAACTTAGGACTTATCAAGGCGGTAGAGAAGTTCGATTACCGAAAAGGATATAAATTCAGTACCTATGCTACCTGGTGGATTCGTCAGGCTATCACAAGAGCCATTGCCGATCAGGCACGGACCATCCGTATTCCGGTGCATATGGTGGAGACCATCAACAAGCTGATCCGCGTGTCCCGTCAGCTGCTGCAGGAGCTGGGACGTGAACCTACTCCGGAGGAGATCGCGGCAGAGATGAAGCTGCCGGTGGAGCGTGTGCGTGAAATTCTGAAGATTTCCCAGGAGCCGGTTTCCTTGGAGACGCCTATCGGTGAGGAGGAGGACAGCCATCTGGGCGATTTCATTCAGGACGACAATGTACCGGTCCCGGCGGACGCTGCGGCATTTACCCTGCTGAAAGAGCAGTTGGTAGAGGTTTTAAGCACCTTGACAGACCGGGAGCAGAAGGTTCTGCGCCTGCGTTTCGGTCTTGATGATGGGCGTGCCCGGACACTGGAAGAAGTTGGAAAGGAATTTAACGTAACCCGTGAGCGAATCCGTCAGATTGAGGCGAAAGCACTTCGGAAGCTGCGTCATCCGAGCCGCAGCCGGAAGCTCAAGGATTACCTGGACTAGGAAAATGAATATTTCAAGACGACTGAACCGACTGGCAGAGCTGGTCACAGAGGGCAGCCGGCTGGCAGATGTGGGAACAGATCACGGATATGTTCCCCTTTGTCTTTGCAGGGAGAAAAAGATCCCGTCGGCGATAGCCATGGACATCAATGAGGGGCCTCTTAAGCGGGCAAAAAGCCATATCGCTGATGCCGGACTGGAGAATTACATAGAGACGCGGCTGTCTGACGGACTGCATGAGTTAAAAGGCGGCGAGGCGGACACGGTGCTTATCGCCGGCATGGGCGGCGTGTTGATGGTGCGGATTCTGACGGAAGGAACCCGGGCGCTTATGGGTGTGCGGGAGCTGGTGCTGCAGCCCCAGTCGGAAATTGACGAGGTGCGGCGGTGGCTGTGTACCCACGGCTGGCATATCATGAAGGAAGATATTTTGCTGGATGAGGGGAAATATTATCCCATGTTCAAGGCCGTACCGGGTGAGACGGAAGGCTATACGGAGGCGGAGTACCGCTTCGGAAAGCTGGGACTCCAGGAATCTCCGGAGGTGCTGGCGGATTTCCTGGAGAAGAGGCTTGAGGTAAACCGGCAGATAGAGGCTGGGCTTCCGAAGAATGATGACGGACGGATTGCGGCGCGGAGAGCGGAAGTGGCGGCGGAAATCGGGCTGCTGACAGAAGTGCTGAGCTGTATAACAAGCTGGCGATAAATACAAAAATTTACAATGTACAGTAACAAAACAGGAGCGTATAGAGAATGAGATGTCAGGATATTCTGGATAAAATCGAGGCGCGGTATCCGCGCAAATATGCCTGTGACTGGGACAATGTGGGCCTTCTGGCTGGAAGCCGGGAGCGGGAAGTGGATACAGTCTACATTGCCCTGGACGCTACGGACGAGATGGTGGACGCGGCCTCCGAGTGCGGCGCGCAGCTGCTGCTGACCCATCACCCGATGATTTTCGGCGGCCTGAAATCTGTGACCACCGACGATTATGTGGGCGAACGGCTGATTCGCCTGATTCGAAACGACATTTCCTATTATGCCAT
Organism: Candidatus Dorea massiliensis AP6; assembly: GCF_964245105.1. NCBI lineage: Bacteria > Bacillati > Bacillota > Clostridia > Lachnospirales > Lachnospiraceae > Dorea > Candidatus Dorea massiliensis. The sequence continues at coordinate 346,203 of NZ_CAXTKW010000001.1, read as the reverse complement.
GCATACCAATTATGATGTGATGGGAATGGCGGAGCTGGCGGCGGATATGCTGGATCTGAAGGATAGAAAGGTACTGGAGGAAGTGCTGGACGGCGAAGGCATCGGCCGTGTGGGCGATCTGCCTCGGAGTATGACCCTGGAGGAGTGTGCCAATTTTGTCAAGGAGCGCTTCGGGCTTCCCAATGTGAAGATTTTCGGAGAGCTGGAGAAGCAGGTGCAGCGGGCAGCCATCTGTCCGGGATCCGGAAAGAGTGAGGCGAAGCCGGCGCTCTCTATGGGAGCGGAAGTGTATATCACCGGCGATATCGATCATCACACCGGCATCGATATGGCGGACTGCGGTATGGCGATCATTGACGCAGGACATTACGGAGTGGAGCATATCTATATCGCGGATATGGAGCATTTTTTGAAGGAAAACTGCCCGGAGCTTCGCGTATATACTGCGCCGGTGAAGCAGCCCTTTCAGGTGCTGTAAAAGATACTCGAAAAATGGAAGTTTCATGGCTGCTGTATCAGAACATGCAGCTGCCAATGTAAAATATGGAGGTGCGGCATATGAAAATGGTAAAGGTAAGTCTGAACGGAAAAACATATGAATATCCGGAAGGAACCCGATATCTGGAAATCGCGGCGGATATGCAAAAGGATTATTCCCACGATATCGTGCTGGTGTCAGTCAATAAGCGTCTGCGGGAGCTGAACAAGAAGCTGTACGAGGATGCGGAGCTTGCATTTTACACCACGGCGGATATGGTGGGGGCCCAGTCTTACCGACGCAGCCTGACGATGCTGCTGATGAAAGCTATCTACCGGGTGGCGGGCCACGATCATGTGACACGGGCCCAGGTACATTATTCCCTGAGCAACGGTTATTACTGTACTGTGGAGGGCGACGTGCAGGTCGACGGCACGTTCCTTGCGGCGGTGAAGGCGCAGATGCAGGAATATGTGGCGCGTAAGACTCCTATCGAGAAGAAAAATGTGGGTACGGACAAGGCGCTTCGCATCTTTCATAACCATCGGATGTACGATAAGGAAAAGCTGTTCCGCTACCGCCGGGCTTCTCGGGTAAATATCTACAATATCGGTGAATTTGAGGATTATTACTATGGCTATATGGTGCCGGATACAGGGTATCTCAAGTATTTTGAGCTGTATCCTTACGATGAAGGCTTTGTACTTCAGTTCCCGACTGCCGCAGAGCCGGAAAAGATTCCGCCCTTCGCACCCCAGCATAAGGTATTTCAGGTAATGAAGGAATCTGCAAAATGGGGCGATCTGCTGGGTATTTCCACTGTCGGCGATCTGAACGACTGTATCGCCCGGGGTGGCCTGCATCAGCTGATTATGACTCAGGAGGCCCTGCAGGAACGGAAAATTGCGGAGATTGCAAGCCGGATTGCGGCAGATCGCAGTCGAAAGTTTATCATGATCGCGGGACCTTCTTCCTCGGGCAAGACGACATTTTCCAGAAGACTGTCCATCCAGCTGGCGGCGGCAGGTTTGAAGCCGCACCCTATTTCCGTTGACAATTATTTCGTAGAGCGGGAAATGACGCCCCGGGATGAAAATGGAGACTATAACTTCGAATGCCTGGAGGCCATGGATATCGAGCTGTTTAACCGGCAGATGTGCGAGCTTCTGGAGGGCAAAACCGTGGAACTGCCGTACTTCAATTTCAAGACCGGAAAGAAGGAGTATAACGGCGACTATATGACTATGGGAGAGGATGACATTCTGGTGATAGAGGGCATTCACTGTCTGAACGACAAGCTGTCCCACAGTCTGCCCCGGGAGAGTAAGTTTAAGATCTACATCAGCGCTCTGACACAGCTGAATGTAGATGAGCACAACCGGATCCCGACTACCGATGGCAGACTCATCCGCCGTATGGTCCGCGACGCGCGGACACGCGGAGCTAGCGCAGCCCGCACCATTTCCATGTGGCCTTCGGTCCGCAGAGGCGAGGAGGAGAATATCTTCCCCTACCAGGAGGAGGCGGATGTGGTATTTAATTCCGCATTGATTTATGAACTTTCGGTTCTGAAGCAGTATGCGGAGCCGCTGCTTTTCGGCATCGACCGGGAAGCACCGGAGTATCTGGAGGCCAAGCGGCTTTTGAAGTTCCTGGATTATTTCCTGGGAGTAGACAGTACGAATATTCCGGATAACTCGCTGGTGCGGGAGTTTATTGGGGGCGGGTGCTTCCGGTTATAAGGGAAAAACCGTTTGGTTGAAGACGGACGGTTGAAAAAGGAGCTTTCCACGCTCGGGCGCAATTAGGCCCTCCTTAGGAAAGCTCCTTTTTCAACCTGTTTTTCGGTGCAATGCACAAAAATTTTCGGTTCATTTTGTACAATCCACCAATTGACACTCACTCCTCCCCATGCTACTATAATGCCGTCATGTGAATACGTATTCACAAACATAAACACTGGTTTTTACAAGTATTACAACATAGAAGAAAACCATATCGACAGGAGAGATAATCCATGATTACAATGACCGAAATCGCCCGCCTCACCGGCGTGTCGCAGCCTACCGTATCCCGGGTGCTGAACGGCAACACTTCCGTGAAACCGGAGGTGCGGGAAAAAGTGCTGGCTTGCGCCAGAGAACATAATTTTCAACCCAATGCCATGGCCCGGGGGCTGGTGGGCAGCGGAACCAAGCTCATCGGCGTGGTGCTGACCGATATCTCCAACTCCTTTTTCGCGGATTTGGAGAAATACATGGAGCAGGCGGCGAGAAAAAAGGGCTACAGTCTGATTCTGTTTAACTCGGATTACGATCGGGAGAAGGAAAAACACTGTCTGGACGTTATGCGGCGCTACCGGGTGGACGGCCTGATTATCGTGCCGGTGGCAGAGCATGACGCCGCGTTCCGGGAAGACATCAAAGCCCTGGATATCCCGGCTGTGGCTATTACCCGGGAGACTGACCAGATGGACTGTGTCTACATTGAGCATGCAGAGGCAGGCGCACAGGTGGCGGAGCATCTGAAAAGCGTTGGCTGTGAACACTATATCTTTGTGGGAACGACTGAGGATAAAAAGTATCTGGGCTTCGCAGAGAAGATGAAGGAAACGGATCTGCATTTTGAGCAGAAGCTGACCCTGATAGAGACAAAAAATTCACGGGAAATTCAAGGCATTTTGAAAGCTCATTTTGATACACATCCGGGAAAAACCGGTATCTTTGCTTATAATGACCGCCGTGCCGTACAGGTTCACGGCATTTTGCAGAAGCTTGGTATCTCGATGCCGGAGCGTGCAGCCCTAGTGGGGTTCGATAACACCTATACCTGCGAGTACCTGTACCCGGCCCTGTCCAGCGTTTCCCAGCCAAACCGGGAGATGGCGGAAGAGGCCGTAAACATCCTGATAAAGAATATCGGGCAGCCGGAAGGCAGGGAGCTCGTCGCTCATCCCATGGGGGCACGGCTCATCGTCCGGGAAAGCTCAGAGATTTCAGAAAAGGAGAGAACGAAATGAACGCACTGCATCGCACTTGGGAAAAACTGATTTCTCAGACCCTCACGGAAGCGGAACAGATGCCGAAACGCTGGCGCCCGGGCTTTCATATCGCCCCGCCGGTGGGATGGCTCAACGATCCGAACGGACTCTGTCAGTACAAGGGCGTCTACCATGCCTTTTACCAGTATTCTCCATTTGAGGAAAAGGGCGGCCTGAAATTCTGGGCTCACTGCACCAGCACGGACCTGCTGCACTGGAAGCTGGAGAACATTCCCCTTTCCCCAGATCAGCCCTATGATTGCCACGGCGTATACTCCGGATCTGCAGTCATCGAGGATGACCACATGTACCTCTATTACACGGGAAATGTGAAAGAACTGGGCGATTACGACTACATCAACCAGGGTCGCCAGGCTAACACAGTCCGGGCCGTGAGTCTGGATGGGATCCATTTTGACCGGAAAGAACTGCTTTTGACTAACGCCGATTATCCCATGGACCTGACCTGCCATGTACGGGATCCCAAGGTCTGGAAGAAAAATGGCCACTGGTACATGGTACAGGGCGCACGCACCAAAGAGGATCAGGGCGTGGTACTCCTCTTTACGTCCGGCGACGGCGTCAAATGGTTCTGCACCCACCGCCTCAAGTCTCCGAAGCCCTTCGGATTCATGTGGGAATGCCCGGATTTGTACGAGGTGGACGGACACACAGTCTTAAGTATCTCACCCCAGGGCGTAGAAGCGGACGGTTTGAAATACAACAACGTCTATCAGAGTGTCACCACCTTCCTGGATGGCGATTTCCGCACCACTTCGGTGAGCGGTGAATTCCGGGAGCTGGACGGCGGCTTTGATTTCTACGCGCCCCAGACCTTCGAGACTGAGGACGGACGGCGCATCGAAATCGGCTGGATGGGCATGGCGGATGTGGATGCGTTCTACACGAATCGCACGGTGGAGGATGGCTGGCAGCATGTACTGACCCTGCCAAGAGAACTGTCTGTGAAGGACGGCGTGCTCTGCCAGAGTCCCATCCGGGAGCTGGATGCTTATTGGACAGCGGAGCAGTCCTTTGAAAATGATTTTGCAGGCATGATGGGAAAGGCATTTGAAATCGAGCTTTCGAATGAAAATGAACTGGAAGAAAATGTAAAAATTACACTGGCGGAGTATCTTTGGCTGACATGGAACAGCACAGAACAGATTTTCCGCATGGAATTTAAAGACAAGCTATTGGGATCAGGCCGTACAATGCGCGGACGTAAAATGACGAGACTGACAGATATGAGAGTGATTGTGGACGCCTCCTGTGTGGAAGTGTTCTTAAACGGCGGCAAGGATGTATTTTCCACCCGGTTCTATCCGGACGGGGAAGAAATAGAAGTCACAGTGAGCGCGCCGGGAGCAAAAGGCCGGCTGCGGATGTAAATCATAAGGGAGGTAACCATGGATTACAGAAAGACAGCGGAAGCAATCTATGAGAAAGTAGGAAAGAGAGAAAATCTGGTGTCAGTGGCGCATTGCTCCACGAGACTCCGGCTGGTACTGGCGGATGATAAGAAATGCGACGCAAAGGCAGTGGAAGACATTGACGGCGTCAAGGGCGTATTCAGCGCGTCCGGACAGCTGCAGGTCATCTTAGGAACGGGCGTTGTCAATAAGGTTTACGACGAGTTTCTTGCCATTTCCGGCATGACCGGTGTGAGCAAGGAGGAGGCCAAGGAAGCGGCGGCTCAGAAGCAGCCCTTCTACAAGCAGGCCATCAAGACTCTGGGCGACATTTTTGTTCCGATTATTCCGGCTATCGTGGCCAGCGGTTTTCTGATGGGAATCATGGAAGCATTGAATTTTATGGTAAATAATGGGTTCCTGAATCTGGACACCTCAGGCTCCCTGTTTGTGCTGGCGAATTTATTTGCCAACACGGCGTATACCTTCCTGCCCATTCTGATTGCGTACAGCGCGGCCAAGGTATTCGGCGGAAATCCCTATCTGGGCGCAGTCATCGGTATGATGATGATTCATCCGAATCTGCAGAACGCCTGGACGGTAGCGACCGAGGGCGTGAAACAGACTCTTCCGGTCTGGTTTGGCCTTTACAGAGTAGACCTGGTGGGCTATCAGGGACATGTCATTCCGGTTATCATCGCGGTATTTGTCATGTGCCAGATTGAAAAGCGTTTGCACAAGGTTGTTCCGGCCATGTTTGACCTGTTTGTGACGCCGCTGGTCAGCGTCTTTGTCACAGGTTACCTGACCTTTTCCATCATCGGTCCTATCTTTGTAACTGTGGAAAACGGTATCCTGAATGGGGTACAGCAGCTTCTGACCCTGCCCTTCGGTATCGGAAGCTTTATCATGGGCGGTCTGTATTCCACTACGGTAGTGGCGGGCGTCCATCATATGTATACGCTGATTGATGTGGGTCAGCTTGGCCTTTATGGAAAAACCTACTGGCTTCCGCTGGCGTCCGCAGCGAATATCGCCCAGGGCGCAGCAGCCCTGGCGGTAGCGCTGAAAACCAGAAATCAGAAGACGAAATCCATGGCAGTCCCCTCCGCCATGTCCTGCTTCATGGGAATCACCGAGCCGGCTATCTTTGGCGTAAACCTGCGGTTCTTCAAGCCCTTTATCTGCGGAGCGGCAGGTGGCGCCTGCGGAGCCCTCTATGCTTCCGTCGTGGGTCTGGGCGCAACCGGAACCGGCGTCACCGGTATCTTCGGCCTGCTGCTCTGCCTGAATGATCCGCTGAATTATATTGTGATGTTCCTTATTTCCGCAGGCTCAGCCTTTGCGTTGACCTGGGTGTTCGGGTACAAGGATCCGGTGGAGACAAAGGCTGCTCCGGCAGAGAAAGTCCCTGTGGTAAGTGAGTCTCCGGCAACGGAAAAGGAAGGTTCCCGAGGCGGCGCGGTATACGCTCCGGTCACTGGCGAGGCTATTTCCTATACGGAGATCGCGGATCCGACCTTTGCATCCGGCGTTCTGGGCAAGGGCGCAGGTATCCGTCCGGAGAAGGGCGAGATCCAGGCTCCCTTTGACGGAACCGTTACTATGGTTTTTGATACGAAGCATGCCATCGGACTGGAAAGCGCGGACGGCACGGAGCTTCTGATTCATGTGGGGATCAATACGGTAGAATTAAAGGGAAGATATTTTACTTCCTTATGCGAAGCTGGTGCAAAGGTGAAACAGGGCGATAAGCTTCTGGAATTCGATATAGAGGCCATCAGGACAGCCGGCTACGACGCCACTGTAGCGGTTCTGGCGTCTGCCCCGGAAAATGTGAAGGACATAAAGACCGGGCACGTGGAGGCCGGAGAGAAGATATTTGAGACCTGCGGGAACTAAATAGAGCTAAATGCGGCTTCTTTTACCGGAAATCAGGAAAAGGAGCCGCATTTTTGTGTAGAATTTTATTTTAATAAATGTGCTTCCATACGCCGAATATAGGGTTCCAGCGTGTAGCGATCTACGAGAGCAGTCGTAGTGCCCTGTCGAGTGGTACTTAAGCCTGCGGCGTAAGTGGCGATTTTGGCTGCAGAGATCAGATCGTAATCATAAAGCAGGTAGGATACCAGTGTGGAAATAAAAGCATCTCCGGCACCGGAACTGTCTACGGAAATAACATCAATAGCCGGGAGTGAGCAAGAAAATTCCCGGGAACGGATGTAGCAGCCTTGGGAACCAAGAGTTACGATAACTGTTTGGATGCCCTTAGATAAAAGAAAACTGGTTTTTTCTTCCATACTGTCTGAACCAGGACAGATTTCATTTAATTCATCTAGATTTGGTACCAGTATATCAATAAGTTTTAAAAGCTTGGTTGGAAGAAAAGTGCAGGCGCTAGGTTTCAGGACGGTGGTAAGTCCATGCTTTTTTGCAAGTTCAGCAGCTTTAATTTCCACGATCGCGTTTCTGAAAAATCCGGGCTGGGTACAGTCTACGCGTGTCCCGTCGCCGATTCTTGGTGATGACTGCCGTTGGGTAAAGGATCGGGAGATGACTAGCCGTCACGAGATCCGTGTGGCCAATTACTGTCAGAGAGATCTGATTTTCGGAGATCTGGTGGCATATCTGAATCATGATTGAATATAAAAAAGAAAGATTTTGATTTATTTGGAAATTCCTTGTCAAATCTGTCGCATTATAGTATTATGACTTTATGACATTGCATATTCTGGAAATGGCGCTGTCTCGGAAAAGGAGAATTTATGGCGTTGACAAAAGAAGATGCAGTTATGATATCCCAACTGTTCAGCGAGCAATTGGAAAAGCAGTTGGAGAAGCAATTGGAAAAGCATTTGGCCCCTATCCATGAACAGCTACAGGGTATTCATATGCGTTTGGACAGACTGGAAGAGTGCGTAACAAGGCTAGAGGAACGCGTAACGAGGTTGGAAGAACGCGTAACGAAGTTGGAAGAATGTATGACAGCCCTGGAGGAGCGTGTAACGAAGCTGGAAGAACGCATGACAGCCCTGGAGGAACGCGTAACGAAGCTGGAAGAACGTATGACAGCAATGGAAGAGCGCATGACGGTAATGGAAGAGCGCATGACGGTAATGGAAGAGCGCATGACAGCAATGGAAGGCCGTATGACAGCAATGGAAGGCCGTATGACAGTAATGGAAGGTCGCATGACGGCTGTAGAAGACCGCATGACTATCAACGAGGGACATATGCTGAAAGTAGAACTCCTGCTGGAGAACGATATGCTGCCGAGACTTCAGAATATCGAAGCCTGCTATACCTCTACATATCGGAGGTATCAGTTTCGGACCGAACAGATCGACACCATGCAGGAAGATGTAAATGTTTTAAAAAAAGTAGTTCAGGAGCACAGCGAGATGTTATTGAGACTGGCCTGAATGCAGGATCGTGCAATGTCTGATTGCACAAAAGAGAAAAACGCCGTAGGCTTTGCCTGCGGCGTTCATACGTTACCGGTTCTGCTGGGCCAGCTCCTTCAGCTCCTGGAAGAGCTCCAGATCCTCTCTGCTGATTTTTAGATTGGAACAGAAGGTTCTGCCGTCCGGCTCCGTGACCTTGAATTCCAGAATCGTCCCTTCGTGAATCCCGTTTTGCATGACAGAATTCAGAAAAAGCGGAAACTTAGGGTGCGCGGACTGGAAACGGTCCCAGGCGGATTTCATTTTCAAAAGCTGCATTGGATTCATAGATAATTCTCCCTGTAAAAGTATGATATCTCATTGTAGTATAAAAAGGAAAAAGAAACAAGTCTTGAACAGCGTTCATTATTTTTTTCACGGATCACAGACTTTTTACAAAAAAAGACTGGACGAATTCACCATTATGTGCGAAAATATAACCAAATGCGACAAAGCGGGACTTAAGCCACCCCGGGTCGCTATTAATCCATTCTGAAAGGAGTTTTAAAATGATTTATTCACATGAAGTCGAGATGATGTGTCCGGTAGCACAGGGCGTACACCATGGCGCCGCTCCGATTCCGGAAGAAGCAAAATGGGTACAGGCGAAGGAAGTTAAAGATATTTCCGGCTTTACACACGGCATTGGCTGGTGTGCACCGCAGCAGGGAGCATGTAAGCTGACCCTGAACGTAAAGGAAGGCGTTATCCAGGAGGCACTGGTGGAGACCATCGGATGTTCCGGTATGACTCATTCCGCAGCTATGGCGTCCGAGATTCTGCCGGGCCTGACTGTACTTGAGGCTCTGAACACAGACCTTGTATGTGATGCTATCAATACCGCTATGCGTGAGCTGTTCCTGCAGATCGTATACGGACGTTCTCAGTCCGCATTCTCAGAGGATGGACTTGCAGTAGGCGCAGGCCTGGAGGACCTTGGAAAGGGACTTCGTTCTCAGGTTGGTACCATGTACGGCACTCTGAAGAAGGGACCGCGTTACCTGGAGATGGCAGAGGGCTATGTAACAGGCATCGCTCTGGATGCAGAAGACCAGATTATCGGATACCAGTTCGTTTCTCTTGGCAAGATGACAGACTTTATCAAGAAGGGTGATGACCCGAACACTGCATGGGAAAAGGCGAAGGGTCAGTATGGCCGTGTAGCAGATGCGGTTAAGATCATTGACCCGCGTAAAGAGTAATCGAGGAGGTAGATGAAAAATGGCATTGTTTGAATCATATGAAAGACGTATTGATAAGATTAACGCTGTTCTGAACAGCTATGGCATCGCTTCCATCGAGGAAGCAGAGAAGATCACAAAGGATGCTGGTCTGGATGTATACAATCAGATCAAGGGCATTCAGCCGATCTGTTTCGAGAACGCTTGCTGGGCATACATCGTAGGCGCAGCTATCGCAATCAAGAAGGACTGCCGCAAGGCAGCAGACGCTGCAGCAGCTATCGGAGAGGGCCTTCAGGCTTTCTGTATTCCGGGTTCTGTAGCTGATACACGTAAGGTAGGTCTGGGACATGGTAACCTGGGCAAGATGCTTCTGGAAGAGGAGACCGAGTGCTTCGCATTCCTGGCAGGCCATGAGTCCTTCGCAGCAGCAGAGGGCGCTATCGGTATCGCAGAGAAGGCAAACAAGGTTCGTCAGAAGCCGCTGCGCGTTATCCTGAACGGCCTTGGAAAGGACGCTGCTCAGATCATCGCAAGAATCAACGGATTTACATACGTTGAGACGGAGTACGATCCGTACACCAACGAGGTTAAGGAAGTATTCCGCAAGGCTTACTCCGAGGGACTTCGCGCAAAGGTTAACTGCTACGGCGCAAACAGCGTTCCGGAAGGCGTAGCGATCATGTGGAAGGAGAACGTAGACGTATCCATCACAGGTAACTCTACCAACCCGACCCGTTTCCAGCATCCGGTAGCAGGTACTTATAAGAAGGAGCGCCTGGAGGCAGGAAAGAAGTACTTCTCCGTAGCATCCGGCGGCGGTACAGGACGTACCCTTCACCCGGACAACATGGCAGCAGGACCTGCTTCCTACGGTATGACCGATACACTTGGACGTATGCACTCTGACGCTCAGTTTGCAGGTTCCTCTTCTGTACCGGCTCACGTAGAGATGATGGGTCTCATCGGTGCCGGTAACAATCCGATGGTTGGTATGACTGTTGCAGTTGCAGTAGCGATTGAGGAAGCAGCAGACGCTGGCAAGTTCTAAGGAATATAGTATTTATGCGGGTTACAGGAATTGTAGGAAAGTGTGAAAAAGCCGAAAATAGAGTAGGTAACTAACACGAAACTAACAGGTAACTAACACGCGTAACTAACAAACAGGGGACACACTTTAGACGGTGCGCCCCCTGTTTTTCTATTCTATGATTTTCTCTATTTCCCGGCGCAGTTCTTCAATTACCCGGTGCGTATATGTCTTTTCTGTTACGTCGTTAATGGCATGTCCCACAATCATTTTTAATATATAGTCGTCCATTTGATAATACTTACCCTTCGTTATGAAGGTGTGGCGGGTATCATGCGGCTTATGGTTCTGGTTTACCCGCTTCATAACTTTCTTGAATCTGCCCCGGTACTTATCGTAGGTTAAGTAAGTGCCTTGCTGCCCGTTTTCATCATTAAACAGGTATTCACTACCCATAGCCAGGGCTTTTTTATAATTTGCTTCCACCAGGGAGAAAATAAGCGGGTGTATCGGTACTACCCTGTCTATCCCGGCTTCTGTCTTAAGACCGCCTGTAAAGGTACGGGCTTCTAAGTCAACGTTTGCAAGTTTCAATATCGCCAGTTCTTGCGGTCGCCAGCCGGAGTAAATACCGATTAAGACCATATCCGTAAAAGGGAAGTCTATATTATCCCACAGGTTTTTTATTTCTTCCTGGGAAAATGGTATACGTTCTATAGTCGGCTTAGGCTTCTTCACGCCGTCACACAGGGCGGCGTAGTCTTTGTCTACTATTTCATGCTTCATAGCATAGCGGTACATAAGGTTAAAAAGGCTTTTCATGCGCGCCTTAGTGCTATCGCCTACGGTAGCGTCCTTTATGGTCTGTTCTAAGTGGTTTACCCTTATATCACGCATACGCATAGAATAGATAGGCTTGCAGTATTTGTAAGCAGCTATCACGGTGCGGGCGCTGGACTTACTCTTAAGGGTGGGGAAGTATTCGGCAGACCATTTATTATAAACTTCTTCAAAAGTGATATTGTGTACGTCAATATCGTAAGGATTTTCGTTATAGTTCGCCAGCGCGTCCAGGGCTTCCGACTTTGTAGGGAAGTAACCTATAGGGCGCTGTACCTGTTTTGCCGTTCCTTTTTCTTCGTCCAGAATCCAGCCGAAAGTTTTAGCAGCTACCCAGGGGTTACGGCGGTTGCCGGATAGCTTATATACAGAGCCGTAGCCGTTCGGCAGCTTAGAGCCGCCGCCTTTCTTCTTCGATTGCTTCTTAGGCTTCGGCGGGGTGTTAATGGGATAGCCACAGCCAGGGCAGCAGGCGGCAGCGCTGCTAATTTCCCTGTTACATTCCGGGCATTTAATAAGCATATAATCACAGCCTTTCTAAAAAAGGGTATAAAAAATAAGCCCCTTTCTAAATCGTTAGGCTTATGGTATAATCGTATGTGCGTTGAGATTATCTATAAGCCCTTGTTTATAGGTATCGCGTGAGCCGTTCCGGGTGGCAGCCTGGGACGGCTTTTTAATTATTTTTTGAAAAGCTTTGATAAAAAGCCGGCTTTCTTTACTGGTTTATTATCAATAGGGTTTGCTTCGGGTTCTGGTATGTAATCGGGATTTTTGAAAGTAACCGTAACCGAACAGCCGTAGGGAGTACCGTAGTATATATCTAAGTAAGGTACTTCGTGTATATAATCATAATTTTCTAATAGAAAAGGTAAATCTTGTCTGGAAATATGCCCTAATGTATCTTGCGATATTCCAACGTCAACCCGTATAGCGTCTTCGTTCTCAAATTTATATTTGACAAGGTTTACAGTTAAATTCCCCCTTTTATAATCATATCCATTAGAACCACGAAAAAGCTTTATATCTTCTAATAATTTCTGTCTGTTTGTTCCGTCTTCGTTATCAAAAGTGACCCCAACAAGGCGGAAAGTCTGGTTAAAATATTCATCTTTTGTATTCATAATGAACCGTCCTACTCATTTAGTACCATGAATCTATCACGCGGAAAGGCTGGTAGATTATGGTAATTATTAAGTTATGGGAAATCCGTACAGCTAAAGGCTTAAAGCTGGAAGCTGTAGCAGCCGTAACAGGTGTAAGTAAATCCACGCTTAACAATATTGAAAACGGGAAGACTTCACCTACACTGGCTAACCTGGAAAAGATAGCCAAGGGGTTAGGCTGCCGCATTAGCGACTTGTACGAATCAGAATATAAGTAAGTATACCATAGTAAAACCTTTGAAGCCCTGGCAGTAAAAATATTTCCAAGATTCTGGAAATGTTTTTAAAATATAAGACAAGCCGGGAAAAATCTTTTATAATGGGTAGCACTAAGGAAGGGGGCTTAACTATAATGCGTGAGAAGCTACACAACCTTATAGATACTATCCAGGAAGAAAGATTGTTAAGGAAGATATACTTTTATATCCTGGGGTTGAAGGGTGGACGTAAATAGCGTCTACCCTTCTTTCATTTCTGCAATGATTTTCTTAAGCACGTTCCATTCTTCATCCGTAAGCTTACAAAGAGCCTTAAGCAGATTCTTTTTAAACTTATCTTCGCTGCCGGATATGCGACCTATGTACATATCTAATTCTTCGTCTTCGGACATAGGGTTAAACATATCGCCGCTTCCAGTCCTAAGCCAATTTTCATTAACATTGTGTCGGGTAACAATAGAAAGTATCATCCTGTCTGACAGAGAGTTAACGCCGCTTTCAATACGGCTAATAGCAGCCTTTGTAACGCCGACAGTTTCGCCAAAAGCTTCCTGGCTTAAGCCTAAATAGTTTCGTAATTGTCTTAATCGTTCGTTCATTGAAAAGCCCCCTTTCTTAATAGTAATTATAAGATAGCACAAAAAGTAAACTTAATCAACAAAAATATTAAAAAGGTGTTGACAAGGTATATGTAATTTACTATACTGTAAATGTAATCAACACAGAGGTAAACGAAAGGAAGGTAAAGGACAATGCAGCCGGACACTATTAAACGAGCATTACATAGCTTCATTGATAAAATGGACTATCAATTACAGAGAAAAGTATATTTTTACATTTTAGGACTGAAACAGGGAAAGTAAAGGAGAGTGCAGAAGATGAGAAATTTTACAGAAACCAGAGAAAAGGCAATTAAAAGAACCAGACAGCTTGTATGCTATTTTGCAGAATTTATGTTAGAGGAAGAAGAAAAGGGAGCGAAACAGCGCGCAGAGTTTGAGAAAGCAAAAGCAGAGGGCAAACCGGTAATTATGGTAAGCTGTGCGGAAAATAATATTAGATGTATGCACAACTGCATGAAGGCGGCAAGCGAAGTAGTGAAATTCCTTAGCGACAAAGAAAACGAAGTAGAGGAATGGCAGTTAGCGGCAATCAATGCAATGTATGAAACCTGTAACACTATGGAAGAAGGACATGTAACTATACCTTTCGACCTTCCGTATGCAATTAAGGGGCTGCTTTTACAGTGGGACGAAAAGGAAAGCACAGTCGGAATAATGATGGAAGCTATGGGGATGAAGTAATAAAGTACCAGGGCGGCAGCAGCCGCCCGGCAAGTGCCGTTAGTTCAGTGGTTAGAGCGACCGCCTCATAAGCGGTAAGTCGTGGGTTCAAATCCCACACGGCGCATTAGTGGCAAGGGTGGCTACCTTGCAGCAGAGGAAGCAAGCTAATAGCTGATACTGCATACTGTGAAAAAATAGCAGCGGTTACGCCAGCTATAGAGCGTATGGAAGGCTAACAGGTTTTTAAGCAGCTTTTTTAATGAGAAAAAGCGCCTACACGGTAAAACAAGCCGGGAAGGAGCGTGGGAAAATGCCGCCAGACAGAAAAGAAGCCGCCGAAAGACTTCGGCAGCTTGCAAATAGTAATTTTGAAAATGAAATTGCAGTAAGCGTAAACTATGACATTTGCTTATCAAAGACAGACACAAGCTTATTGACAGTAAATAAGTAGCTGCTGCATTTCTGCTTTGTTTCCTGGTCTACTTCAAGTTCGCCCTGGTTGATAAGCTGGACGGCTTGAAGGGAAGCCAGGATAACGCGAAACTCATTAGGCGCTATGTTGGTATCGTGCTTAAGAAGCTTTTCGCCAGCAGAACAACAGCACTGATAGTTAATAGCTGCCTGGGCTTCTGTTTCTTCGATACCCAGGGACGGAAGGATAGTAAGGGCAAAAGTGATAGCTTCTATATCAGAATTGCTAAAAGAATATGAAATGTGTTTCATGGTAAACCCCCTTAAGTTTTTTGATAATTATACCACGAAAAAGAACAAAGAAAAAGCGTAATGCAGCCTACCAACGGTAGCCAGTCCTAAGCCTGGGTAAATGCAGAAGGGACAGAAAGGAAGGCAGAAGATGTTAGAACTTGTACCAATATCACTAAAAGAAGCTAACGCTTATGTAGAACGGTATCACAGACACCATAAGCCAGTAGTAGGGCATAAGTTTAGTATAGCGGCAGCAGTTGACGGGGAAATAGTCGGGGTAGCGATTGTAGGTAGACCCGTTTCGAGATACTTAGACGACGGCTGGACGCTGGAGGTAAATAGACTTTGCACAAACGGATATAGAAACGCTTGCAGTTTTCTTTATTCGGCAGCATGGCGGGCGGCAAGAAACTTAGGATATAAGAAACTGATTACATATATTTTAGAATCCGAAAGTGGTACAAGCCTAAAGGCTGCTGGCTGGAAGTGTGTAGGAAAAGCGGGTGGGGAACGCTGGACGGGAAAAAGAAGACCAGAAGTAGACCTTTACCCGGCACAGTTTAAATTAAGATTTGAAGTAGAAAGCGGGGGATAATTTGAGGGATAACAACATAAAGCCAGCGGAAGCAGCGGACATTTTAGGAGTATCGCCGCAGTTTGTCCGGGTGGCTATGCAGCAAGGGAAGCTAAACATAGGAATAGCTATACAGCTTCCGGGTTCTTCTTCCTGGGCGTATCAGATAAGCGAAAAGCTTTTAGCTGATTACACCGGAAAAGACATTAAGGCAGAAATAGCGGCATTGAGAAGCAAAAGATAAAAGGCTGTGGCAGCAGTCGTAAAAGTCCTTGTTTAGAGGTATCAAAGTTTGAGCGTGAAAGTTTTTATTATTCTGGTAACAGTGGCAGCGGGCGCTATTTTACTGGCGGCAACAGTAATAGCCTGTAAGGTTTTAAGCCTGGTATTAAAGGGCGTGAAGAAAGGAAGGGAGCGCATAAGACGGATAACAAAGAAGCAGACCGTAGAATAGCTATTAGCAAATTCTATAGAGTGTACAGGCAAGCGCAGAGGGTTAGTAACTTGCGTATGCACAGCCGCTTTAGCTTATACGACGACGGCTTAATAGAAATATGGGAATACCGGGGAGAACAGAAAACCCGTAGTATTTGCAAAATCAAAGAGGAAAGCGAAACGGAATGTTATAAGCGGGCGACGGAAGCGGTAGAAAATTACATAAAAAGTAGGAGTGAAAAACAGTGAAGAAATTTGTAGTAGAAGTAGAAACATTAGGCAGAAGGCAGACCCGGTTAGTTCCGGCGCGAAATGAGAACGAAGCCCGTAGGAACTGCACTACGGCAGAATCTAAGGTTATTTCATGTGTACCGTATACCGGGCAGAAGGTAGGCTTAAGCAGCCAGGAAGAAACGATAGAACGATTATTCCGGGGCTGCCTGGCAGCGAACAGAAGGAAGAAAGGGGGCTGTTAATATGACAGCGGCAGCGGTTGAGAACATGGAACACAAAAAGGCAAGAGCCGAAGAAGCTAACTTACTTCTTGAAGGACTGGACGAAGTAACACAGAAGGCGCTTTATATCGCCACCAAAATGGTATTAGCAAAAAGAGACACAGAAGAAGGGACGAAGAAAAGTTGATATTAAAGAGAATTGCCAGCAAGGGGAATAAGAAGGCGCGGAACTGCCTTAAGTGCAACAGCCGCTTGCTGAATCTGAAAGACAATGTAGTTAACACCTGTGAGGTATGCGGGCAGCAGCACTTAGTAGATTTTTACACAAACAATACGATAGTGCTTACGGCAGCGGAGCGACCGGAACTTAGGAAGCGACCGGGAACACCGAAACCGGAGCAACCAAAGCGGGAGCAGAACCAGGAAGCTTTTAATAAGCGCCTGGCAAAATTTAGAGAAAAGTGGAAGGAGTACTAAAGATGTTTTTAAAGATTTTCTTAGCAGCAATTACCGTATGTTCTCTTTTGGGATGTCTGGGAGCAAACCGTAGAGATAATAAGCGTATAGCAGCAGTTGTAGCAATAGTAGCCCTTATTCTGTTCACAGTGGCAACACTGGCGGAAAGCAGCATAAAGGCAAAAGAAGCCCAGGCGGCAGCAGTAAAGAAGGAAGCGACGATTACCGGGAAGGGCGACGCATGGGGAACGATTACCATTAAGGACGACACCGGAGAAACCAGGGAATATTACTGGAAAGAGAAGGAAAAGGAGTAGGAGAGCATGAACAATTTTATATCACTGTATGGGGAAGTCCTGGACTACCCGCAACAGGCAAGCATAGACAAAAAAGGAACAGAGTACTACAAGTTTAACCTTGCGGTACAGAGGGAAAGCGGAATTATTGACATTTTACCCATTGTGGTAGAGGAAGACACGGCAGCATATAACGCCCTGGCAGACATTGACGAAAAAGGGGAAGTAGTAGGCGCGCAGCTTCTTATTACCGGAGAAATCAGAACCAGGAACATTAAGGACAAGCTGGATATTTCCGTAAGGGCGTTTTCTATCCAGGAAGACGACGATTACAAGGGAATCACGAACCAGGTAGTTATTACGGGTTTCCTGTGCAAAGAAGTACCAATTAGAGAGACACCGCGCGGGCTGCTGATTGCAGACCTGTTATTAGCGGTACACAGAGAGGACGGAAGCCAGTTAAGCGATTATATCCCGTCTATCATGTGGAACGGCACAGCCACCAGGGCAACGGAAAAACTGCATGTAGGGGACTGTATCGAAGCCGTAGGGCGCTTACAGAGCCGCGAGTATATAAAAGACTTAGGGGACAGGGGAAAAGAGCCTAGAACGTGCTACGAACTGTCAGTAAACCAGTACGAATTACAGAAGAAAAAAGAAACTGCTTAACGGCAGAATACACACACCCGAAGAAAGCCAAAAAAGACAATAAAACAGCCGCTAGACTATCGGGAAATAATCTAGCGGCTTTGCCGTACATGTTGTACTTACTCACATAAATAAGTATACCAAAATGTACGGCGGAAGTCAACGAAAAAGCTTATTTTTCAAGGGGTTTCCGCCCCTTTTATGGCTTGATAAAAGTATTAACGATAGGGTGGGTTAGTATATGCCGTACATCATAGAGGTAGTGAAGGCTGGAAATACCATAGAGGTATCAAAGTATTATAGCAGCAGATTTAACAAGAAGGGAGTGAAGCGGGGAAAGAGGAAGCAGCTTACAACAGATGAACAGAGAGAAGTAAACAAAAGAGCAGCAGAGAAAAAACTAAGGAGATTGATAAACGAGAACTTCCAGGAAGGGGACACGCATTTAGTATTAGATTATAAGCTTAGTGAACGTCCAGCCGGAAGGAAGGCAATGAGAGCAGACGCGGACGACTTCTTACAGGAAATGCGGAAGCTGTATAAATCCCTGGGGCTGGTATTCAAGTACATACACGTTATGGAAATCGGCAAGAAGGGGGCGCTACATCATCACTTAGTTATAAATACACCAGACGAAGTAAGCCAGCGGGCAATAACAAAAGCCTGGAAAGGCAGAGGGCGGACACACTTTAACCCCCTGGATGATTCCGGGAACTACGCTAAGTTAGCGTCGTATCTGATAAAGCAAAGCGACGGCATGTTAAAAGACCCGAACGCTTTACAGGGGAAACGCTGGAATAGTTCTAAGAACCTAAGAAAACCGACAATCTTAAGAAAAGAACCGATAAAGGACAAAGGCTGGTACAACAAAATAGCCAGGCTGCCTAAGAAGCTGGAAAAATCGTATTACCTGGACGGCGATAGCGTTAGGGAAGGTATACACGAAAAGACAGGCTACACGTTCTTTACTTATACGTTCGTAAGAATCAATCAGACATGGAAGGAAACGGAATTAGAATGGGAAAAACTTTAGGAATCGACAGGGAGACAGCAAGACGCATTAAGAGAATGAGCCGCCAGGAGTTAGACGGGTACTTATCTAGGGTAACAGACCGAAGCTACGACAACGGCTACGAAGAAGGCTTAGTAAATGGTATCGCCTTAGCGGGACAGGCTTTAGATACGGTATTAAAGAAATACGAAGCCGACGGAGCAGTAACAGCCTTAGCAGTGGAAGAAATCACGAAGGCGGTAGGGCAGTACATAGCAGAGACACCAGGGAAGGCAAAGCAGCAGCTTAAGGCAGAGACGGCAGCAGCCGGGGAAGACCAGGGAAAAGCCCATGAATAAGGTGTTACTTATCGCCGTTACGGTGTACCTAGTGGGCTTTTGCGTATGTGCCGTTATATCTGTACCGCTAATCATGTGGGCGGTGCGTAAGAACGACGAAGAAGAAGGGTACTACGAACCAATGGAAACGCCGGAGCTGTTCGGGAAGGCTTCGTTAACGGCATGGATAATTAGTACGGTGTGGTTTTTGGTTCTTCCGCTGTATGTCTTAATGCTGGCAGAGAAAATAACGGGAAAGGATAAGGACAATGAGCAGTACTAACGTAGTGTGTGGTATGAAAACCTGTAGAAATTACAGTGATAACGGCTGCATGAAGAAGGCAATTATATTAAGTGCAAAAGGGAAATGCTTAAGCGTTGAACTGGAAACGGCAGCAGAAGCAGCCGCCAAGGCAGCCCAGGGAGCAGCGGAAAGGGTATTAGAGTATGGAGCGTAGAGAAAGCGAAGCCCAGGCACAAGCCGCCGTTTTCGATTGGGCACGCTGGGAGCAGTCACAGACACCGGTACTTAAGGCTATGTATCATGCAGCCAACGAAGGAAAGAGAAGCGTAAGGGCTGGGGCAGACCTAAAGCGCCAGGGCATGAAGCCAGGGGTAAGCGATATATGCTTACCGTATGCAGCAGGAGGCTATAATAACCTGTATGTCGAATTGAAGGTAGGAAGCAATAAAGCAACAGAAGAACAGCTTATTTTTATTGACACTATTAACAGAATCGGCGGAAGGGCTATTATAGCGTATGGTTCGGACGCAGCTATAGAGGTTATTAAGGCGTATCTGGACGGAGCATTAGAAAGCCTGGATATTAAAAGTGACACATACCCGGCAGAGAAGGCGAAGCTAACAGACCGGGTAAATACAAAGCGGTTTATAGGATTTTGCGGGACGGATTGTAGGGCTTGCGATAATATGGGCTGCTTAGGAAGAAAAGAGTAACAAAAGATAAAGCGCCTACTTCTTTGGTCGAAGGCAAGGAAAAAAGTATATCACGAAGGTAACTGTAAACAATGCAGCAGCGGCAGCATTTGTTAAGACTGCTGCCGCAGAAAGGACGGTTTAGGAATGTTTGATTTTTTAAAAAGAAAAGAAGAATGTACGGAAATAGTGCAGCAACCGGAAGAAAATCTATTACGCGAATATATAAGCGTGGATAGCGTAAAAGCGCATTTAGTAGATATTCTGGAAGAAAACAGAAAATTAAAAGCACAAATTAAAGATATTACAGAACGGGAAAGAGAAACAGAAACGCAAAATAGAAAAAAACGAGAAATAGCAATAATAGAAGCGGACGAATATAAAAAAAGGGAAGCAGAAGCAAAAAAAGAGGTAAGAGAAAAGGAAAGAGAGATAGACAGATTAAACGACCAGATTGAGAAATTGCGAAAAGAAAGAAATACGTTAATCACAGCGGCGGACATGGCAGAAGATAGCTTACGAAAAGAAAAACAAAGAATGAAAGAAAAAGAAGATTGTAGCGCTTGGTTACGAAGTAAATTGGAAGAACATGAAAATTGGGAAAAGGTAACGAAGACAGAACTAATAGGGATTATCAGAACTGCAATAGAGAAATAAGGAAGGGGTAAGCGTATGAGAACAGCAGCAGTAGTTAACTTAAAAGGCGGAGTAGGAAAAAGCACAACAGCTATAAACCTGGCTTTAATTATGGCAACAGTATATAAATACCGGGTTTTGCTGGTGGATAACGATATACAGGCGAACGTAAGTAAGTTCTTCGGGGTACATAGCTATGATTATAAGAGCATGGAAAACGTCTTACGCGATACCGATACAATGGCAGAAGACGTAATACGCAGCAGCGGACGCGTAGGGCTTGACATTATCCCGGCTAATATGAATATGGACGCGGCAGCAGTAGACCTTATGTTAGACCAGGAAGCGAACCAGATTGTAAGATTGAAGGATGTATTAGACCAGGTGGAAGAACAGTACGACTATTGTTTAATTGACTGCCCGCCTGGTGTCGGAATCAATGTACTTAACGCCCTGGCAGCAGCAGACGACGTTATTATACCGATTAAGGCAGATAAGAACGCCTTAGACGGAATGGAAGAACTGACAGAGGTTATAGAGGAAATTAGACCGTATAACCCCGGCTTATCCCTGGTTAAATGCCTGGTTACTATGTTCACGAACGACATAAGCGTAGTGAAGGGCGAAGAAGCCTTACGGAAAAGCGAGTACAGCACCTTTAATACACATATTCGCTACAGTAAGAAGGTTGTAGACTGGACGTATGAGAAGCGAAAGAGCCTTATAGAGACAACACCCAGGAGCGCGGCGACAAGGGACTATAAGAGCCTGGCAGCAGAATATATAAGATTAACAAGAAAGGAAGGGTAAATAATGGGTAGATTAGGAGTAGGCGACAGACTGAACCAGAACAGCCGACAGGGCATTATATTTACAGAGGAATACCGGAAGATAAAGCTAGACCCGCGCACACTGATTCCAAGCGAGCATAATAAGTACGCCCAGGAAGATATAGAGGAACTGGCGGACAATATGTTACTGGTGGGGCAGCTACAGGAAGTTATAGTAGGACGGGTAGCGGGACAGGACAGAATTATAGTAGGGCATAGGAGAACGGCGGCAGCAGTCCTTAATATCGAGCGCGGACACGACAGCTTTAAGCTGATTGACTGCAAAATAAAGGAAATGTCCGAAGCTATGTTTATGCTTACGCTGCATAGCGCGAATATCTTTAGCAGACGCTTAAGCGATTGGGAGTTAACGGAAGGCGTAGCGGAGTTTAAGAAGTATCTGATAACGGCGAAGGAATCCGGGGAAGTACAGATAGAAGGCAAAATGCGCGATTACATAGCAAGCGCTGTAGGCGTATCGACCGGAAAAGCGGCACAAATGGAAAGTATTACTAATAATTTGTGCGAGGAAGGAAAAGAAGCCTTTAAGAATGGAAAAATGAATTTTACCACGGCTTACGAAACTTCCAGGCTGCCAGAGGAAAAGCAGAAGGAAGTAATAGAATCCGGGGAAATGTTGAGCGGCGAAGTTAAGAAAATGGTCGAGGAAGAAAAGAAGAAAAAAGAGCCGACACCAGCAGCCGTAAAGAAATTCTACGAAGCACACGCGAAGCGGTACGACGGGGACAGAAGCAAGCTTAAGGAAGCATGTATAGAACACCTGGGAAGAAGCCACGCGGGCGGAAATAGCGGCGGCGTAGATTATGATTGTAGTATAAGGGGCGTAAGGCTTGACAGGGCAGAGGAAATAACCTGGACGCGTTTTGTGCAGTTGGTTAATGAGTTGTACCCGGTATCGGATAAAGAACCGGAAAAACAAGTAGATATGCAGCAGGATTTAGACGACTACCCGGAAGTAACAGGCGGGCGTAGTATAAAGACCGATACAGCACATTTTAAAATTGGCGGCGTATTGAATCCAGATTATACGCCCAGAGGGCTTCCGTATAGCTGCTATATTACCGCTATCCTTCATTCCGGGGCGTTTAGTAAGGACTTCATAGAATCCTACAAAGGCAGCAGAGGAATTAACGCCCTGTTAAATATCATTGAGAACTACAGAAAGAAGCTTTGCTACGAAGACGGCAAGTATGCACCGGGGAAGACAAGCTTTAGCTTCAAACATGAAGGCGAAGGCTATACGGTGTACTTCGATAATCTGGGCTTCCACCTGGAAAGAGACGATAGGCAGTATACAGACTATCTTAGGGACTATGATTTAATGGAGCTGATGGAAGCTATGCTAGAAGCCGGATATTTTGGAGTAGTGGAAACACTGAAAAACACAATTAAGAAAACGTCTAAAAAGGTGTCAGAATCTGACACTACGAAAGAACCGCAAAGCCAGGAAAAACAAGGGCTTGCGGGTGCAATAAATGAACCGGAAACGGGAGCAGATGAAGACCAGGCGGCAGCAGACGACGAAGCGGTAGACATACCGGAAGCTACAGCAATTCTTACAGCGGATTTATTCAATTTAAGGGAATACATAAGTGAAGACGATTTTTACAATTTACAGGAAATCGTTATTAACTGTGAACTGGCGGCAAGAAAGGGCGGAGAGAATGAAAACAACAGAAGTTAAAAGCTTTGCAGATGTAAACACAAGCGAATTAAAGCAGCCTATTATATGCGTATTCAATCGCCCGGATGATTACCCGGACAAATGCGTAGCCCGGTTATTTGAAGGGACAGCGCCGACGAATATTATTATAACCAGGAATACCGTAGAGGAAATCCGGGAAGATATTACAAAGCACTTCCCGGCTATGCTGCCTTTTGCGAGAAGCAAGGAAGACCATAAAAACGTAGTAGAAAGCTGGATTTAAAAAATGGATATAAAGGATGTCAAGAAAATAGTAGACGATTTACAGAATAAGCCGTTTCTATGCAGCAAAGAAGCGATAGAAACAGATAGCGGATATGTAATAACACATAAAGGGGTAAAAGGAAATGGAGATAAGAAAAGGACAGAAAGTACGGGTAACATGCACAGAAGCCAGGCTTAAGGAAGTGGGCGTTAAGCAGAAGCATATTAAGCATATCCTGGGGAAGATTGGAACGGTTAAAGAAGTTCGGAATATCCCGGATATGGAAATACTGGCGTACTTCGTACACTTCCCCTATGTGAATCTGAAGGCAGCGCCAGGAAACAAAAAACCATATTATGTACTGCTGGAAGATATGATAGAGCCGATAAACCTTACAGTGATAGAAGGAAAGGGGAAGTAATGACAGAAGTACCGAAAGAATGGAAGGGAACGCCGGAAGAATGGAACGCAGTAGTAGAAGCGTTCGGACGCATAGCGAAAGCAATACAGGAAGCGGGAAGGCAGATTGTAAACAGTTTTTCAGAGTTTTATAAAAGAATGGCGGAAGCTATGGGGAGCGAACAGGCAAAGAAACGCCTACGGCAGCAGTCCATAAGAGAAAGAAAGAAACAATTAGAACGAAGCCGGAAGCGGCAGCAGTTGGCAGCAGCAAATACGGACAAGTCTAATAACTGGCGGCGATTGCATGGACTTTGTACCAGAAGAAAGTATAAAAAACATGCAAAAAAGAATTGACTTATAGTACTAAATATGGTACTATAATATCAGAAAGGAGATAAACCAAGTGCCAAGCGTAGAAAAGATAATTGAAAAAATGAAAAGACAGCCGAACGGCATACGCCCCGAAGAAGCTGACAAAGTACTAAGGGCTTACGGCTACGAAGGAGTAAGACAGAAAGGAAGCCACAAACAGTACTTGAACAAAGAGACAGGCGACCTTACCACAATCAAACAGGAAAGCCCATTAAAGAAGGCGTACATAGTAGACATACTTAACAGGATAGGGGAGTAAATCCCCTAACCTGGATATAATATAAAAGAGCAATAGAAAGGAGTAGGACATAATGGAAGTAAAGGATTATATGGAACTGCCGTATACAAGAATCGTAAAGGAAATGAACGACGAAAGCGGGCATTATTTTTACGGGAAAATCTTAGAACTGGACGGCTGCCAGAGTACAGGCGATACGTTGGAAGAATTGTACGAAAATCTTAACGAAGCTATGGAAGGATATTTAGAGGTTAAGTTAGAAAATAACTTACCTATCCCGCTGCCGGAAAGAACAGAGAACTATAGCGGGAAGTTTAATGTACGACTTCCGAAATCATTACACCAGCGGTTAGCAATCCAGGCAGAGGAAGAAGGCGTAAGCCTTAATCAGTTGGTATTATATAAGTTGGCACTGTAACATATATAGGCTATCGGCTACGGCTGGTAGCCTTTTTCCTACCCTAAAACTATTAAAAGTATATGGGTAAATCAAATAAAAGCGGTTGAAACTATAAAAACTTTATGGTAATATTAAGGAACAAACACAAGAAGAATTAGACAGAGGTAACGACCCCTTTGTCTGGTTCTTCTTTTTTGTTTGTCCTAAACCTCCGGCGCTGCATGAAATCCAGGGCAGCGCTAACCGAAAGAAGGGCGGCACATGATAAAGAAGTTATGCAGTTATCCAGGCTGTCACAAGGTAGTAGAAGCCGGGGTTAAGTACTGTGATAAGCACAGGGAAACGGACAGGAAGAAGTACAGAGAATATAAGCAGCGCCGCATGAGGGACGAACAGGAAGCCAGGCGGCAGCAGTTTTATAATAGCAAAGCCTGGGAGCAGTTCAGAGCCGCCCAGGCAGCAGCACAGCTAGGCATAGACATTTACGAATACTATACGACTGGAAGAATTATAGACGCGGAGAACTACCACCACATACAAGAGATAACGGAAGCCTGGGCTAGAAGACTGGACGCGGCGAACGTGATAGGACTAAGCGAAGCGAACCATAGGCGCATACACAAGGAGTATGACCGCAGCTATAAGGCAAAGAAGAAAATGCAAAAGATTTTATACGAAATGTCAGAACAGTTCTATAGGGAGTTCGTTCTGACAGGGGGGATATAAAAATTTAAAAACATAAAATAAAAGTCCCGAGTTCAACTTTGCTTGAAAAAAAACGGCAATTTTTACTATAGGGGGGAGTGCATGAGGTGGAAGCATGGCAAAAGAAGAAAATGAAAAAGAAAAAAATAAGCCTAAACCATGCCCGAAGTGGTTAAATAATACCGCTAAAAAGGAATGGCGCAGAGTAGCCAAGATTTTAGCGGAAGAAGGAAAAGATTTTACAGACAAAGACTTAAAGGCACTGGAAGCCTATTGTATCAATTATGCAAAGTGGCAGCGGTGCGAACAGATTATAGACGAAAAGGGCTACAGTATGCTTGTTGGGGACAACGGCTACGAGCAGCAACGACCAGAAGTAAGCATAGCAAACAAAGCGCAAACAGAATTAAGGGCATGGGCTAAGGAATTGGGGTTAACCCCGGCGGCGCGGCAGCGGATGAAGGAAGCCGGGAACGCTTCGGAGAGCGGCATAGACCCGGAATTAGACGGAATGGTAGCGCATGATTAAAAAGGAACTGCTATTAGCTTCCTGGTTGGAAAAGTTACAAAAGAAGTGGGACAACGAAGAATATTATTACGACGTTGAAGAAGCAACGAAAGTATTTAAGTTCGTGTCGAAGTTGACTAATGACAGGGGCGCAAGCCGACAATTTGAATTACTAGAATTTCAGTTTGAGATTATAACCGAAATTCTTTGTGTAAAGAGAAGAAGCGACGGCAAGCGCAAACATAGAGAAGCACATATAAACATACCGCGAAAAAATGGTAAATCATTCTTAGCGGCAATCATTGTAGTGTATTTGTTCTTCTGTCAGCGGCATATCTTCGGCGCGCTTTTTATTTTAACAGCAAATACGACGAAACAGGCGGGGGAATTATACGCAACTGTAGAACATTTCATAAAGACAAATAAGACCTTAAGGCGGTACTGCAAGATAACGAGCAGTACAAAAACCATTGTACGGAAGGACAACGGTAATAAGCTTATGGTACTGTCTTCTGACGCGGATAATGCGGACAGTTTTAACGACTATGTGGCAGTCCTGGACGAGATACACCAGGCAAAAAACGACGAAATGTACGGAAAGCTTAGAACCGGACAAGGTGCATGGGATGAACCGTTAATAATGACAATTACGACAGCTTCCAGCGGGGAAGACCCAGCAAACCCGGAAATGCAGCTTTACACAATGGCGAAAAAGATAGAAGCCGGAGAGGTAAACGACCCTAGCTTTTATTATCGGATATACGAAGCGGACAAAGACTGTAACGTAGAGGACGAAGCCCAGTGGTATAAATCAAACCCGGCATTAGGAGTATTTAGGAAACTGGAAGACCTGGCGAACTATGCAAAGCGCATTAGGCTAATGCCACTACAGGAAAACATGTTTAGAAGAATGTTCCTAAACCAGCATGTAGCATTAGACCATGAAAAAGGCGCTATCAATATGGATTTATGGGACACATGCACGAAAAAGGTAGATACAGAAGACTTAAAAGGCTGGAAGTGCTGGGGCGGGCTGGATTTATCCAGCAAGAACGATATTACGGGCTTTGTCCTGGTATTCTATGAAGAAACTACGGGGCGCTTTATAGTCGTTCCGTATCTGTACACACCGAAAGAAACCGTAGCATACAGACAGCATAAGGATAATAACCCTTATGAATACTGGATAAAGAAAGGCGATTTAATAGCGCTTGACGGGAAATATATAAACTTCGATAGGTTTTTAGACCATGCTACGGAACTGGACGAAACGTACAGGATAGAACAAATAGGCTTCGACCAGTGGGGAAGCCAGACGATTATTAACAGGCTGGAAGACCGCTGGGAAGTAATACCGTTAGGACAGGGAACGAAGACCATGACACAGGTTATAAATGATTTTGAAAACCTGTTAGTAGATGAAAGAATCATCATAGCAGAAAATGAGTGTTTCCGGTTCATGGCTAAGAACTGTATAGCGGTTTACGACGAAATGTTAGGCGTGAAGTACAGCAAGAAGAAATCGAAATTTAAGATAGACGGCATTATAGCTATGCTTATGGGCTTGTTATTGTGTATCGAAGAAAACGGTATTGAACATTATAACCCGGTTGAATACCTGGACGCTATGTAAAGAAGGTAGAAAATGCTTAAGAGAATAAAACAGATAAAAAATAAAAGGTTAATAGTCGCAGACGCGCTATTAGTGGCAGCCCTGGTTATTGGTTTTGCGGTAACGTATGACATAAGCAAACACGCGGGGTTATATCTACTAAGCGGCGAAATGCTGGTAGCGGCGGTTATGCTGGTTAGGAGTGGTAAGAAGTAATGTTTTTAGATTTTTTGGAAAAGAGGGAAGAAACGACCGATAGCATAACGCTTACGGATGAAGAAAAGCTATTCCTAAAGGTATTCGGGATAGATTCAGAGCAGCCAGCGGCAGCCATGAGGGAAGCAACGTACTTTACTTGCATTAAGCAGTTATCGGAAGCGGTAGCAAAAACGCCGCTTTACCTGGTGCAAGACACAGAAAACGGAATAAGAAGGGCAACAGAAGAAAGACTAAACGAACTGTTAAGCCTTCGCCCTAACCCCTACATGACAGCTATTGACATGTGGAAGGCAGTAGAAGCCACCAGGCAGCATGAAGGTATTAGCGCGATTGCGAAGCAGTACGGAAAAAACGGAGAAATAGAAGCGCTGTACCCGTGTACAGTGGAAGGAATCACGGTAGACGACGCGGGGCTATTAAAATCGAAGCTTAGGCACAAGGTTTTAGTAGATTACAGGATTGTAGGCAGCAGTCTTACAGAATCCGGCTTTTATGAAGACTTGCTTATATTCAAGGGCTTTACAATGGACGGAATCAACACAAAACCGATTAGGGAAATTGTGAAAGGCACGATAGAAGGGCAGATAAAGGCGCAGAATTACCTTAATACGCTGTACGATAACGGGCTTACTAATAAGCTGGTAGTACAGCTTACGTCTGACATTAAGGACGAAAAAGAGTTAAGGAAGACACAAGAGAAATTCGGGCGGCTTTACAGCAAAGGAAAACGTATTTTTACAGTCCCGGCGGGCTTTAGTGTGCAGCCTATCAATTTGTCACTGGCGGACGCGCAGTACGAACAGATTAGAAGAATGTCTATAAGCCAGATAGCGGCGCTTTTTGGTATCAAAATGCACCAGCTTAACGACCTTAAGGACGCTAATAATAATTCCCTGGAACAGCAGCAATTAAGCTTTTTAATTGACACACTGTTAATACTGTTTGAATCCATAGAACAGGAAACTACATGGAGCGCATTAACAAAAGAGAAACGGGACAAGGGCTACAAAGCACGTTTTAATACGAACGTGATTTTGAGGACTTCGGCAGAAACACAGCAGAAAATACTTTGTGCTTATGTTTCTAACGGAATCTACACCCCGAACGAAGCCAGGCTAGAACTACAGCGCCAAAAGCTGCCGGACGGGGACGAACTAATAGTAAATGCCGGAGTTTTGAAGCTAAAAGACATAGGCAAAAAAGAAGAAGGGAGCGGGAGCAATGCCAACGAATAGAGGAACGGAAGGAGAAAGCCCGGAAATTCGTAATTACTGCCGGAAGTGCCAGGGAATCGCCCTGGAAGTAAGAGCGGCAGCAGAGGGAGAAGACAGCCGGACAATCGGCGGATATGCAGTTAAATACAATACCCCTGTTTTGATAGTAGACCGCTGGGGCGACAAATATTTAGAGGAAATCGCGGCGGGCTGCTTCGACGAAAGCTTAAATAGCTGTAAAGAAGCGGGGAAAGAGATAAAAGCCTTATGGAATCACGACACAAGCAGACCGTTAGGAAGCACAAAAACCGATACGTTACGCTTCAATACGGCAGATACTACAGGGTTAGCGTATGATATTGATTTACCTAACAATACCTGGGGAAATGACGTAAAAGAGAGCGTACAGCGCGGGGATGTAGACGGTAGCAGCTTCGGCTTTATCTGCCAGGAAGACAGGTGGAGCAAAGTAGTACATGAAGGCGAAGAAATTTACAAAAGAAGCGTAGTAAAGGCGGCGCTGCTGGAAGTAAGCCCTTGCACCTTCCCGGCTTATGACAGTTCAGAAATTAGCTGTAGAAGCTTTGAGAAGGTAAAAGAAGAAGCGAAAGAAGAAAAGAGATTAGAAAAATTAAAAATGGAAGCCCGGCTTATGCAGCTTAGGGAAGAAAACGAAAAGGAGTTTTAAGAAATGACAGTACAGGAAATCAGAGAGTTAATCGGAAAGAAAACAGAGGAGATTAACGGCTACCTGGAAAGCCGCGACGCGGATAAGGCAGAAGCGGCGTTAGAGGAAAAAAGAAGATTACAGCGCTTGCTTGCTGTAAGAGAAGCAGAAGACGACGAGGAAAAAGAGGAATTAAGAGGACAGAAGCGCAAGAAGGAAGAAAAGCGTACAGCTTCCGCAGTAAGCGAGTTGAGAGTAGCAGTTAAATTTGCGCTTAAGGGAAAAGAAGCACTTACGGACGAGGAAAGAGCAGCCGTAACCATTGACAACAACGCCGCGATTCTGCCGGAGCAGTTCGTTAATGACATCCAGGTATTGCGTGAGGGCTTCCCCAGCCTTAAGGAACATTGCCACATTGTACGCGCTACTTCCAATCATGGAAAAATGCCGTTTGCAAAGATTGGCGGCAAGAAGCTTACTAAGTATAAATCTGGTACTAAGTTGACAGGGGAAGCCGCTAACACACAGGATATTAGCTACAATATCGAGAACTACGGCGCGTTAGTTCCGATTGCCAACGACTTACAGGAAGACGAAGCTGTTAATATCATCCAGGATGTTATTAAGCCGGATTTTGCGGAAGCTGGCGTTAACAGTGAAAACGACGAAATCTTACAGATTGTCGAGGACAACGCTACAGACAAGTCTACAGGCGTGACAGACTGGCGCGGGGTTAAAAAGGTAATCGACGGCGTATTACCGACACTTCGCGCAAAGACTGTAGTTATCACAAACCTTACAGGTTATGTATATTTGCAGTCCCAGGAAGATAAGAACGGTAGAAACCTGGATTTAGTAAAGACCGTAAACGGTAAAGACTACTTCCAGAACCGCCAGCTTATCACTTTGAGCGACGAAGCGGTAACAGCAAGCGCGACCGGAAAGGTAGTATTTTATGTGGTTAACCTGTATGCGCTGGTTAAGTTCTTTGAAAGAAAGGGCTACACAGTGTCTACAGATAAGTCTGTATTCTTTGAATCTGACGAAACAGCACTTAAGGTACAGGAACGCTTTGACTGTGAGAAGTTGGACGACAGGGCAGACTTCAAGGTAGAATTTACCCCGGCTGCCTAATGCGTCCCGGAAGGGGTAGGAAATGGCAGCAGAATTATTAACGCTTGAACAGGCGAAGAACTATTTAAGGGTAAGCTACGACGAAGACGACGAGGAAATAAGCGGGCTTATTTTGACAGCCGAAGCTTATATAGATAGTTGCGTAGGCACTGGGTATAAGGATAAGGCGAACTACGAAAGCGACGAAGAATACGAAAAAGGGCGGAGAATCGCCGCCCTTCTTCTAAAGAAAATCGTAAGCGATATGTACGAAGTGCGTTCTACTACGGTAGGAAGCAACACAAAAACCGATAATATCACAAAAACCATATTAGACAAGCTGGCGAATGTGGGGGCGTGATTATGTATTTAGTAATTCAAAAACGTAAAAAGACAGTAGAAAAAGGAAGACCAGTGGAAACATGGGAAGACTATCATAAGTGCTGGTGTGATGTAAAGAGCCTGTACGGAAAAGAGTTATATAGCGCCCTGGAAGCAAAATTAGAAAACGTAGTGAATTTTGAAACCAGGTTTTGTTTAAAACTGGAAGCCTTAAATACAAAGGAATACCGGGTTAAATGGGGCGAAAGGGTGTTTAACATTATCGCGGCAGACTACGGAAAGTATAACCGTAGGAAAATCGTGATAAAGGCACAGGAAATAGTATGAGTTTTGATATTTCAATGGAGTTTTTAGGACTGAATGAAATGCAGAAGGAAATAGAAAGACTTTCTACGGAATCAGAACTAAAGGCACTAAACAAGAAAATCATAAAACGGGCTGGCGAAATCGGCTTACAGGAAGCGGAAGGACAGATACGGAAGAAAGCATACAGCAGTAACCCTATGAAATCCGGCAGAAAAGGCAGCAGAACCGGACAGCACGCGGCGGACAATGTACCGAAGAAGGGAACGACGCAAAGCGGGAATTACGGCGAACTGGTGGGATGGGACAGGGGCGATACTTCCCCGTTCTTTTATATGAAATTCCATGAATGGGGTACGACCATGCACAAGCCTAAACATTTTATGTTGGACGCAGCAAGACCGACATACCAGGCGCTAAAGGAAATTGCAGAAGAAGAATACGAAAAGACATTAAAGGAAAAGCTGGGGGAATAAGCATGGCACTTTTGAGCGAAGAAGAAAAAGAACAGCTTAATAGAGTTCTGGCGGAATACCCCAACAGTGAAGACCTGGACTTAACCGCATTTATAGCGGAAGTGATAGGGATAACAGGGGTACACACGGAAGAAGGCTGGTATAACCAGAATATAAACGATACACACATAACATTTTACTTTATGAGTGACGAAGATATAGATTTTAGCGAAGATACAAACGAAAACGAAGAATATTACATACAGGTTGATATATGGAGTAAAGAAGACTGCTTTAAGCTGAAAAAGAAGGTTAAGAAGCTGCTGAAAAAGGCGGGCTTTACCTATTTTACCGGAAACGACCAGTACGAAGTAGAAACAGGAATCTACCATAAAGCAGCGCGCTTTTACTTTTCTATGAATGTGGAAGGAGAAAATTAAAACATGGCAACAGTAAAGGAAAATACAGAAACCATTACCAGAAGCCGCCTGGTAGGCTTAAAGGACATTTGCGTAGCAGCAGTCACAACGAACGACGAAGACGTATACGCAGCGGACGTACCCGTAAGACTTGCTAAGGCTATCGCCGCAACGGTAAAAGATACCTTTAGCGTCGAGTATACCTACAGCGACGACGAGGTAGAAGACACCGTAGAGACATACGAAAAAACAGAAATTGAATTAGAGGTAAACAGATTAACGCCGGGAGACTATGCGTTACTGTTTGATACTCTTTATAAATACGGCTTCCTGGCAAAAGCGGAAGGGGATAAGGCAAAAGAAGTAGCGTTAGGCTTCCGGGCAAAACAGGGGAACGGCAAGTATGAATTTAGCTGGTACTATTGCGGAAAAGCGGAACACCCGGACGTTACATACGAAACGGTTAAGGACAAAAAGACAGCCCAAACAATTAAGATTACCTTCACTTTCTACGCCAGAAAGAAAGAAGATACTATAGAGGGAGAAAAAAAGAAGCTTTACGCCCTTATCGTGGACGAAAGTAACTTACTGGAAGAACACACGACGGCAAAAGAAGCTATCGCTGCATGGTTTAGCGAAGTCCAGGAGTATAAGGAAGTACCGAAAGCAGCAAGCGAAACAGGACACTAATAAAATGAGAGGGTGTCAGAATCTGACACCCTTTACAGAAAGGGTTATATTATGAAAATCAGCTTAAACGGTAAGGAATACGAAAGCGGAAAAATCACAAGAGAAAAATATAGGAAATTTGCGGAAGTATACGAAATCCTGTTAGGAAAAGAGAAGGAAGCGCAGACCTTTAGCGACGACGACTTAGATAGCATGATAGAAGCTATTGTACTGGTGTTTGGGAATCAGTTCACTTTTGAGGAAGCAGACGACGGCTTAGACGAAATCAGCAGCATTATTCTTAATTTCTCACTTATCAACGCGGAAATTATGAATAATACCAACATCCAGGCAGAGGAAACCGCAAAGACCTTAAAGACAAATATTATTACCGTAGGCGGTAAAGAGTACGAAAGCGGAAAAATCGGGCGAAAGAAATACCGGGCGTTTAGGGAAGTATACGACGACCTGGTAACACCGGAAAAGCAGACATACACAGACGACGACTTAGACCGCATGGTAAAAGCGATTGTAGAAATCTATGATAATCAGTTTACTTTTGAGGAAGCAAACGCGGAACTTGCGGACGTATCACAGATTATTTTTAACTTTGCGCTTATCAATGCGAACATTATTAAGCGTTTGGCAGAACAGGCGAAAGACGCAAAAAAAAATTTGAGTTCACAAGTTTAATTGATACCTGTATCAAATGCGGCGGGAAACTTAAGCATTTCTACAGTATCACGACATACGCTTACAGGCGGTACATACAGCTTATGGAGTTGATAAGCAAAACCGAAGACGAAAACGACTTATTATACCTGTATTCTGCTGTTATCAGAGTAGTGTTTAATGACAGGATAGAGGAAGAAGAAATAGAACAACTGGACGTAGCAGAAGTTATTAGTACATTTAAGGCGGTAGCCGAAATCGTGGACGCTTCCGTAAATGAAAAAATACGGAACATAAGCGACATTTTGAACGGCAGCCAGCAAGTAGAAGACCAGGGTAGCGCCTTCGACGAATACGACCGGGAAAATGGTTATATCGAGGAACATTCCCAGGAAGAAATATGGGAAACGTACAGAAACGCCCTGGATAATATTTTACAGATATGTATTAAGAATATGCGAAACAGTTATAAGGACTGTTTGGAATCGGACTTAAGCGACCTTTTAGACTACGTTGTATTTCAAGTCGAATATGACAGAGAAACGCAAGCGAAGGAGTAAGTTATATAAATGGCTGGTGCTAGTCTACGAATAGGGGCTAATACAAGCGAGTTTACCAGTCAAATGAAGTCAATGCTTACGCAAATGAAGCTTGTAACCAGCGAATACAAAGTAGAAGCGGCACAGGCGAAGGCGTTAGGCAGCCAGACCGATTTACTTAAGGCTAAACAGACGGAGTTAACGGCTAAGATAAAGCTACAGACGGACGCTATTAAGCTTCAACAGACAAATCTTACGGCACAGAAGCAGAAGCTTACAGAATTACAGGCAACAGAGCAGAAGTTAAAAGAGAAGGTAGCGGAACTTACCGCAGCATACAAGGAAAGCGTTAAGGAGACAGGTAAAGACAGCGAAGAAAGTAAAAAATTAAAGGCACAGCTAGACGAAACGAAAGAAGCACATGCAAAGGCTGAAAACGCAGTTAAGAAACAGGAAGACGCGATAGCAAAAAATACTATTAAAGTCAATGAATCGCGGGTAGCCTTAGCAGACCAACAAACAGAATTAAAACGAACCGAAGAAGAATTAAACAGCACAGGTAAGAAATGGACGGTTTTCGGAAAGGAAATAACAGCAGCCGGAAACAACATGGACGAAACCGGGAAGAAAACGGTAAGCCTGGGCGATATTATAAAAGCTAATTTAATATCCAGCGCTATCATAAATGGCGTTAAAGCCCTGGCTAATGGCTTAAAGACACTTGCGACGGCAGCAGTTGGCGTAGGTTCGGATTTTGAAAGCGGAATGAGCCAGGTAGCGGCTACTATGGGAATCACGACAGAGGAAATAGCAGCCGGAAGCGAAGAATTTGACAAATTGCAGAAAGCGGCGAAGGAAGCGGGAGCAACTACGCAGTTTTCGGCAACACAGGCAGCAGAAGCACTTAACTATATGGCGCTTGCCGGATATGACGCGGACAAGTCCATAGAGACGTTACCGACAGTCCTTAACCTTGCAGCAGCCGGGGGAATGGATTTAGCGACAGCTTCCGATATGGTTACGGATAGCATGAGCGCACTAGGGGACGCAGCCGGGACTACGGAAAGCTTCGTTGACAAAATGGCGAAGACTTCGCAGAAAAGTAATACAAACGTACAGCAGTTAGGCGAAGCGATTCTAACGGTAGGCGGAACTGCTAAGAACCTGGCGGGCGGCGTGGTCGAAATGAATACCGTATTAGGTATTTTCGCAGATAACGGCGTAAAGGGAGCAGAAGGCGGAACAGCGTTACGAAATGTAATTCTAAGCCTTACAGCGCCTACAGATAAAGCTAAAAAGCAAATGGAAGCGCTGGGCTTACAGGTATTCGACGCAAACGGGAACATGCGCCCGTTAAATGAAACCTTTAACGACCTTAACGGAATCCTGGGAACAATGACCCAGGGAGAACAGACAGAAGTACTTAATAGTATCTTCAATAAAGTAGACCTTAAGAGCGTAAACGCTTTGCTGGCAAACAGCGGGGAGCGCTTCGACGAGTTAAGCGGCTATATTTCAGACTGTGACGGTGCAGCGGCAGATATGGCGGCTACAATGAACGACAATTTACAGGGAAAAGTTACGATACTGAAAAGTGGGCTAGAAGGCTTAGGAATCGCAGCTTATGAGAAATTCAAAACACCACTTACGAACGCGGTAGAAAATATAACGGAAGTTATCGGGCAGCTACAGACCGACTTAACGGACGGCAGCTTAAGCGGAGCATTAGAGAAGATAGCTACAGGCTTCGGAAATATGGTAGAAAAAGCAAGCGAAATAGTGGCGGCTGTTCTGCCTACACTTCTGGAAGGGCTGGGCTGGATTGCAGATAACGGCGACGCGATAGTAAGCGTATTAGCCGGAATCGGTGCGGGGTTCGCAGCGTTTAAAGTGGCTTCGCTTATCCAGGGTGTAGTATCAGCGTTCCAGGCGTTCAAACTGGCAAACGAAGGCGCTACTATAGCACAATGGGCTATGAACGCAGCTATGAACGCTAACCCGATTATTTTAATTGTGACGCTGGTAGCCGGGCTTGTGGCTGCTATTGTTACCTTTATTGCTACGAACGAAGACGCAAGGGCAGCTATCGCGAATGTGTGGGGAAAAATAAAAAATGCTATTGAAGTTGTGGTAACGGCAATCGTGAAATTTTTCACCCAGACGCTGCCGGATTCTTTCGCAAAGGTAATCGAATTTCTGGCGAATATTGTAGCAAAAATCGAAGCCGCCTTTAATGGCGTGGTTACATTCCTACAGCAGCTTCCTAGCAAAATCTGGAACGCTATTATAAGTACTGTAGACGCTATACGCGAGTGGGCGTTAGGACTTAGAACGGCAGCAGAAGAAGGAATAACCCAGCTTGTAACAAATGTGGTTACGTTCTTTTCAGAACTGCCTAACAAAATCGCTTATGTTATCGGTTTTTGTCTGGGGTATATTATAAAATTCGGAATTGATTTATACACCTGGGCTACGACGAAAATACCGGAATTTGTAAACAGTGTCGTAATATTCATGCAGCAGTTACCGGACAAAATCTGGAACGCTATTATAAGCGCGGTACAGAAGGTAGCGACCTGGGGCGAGAATATGAAGACCCAGGCGGTAACAAAAACGACCCAGCTTATAGCAAATGTGGTTAGCTTCATGCAGCAGTTACCGGGTAAAATCTGGAACGCTATCATAAGTGCGGTACAGCAAGTAACGACCTGGGGCGAACAAATGAGAAGCCGGGCGGTAACAGCAGCAACAAACTTACTGAATCAGACAATTACTACATTGTCGCAAATGCCGGGTAAGGTCTGGAACGCTATTGTAGGCGCTGTACAGCAAGTCGTAAACTGGGGAACACAGTTAGCGGCAAAAGGAACGGAAGCAGCTAAGGGGCTGTATAACGCTGTGGTAAACGGTGTAAGTAGCT
This sequence comes from Candidatus Dorea massiliensis AP6, assembly GCF_964245105.1. NCBI lineage: Bacteria > Bacillati > Bacillota > Clostridia > Lachnospirales > Lachnospiraceae > Dorea > Candidatus Dorea massiliensis. The sequence goes on along the minus strand of NZ_CAXTKW010000001.1, from coordinate 309,109 downwards.
TGCCTGGCAAAATGGCGGAGATAGGAAGTAATATTGTTTCGGGAATATGGAACGGAATAAGCAGCGGTTGGGACTGGCTGACCGGAAAGGTTAAGAGCCTGGCAAAAAGCTTATTAGACGGAGCAAAGGACGCTTTAGGTATTCATTCGCCGTCAAGACTGTTTAGGGATTTAGTAGGTAAGATGATACCGCAAGGTATCGGGGTAGGTATTACGGCAGAAATGCCAACGCTACAGAGTGACTTGAAAGAAGAATTACAGGGCATGACAACAAAGGTAGCGGCAGAGGTTAACCCGGTAACGGCGGTAAAGAATACGGCTAAAATTTCTACTATCGGCGGAGAGGTAAGCACAAAGCAAATTGCAAAGGATAGGGATATTACAGTTATTGTATATACCACAAATACAACGACCTTAGACAAAAAAGTAATTGCTAAGGAAGTGAAGAAAGAAGTAGTTAAGGGAATCACAAAAGACCAGAACGATAAGGATAAGACGAAAGGGGCGGCATAATGCGGGCAACATTCCACATTTTCTATAATGGCGAATCATGCAAGGACGTAGGGTTAAGCGTAATAAGCCGCCCTACTATCCCTGTACCGGAACGGGAGTACGACACTATTAAGGTGGAAGGACGCGACGGGGAGTTACACAGGGATAAGAAGACGTACAAAGATATAGAAATACCGATAAGCTTTAACTTTGTATCGAAGACACCGGACGTATGGGCGCAGGACTTACGAAAAGTAAAAAAGTGGCTGTACAGCGGGAAAGATAACAGGCTGATACTTAGCGACGACCCGGAGTATTACTATAAAGTCAAAAAGGCGGTAATGAGTGATACGGAAAGAACGGCGAAGCGCAAGGGGAAATTTGAAATTGTTTTCACTTGTGAAAGTTATATGTATCGGGTAGACGGACAGGACGAAAAAGAAATAGGGGAATACCTGTATAACCCCTACATGAAATCACAGCCAGTATATAAGATATACGGCAATGGAGAAATAACCTTAGAAGTAAACGGAAACCAGGTAACGGCAGAAGTGACAGAGCAGCTAAACATAGATACGAAGTTAGAAATATGCTACAACGCAGCGAATGAGATTAGCAACGCGGCACTTACCGGGAAGTACGAAGGGCTTTACTTACAGGAAGGGGATAATAATTTTAAATACACAGAGGGCTTTAAGGTGGTGTTAGTCCCTAACTGGCGGGAATTATGATAGAAGTATATAGAAGTACTAATACAAATTACCAGAAGAACGGAGATATAACGCTTACGCCCTTAGAATGTATCTTTGAATGGGGGTTAGACGGAATCTGCCAGATAGAACTAACCCACGAATACGACAACCTGGGGCGCTGGGAATACCTGGTTAATGATAATGTTATAGCAGCACCTACGCCATATTCAGATAAACAGCTATTCAGAATCTACAAAAGAGAAAAGAGCGACGACGAAGTAACAGTATACGCAAGGCATATATACTACGACAACTTAGGAAACTACCTGGTTGATGTACGCCCAACAAACAAAAACGGACAACAGGCGCTTGATATTATATTTAGCGGGACGAAGTTTACACCCCACAGTGATATAACGACAGCGAATACGGCTTATTATGTACGGAAGAACATAGTAGAAGCAATAGCGGGCGACGACGAAAACAGCTTTATAAACCGCTGGGGCGGGGAACGGCTGTACGATAATTACGACGTATATATTATGCGACAGATTGGAAGCGACAAAGGCGTAAGAGCAGAGTTCGGGCATAATCTGGAAGCGATAGAAGAAAGCGTAAGCGACGAAGACGTAGTAACAAGAATTATTCCAGTAGCTTATAACGGGTATGTCCTGGAAGGGGCGAAACCGTGGGTAGACAGCCCCAAAATAGGAAGCTATGCAGAGGTAAAAGGCGCTGTAATAAACTTTGACGATATTAAGCTACAGGAAGATTGTAGCGAAGGGGAAACGGGCTACGCTAATTTAACAGCATTAAGGGCAGCGCTTGTAAAAGCCTGTAACGAGGAATATAAAAAAGGAATCGACGACCCTACGGTTAATTACACAGTTAATATGGTGGAATTGGCAAATACGGTAGAGTATGCGGAGTATAAGCAACTGGAAAGCGTAGAAGTAGGCGATACGATAACCTGTAGACACAAAGGAATAAAGATAGAGGTAAAAGCGCGCTGTATCCGTATCAAATGGAATTGTATAACAAAAGAAAACGAGGAAGTAGAGTTAGGGAACTTCTTAGAAAACTATTTTGATAAGACAAGTAGCAGCATACAGCGGGCGACGGCTTCTATAGAAGGGGCAAATAGCCAGGCTTTAGCAGCGAAGGAAGTAGCGGAAAAGGCGGCGAAAGAAGCAACCAGCGCCAAGACGGCAGCGGAAACAGCCCAGGGGAAAGCAGAAACAGCAGCGGGGACAGCCAGTACGAAGGCACAGGAAGCCCAGGCAGCGGCGGAAGCGGCAAGTAACCAGGTATCTTTAGCGGCAGCCCAGGCGACAGCGGCTAAGGAATACGCGGCGGCAGCAGAAGCGGCAAAGACCGGAAGCGAAAAGGAAAAGACAGCAGCCGGAGAATATGCAGCCCAGGCGGAAAGTAAGGCGAAGGAAGCCCAGGGAGCAGCCGGAGTAGCAACAACACAGGCAACGGCAGCGGGAGAACATGCAGACGCGGCAGCTAAAGAAGCCCAGGCAGCAGCCAACGCCCAGGCGGCAGCAGAAACAGCCAAGGGGAAAGCAGAAACAGCAGCGGGGACAGCCAGCCAGGAAGCCCAGGTAGCTACCGCAGCAAAGACAGCAGCCGCCACAGCCCAGGGAAAGGCAGAGACGGCAGCCAGTACGGCAACAAAACAGGCACAGGCAGCAGCCAGCGCAAAGACGGCAGCAGAAACAGCCCAGGGAAAAGCGGAAGCGGCAGCGGGGACAGCCAGCCAGGAAGCCCAGGCAGCCACCACAGCCCGAACAGCGGCGGAAACAGCCAAGGGGAAAGCAGAAACAGCCAGGGGAGCGGCGGAAACAGCCCAGACAGCGGCGGAGAACGCTAAGGCGGCAGCCGCCACAGCCCAGGGAAAAGCCGAGACGGCAGCTAGTACGGCGGCAAAACAGGCACAGGCAGCAGCCAGCGCAAAGACGGCAGCAGAGACAGCCCAGGGGAAAGCAGAAACAGCCGAAGGTAAAGCTACCACAGCCAGGACGGCAGCGGAAACAGCCCAGGGAAAAGCGGAAGCGGCAGCGGGGACGGCAGCCCAGGAAGCCCAGGCAGCCACCACAGCCCGAACGGCGGCAGAAACAGCCAAGGGAAAAGCCGAGACAGCCAGGGGAGCGGCAGAGAACGCTAAGGCAGCAGCCGCCACAGCCCAAGGAAAAGCAGAGACGGCAGCCGGGACGGCGGCAAAACAGGCACAGGCAGCCACCACAGCCCGAACAGCGGCGGAAACAGCCAAGGGGAAAGCAGAAACAGCAGCGGGGACAGCCAGTACGAAGGCACAGGAAGCCAAGACAGCGGCGGAAACGGCAGCAGCCGGGGGCAAAAATGCACAACACTATTACGAATTAACTAAGGAACTATACGACAATGCAAGCATACAGGCGGGACAAAGTAGCGAAGCCTGGTTAGACTTGTCTTATGTAAATAATTGCTATTTGAGCGAGTAAGGACGGTGCAAAGTGGTAGTAGGAAGGCTAGTATTTGACTTCGCCCGTCACAGCGTAGAAAAGACTATAAGGGTTAAACAGTTTGATAGTGAAACGCGAAACCTGTTAGTAGTGCTGCTGAATGACGGCGAACCTTACGAAATGCCGGAAGGGGCAATAGTAAGGATTGAGTGTAGGAAGTCCGACGGGGAAGAAATCTTAAACGATTGTACTTACGTCGAAAATCTGATAACAGCAGAGATTACCGAACAAATGACAGCCGCCGCCGGATATGCAGAGTGCGCTATAAGCGTCTACGAAAAGGAAAGCTATATAGCTTCCTGGACTTTTAATATAAAGGTAGATACGGCGGTAATTGTAGGCGATAAGATAGCCAGTACGATAGAGTACAAGGCAATCATAAACGCATTACAAGAAGTGGAAAAATCAAAAGATACCGTAGAAGAAGCGACTATTTTAGCTGCTACAGCTATGAAAACGGCAAACGATACTATAGGAATCGCGAACCAGGTTAAGGAAGAAGCGACGGCAGCGGCAGCAGCCAGCCAGGAAGCCGTAAAGGTAGCGACGGCAGCAGCAGAACAGGCGCAGAATTACAAAGGACTAATAGAGGACATTTATAACAATATTGATAAGCTTAACGATTTTGCGGAAGAAGCGTGGTTAGATAAATCATACTTAGGAAGCGGGTACTTAAGCGAAACAACGGAATAAGGAAGGCGGGAGATTATGCGGAATATGCCTAAAGTAATAGGAACAGGGAAAGACATTTATAACCTGTTAGGAATGGTACAGGCTGGCACACTGGAAGCAGCAGAGTTAAGGGAAGTGATTAACGGAATCGAAGAAGAAAAGTATATCTTTGTTCCGGTAGTCGAAATTTCAGAGGACAAAAGATACATTACTACTAACTATCTGGCAGAAGCGGAAAAGGGCGCTAAGGTATTGTGTGAAGGCAAAGAATACACAATTAAAAGCGTAGAGCATGTAGCGGTTGAGCAGCAGAGCCGGGGAGAAGACACGGGAGAAGCAAAAGAGGAAAAGAAGACGGTAATAGGAGTTAACGCCGACCTGGAAACAACAGCAGAAAAAGTAGGGGTAGAAAGCCCGGTAAATATCTTAGACACTTTGGGAATTACCCAGGGAGAATTAGACAGTATCAAAGGAGTGTTAGCAAGATATGAGTAGATTTTTAAGTAATGATTTTATTAACAAAGACCCGCGGGCAAAACTTACGGTTGCGAAAATGGCAAATATTGGCGACCTGGTAACACCTTCGGCGGAATATTTAACCGCTTCCGGGCTTACGTCACTTACGGTAACGGCTGGGTGTGTGGTTACGGTCGGAAGTACAGGAGTATTCAAAACGGACGCTACAGTACTTAGTACCGGAAACCTGGACGCTGGTAGTGCGTTTGTGGTGGGAAAAGATTACTATGTTTATATTTGTGACCCTGGCAGCGAAGACCTAGACGAAGTATACAAAATCAGCCTTAACAGTACATACCCGGACGGCTACAATGCAGAGACAAGCCGTAAAATCGGCGGCTTCCATTATGGAAGGGTAAGACAGGTAAGCAGTAAGCTTATTCCTATCAATACTGCAGGAGTGGAGAAAGGCAGCGGCTGGGAATCTAATGTAGCGTCCGGTATCGTTCCGCGTTCCGTATGGACGTTGAAGCACCGCCCGAAATGCAGCCCGGAAGGCATGGTATACGCTGGCGGCGGCTTGTGGGTGGATATTTACTTAGCGTCCAGCAATGGAGTAGGCGGCGTGAAATCAGCGTACAATGCAACACCGCTTACAGGAACGGAAGGACATAACAGCTATGACTTTATCGACCTGGGCTTAAAATCCGGTAAGCGCTTGTTATCTTATTCGGAATGGCAGCAAGCAGCATACGGCAGCCCACAGGGAGCAGACGGCAATAATACGAACGCCTGGGCGGCTACAACGAATACCGCCAGAACTACGACGGGTAAAGTAGTTAATGCTGTATCTGCTATCGGTTGCGTAGATTGCGTAGGTAATGTGTGGGAATGGCTGGACGAATTAAGCTACAGATACGACGGTACACAGTCCTGGAGCTGGAAGGACGTATTAGGCACTGGAAACGGACAGGCATACACAGAAGGAACTTACGGACTTGTTCGCCTTCTCGCGGGCGGCGGCTGGAGCAACGGCGTTAACGCTGGCTGCCGCGCTGTCAGCTGCGACAATTACCCTTGGAATGTCATCGCTTACATTGGCGCGCGCTTCGGCTGTGACAGTCTGTAATCTGTTTTGTGCGGGCGGAAGCCCGCACACGCGGTAAAAATTTAAGGTAAATTTCCAGGATATAGGAAACAATGAGGAACGGCGACACAAAACAAAATAGCTGTGATATAATCGCGAATCAGAGGAAGGGCGATTATATGAAAAGCAATTTAGAGATACAAGAAAAGCTGTACGATTTTATAAAGTACATATACCCGGTGCTAAGACAATATCCGAAAAGTGAAAAGTTTTCGCTACAGAAAGATACTAAAAATTGTATCATGGATATTTTACGGTACATCATTAGAGCCGGGAAAAGCACGACGAAGAAAAAGCTTTTATACGACGCGGACGTAGAATTAGTGATTTTACGGTATTATATCAGAATTGCCTACGACCAGGAGTACATAAGCGGGCATACATACGGAGTAGCCGCGAAAAAGCTAACAGAAATAGGAAAAATGTTAGGCGGCTTCATTAAATCAGTACAAAATTAGGAATATGGGCTATACGTTGCTTCGCCTTCTCGCGGGCGGCAACTGGAACAACGGCGTTAACGCTGGCTGCCGCGCTGTCAACTGCAACAATTACCCTTGGAATGTCAACGCTAACATTGGCGCGCGCTTCGGCTGTGACTTATGAACTTTTCAGACTTAGCAAGCTACGGCTTACTAGCAAGGACTATTTACATATAGTCAGAACGTATAGCCCGTCCTGGGACTACCAGGCAAACATAAAAAAGGACGCTTCCGGTTAGTAGTGAGAGCGAAGGGCGGAAGCGGAAACGGCAGAAGATGAAAAGAAGTAACATAGGAATAAAGGATATAGCGACCTTTGAAAATGCAGAAGACGCATACAGAAAGGCGCGAAAGTGCAAAAGATACCGGGAAGAAGTGTTAAGGTTCACGGATAACCTGGAAGAAGAATTATACGACCTGGTGGCAGACCTGGAAGCCGGAACATACCGACAAGGGGAAGCCCGGCGCTTTGTAGTGTATGAACCGAAGAAGCGGGACATATACGCGCTACCATTTAGGGACAGAGTAGCACAGCACATGATAAACAATAAAATAGAACCGATTGTAGAAAGACGGTTTTATTATCATAGCTACGCCTGTAGAACGGGTAAGGGTATGCACAAAGCGGCAGATTACGCCCAGGAGTGCATAAGAAACCTATCTTTTGAAGGAAAACAGGTTTATATATTAAAAGCGGATATACACAAATATTTCAATAGTGTAGACCACGAAGTATTAAAGCAAATATTAAGCGGGATTTTCAAAGACAAAGACCTATTGAATCTGCTTTACTACATTATCGACAGCTACGGGGAAGACGGGCGCGGGCTTCCAGTGGGAAACTTATTAAGCCAGCTTTTCGCAAACCTGGTATTAAATGAATTAGATAACTTCGTAAAACATGAATTGAAGGAAGATAAGTATATACGCTACATGGATGATTTTGCAATAGTTAGCAATAGCCGGGAACACCTGGTAGAAGTGTTACAAAAGATAGACGCATTTTTAGGCGAGCGGCTTAAGCTTACCTTAAATCCGAAAACGCAGATAATCAACGCTAAGAATGGCTTTGATTTTTGCGGGTATCGTATTTACAAAGATTACCGGAAGATAAGGAAGCGTAGCCCTAAACATATTAGGGCAACTATCAAAGCCTACAGAAGCGGAAAAATAACAAAAGAAAAATTGCTTATGAAATATGCAAGCTGGGAAGGACACGCGAAACACGCGGACACTTACAGGCTACGCATGAAGATTAAAGGGCAAATAGAAGCAGAAATTAAGAAAAAGGAGTTAATAGGCAATGGCAGTATTACGCCGGATAATTAACAGAATCAGAAGCCAGAGGGAAGAAGGCGAAGTACAGGCTACGAACGTAGCGCGTTACGACCTGGACGTAGTAGAGGTACAGAGCAGCATAATAGCAGACCTGGCAGAAGTAAATAGGCTGCTGCTGGAAGAATTAGAGAACTATAGGAGCATGGAAGACGAAGACAAGCAGTTACTAATGATGATAGAAGACATAAAAGAAGGTCGCGAAGACCTGGAACGGATGTTAGAGCCGTAGGAAGGAGTTAGTAAGGCTTGAGTAGTGAATTTTGGATAGGTTTACTTATTCAGTTAGTTGTGTACGGGGTGTCTATCGGCGCGATATACGGGACGATTAAGACCAGACTTAATTATATCGAAGCAAAATTAGACAAACACAACAACGTAGTAGAAAGGGTGTACAAATTAGAAAAAGACCAGGCGGTACTTGATGAAAAACAGGAAGTAGCAAACCATAGAATTAAAGACCTGGAAGGCTTAAGCGCACAGTGAGAGCAAAGAAGCGGGAATTTAAGAAAAAGGTAGTATTAAGCACTGGTTCAATATTTGTATGCACTTGCATAGTAGCCCTTATATTTTCATGGAACGAAAAGCCTACAGAAGTATTTACTTACATAATTCCGACAGCCGGGGGCGTGTTCGGCGCTGCTGTAATATGGTATTTGAAAGCGGTACAGCTTGAAAATGGCATTAAGATACAGCTAGGCATGATAAAAAAGCTTATCGACATGGGAGAAGAAAACCCGGCGGAAGAAATCAAAGAAAGAACCATACAAAAGATGAAAGATAAAACAGAAGCACTTATAGACGAAGCGTTAGAACCAACGGAAATACAAAACTTTTAGAGGTGCGAAGTATGGAAACTTTGAAAATGATTCTTGAAAACTGGGTAATTTTTGTAATTATGCTTGCATTGCTGGGACTTACTGTATATGCAGTATTACGCTTTTTGAAGCTTACGCCGCAGCAGCAGTTAGATAAAATAAGAATCGCGCTGCTGTATATGGTTACGGAAGCGGAAAAGGAATTAAAGCGGAAGACCGGACAGGTAAAAAGGGCTATGGTATGGGACTGGCTTACAGAAAGATTCCCGGTTATCACATTATTTTTAACAGAAGAAAAATACGACGAACTGTTAGAGGAAGCGTTAGTAAAGTTTAAGAAAATGCTGGAAGACAACAGCAGCTTATACGACTATGTGTATAATACGGTTACGGTTTCGGATGAAGATACAGAAGACGACATTTTAAGAAAAATCACAGAGGGAGCATAAGAAACATGAAGATTTTACTTATTAGCGGACACGGAGCAGGCGACCCTGGCGCTGTATCACAGTTCGGAAAAGAAGCAGACGAGACTATTTACATGGTCGAGGAAATTAAGAAGACTTTGAGCGCATACGCCCAGGTGGATTTATACCCGACGGAAAGAAACGCATACAAAGACGCAAAAGCCGGAAAACTGGCGGTTAACTTCGGAAACTATGGTTATGTACTGGAAGTCCATTTTAATTCCGGGGCAGCAGACCTTAAAGGAAACGGACGGACGACAGGTACGGAAATCTACGTTACTACAGCGGAAAAGACCGTAGGGGTAGAAACGAAGATTGTACAGAGTATCGCAGCCCTGGGCTTTAAGAACCGCGGAGTTAAGAGAACGAATTTTACAGTAATCTACAGAGCGAAGGCGGCGGGCGTATCTTCCGCGCTGCTGGAAGTGTGCTTTATCGACGATAAGGACGATATGAGCGCATACGCAGCTAAAAAGACACAGATTGCAGCAGCCGTAGCTAATGCAATCGCTGTACAGTTCGGGTTAAAGAAAGGCAGCCAGGAAGCGGGAAGCAGCCCGGCAACACAGGAAATTAAAGCCGGAAGCATTGTTACGATTAAGAGCGGTGCGGTATATGGCGGCTTGTCTTCGACCAGAGGAAAAGCAGTCCCGGCGGCACAGTTAGGCGGCAAAAGACACACGGTAGACAAGGTACAGACAAATAAAGGAGTACAGGAAGCAAAGCTTAAGGGAATCAACAGTTGGGTAGCTGTAGCAAGCTTGACGGCTGTATAAGGGGGCTTCGATATGAATACAGAACAGAAAAACTTTATTAAAACAGTGGGCGCGCTTGCGTCCGCTGATATGAAGAAAAGCGGAGTGCTGGCAAGTTTGACAATCGCCCAGGCTATCACGGAAACGGGCTGGGGAACGTCCGGGCTTGCCGCAGAGGGTAAAGCCCTTTTCGGAATTAAGGCTACAAAGTCCTGGAAGGGTAAAGTATATTGCAAAGATACAAAAGAGTGCTACGACGGGGTAAATCTGGTAGCCGTGAAAAGCGAAGCTTTCCGCGCTTATGATAGCTGGGAAGAATCCGTTACAGACCATAGCGCATTTTTGAAGGCAAATAAGCGCTATAAAGAAGTAATCGGAGAAACAGACTATAAGAAGGCTTGCAACGCTATTAAGGCTGCTGGATATGCGACAGACCCGGAATATGCAAACAAACTTATTGAGATTATCGAGCAGTATAAGCTTACAGAGTTTGACGGCAAGACAGAGAGCCAGGAGAACCAAGGAGCGGGAGCAGCCGGGGCGGATGCCGAAAAGTACTACAGGGTACAGGCTGGGGCTTACAGAAGAAAAGAAGGCGCTAACCTTATGGCGGAGCAGATTAAGAAGACCGGACATACGGACGTATTCGTAAGGCTGCTTAATGGGCTTTACAAAGTACAGGTAGGCGCTTATACTAAAAAGGAAAACGCGGAAGCCACGGTAAAGAGACTAAAGGCGGCTGGTATCGTCTGCTTCATTACACACGCTTAAGCGGCACAAATAAGTAGAAAGTGTCAATAGTAACAGACTGGTAACTAACAAAACGACTTAGAAAGCCAGTAAAATAAGGGGCTACAGTTTCTATTGAGGAAGCAGCAGACGCTGGCAAGTTCTAAATATAAGCCGAATAACGACAGATAAAGTAAGAAGGCACTCACCGGAGAGTTTTGGTGGGTGCCTTCTTTTTGCTCTACAGGGAATACTGTGTTATATGAAAGTACGAAAGCTATAATACATATAATTCCTATATATGAAATAGGGTATTGACAAAAAAACAATCTTATGATAAAGTCACTATAACAAATCAAAGTTGCACAGTGAAAAATAAAGTCAATGGAGACTCCGAAGAAGCGCGTCTTGTATTGACTTTTTTTAGTTAAAGGAGGATAATATTATGGCAAACCTTAAATTGTGGGATTTTGTGAAAGAAGTAAAAGGGACAGGTTACAAATGGGTAGACCTGACACATGAGCTGAGCCCGGAAACTCCGCACTGGTATGGCTTCAAGCCGCTGGAAGGAACTCTTCTTTTCGACTACAGAGAGGGAACCCCGGACGACATGATGGCTCCCATGAGATGTATTCAGTACAGCGTAGCCAGCCAGTATGGTACCCATGTAGACGTACCGCTTCATTTCTGGGGCGACGGTCGTGACATGAGCAAGATTACCGTAAAAGAGCTGGTATATCCTCTGGTAGTCGTAGACAAGTCCAAGGAATGTGCCGAGAACGCCGAATTCACCATGACTGTAGCAGATCTGGAAAAGTGGGAGAGCGAGAACGGCAGAATCCCGGAGGGCGCGTTCGTAGCATTCCGTTCCGATTGGCATAAGAAGTCCAATCTGGACAATCCGGACGAGAGTGGCAATCCTCATTATCCGGGCTGGAGCGTAGACGCGATCAAGTGGCTGGTAGAGGAGCGTAATATCGGCGCTATCGGACATGAGCCGGCAGATACCGACCCCAGCTACGTGACCACCAGAGAGGACGCGTATCCGTATCCGGGCGAGCAGTACATTCTGGAGACTGACCGCATCCAGATTGAGGTTATGAGAAATCTGGATCAGGTACCGGCTGTGGGAGCTATGATTGTATGCGCGTTCCCGAAGCTGAAGGATGGTACAGGCTTCCCTGCAAGATGCTTCGCAATCTGCCCCGAAGATTAAACTAGGAGGAATTTTATTATGCTGGAATTTGACGAGCAGCTTTCAAGACTGCAGAAACCGGATCGCGAGGAGATGACAGACGAGGAATACGCTGTCTTCAATAAAAATGTGGAGGTCATGGAGAAAAACTGGGGCTTTATTAACAATCTGTTTAAGATTCTTCCCCTGAACGCCAAGGAGTACATTGGATTCCTGAATTTCAAGAATTCCCTGTACAATGACACCTGCTATCTGACAGACGCGCAGAAGGAGATGATCGGCGTAGTCGTATCTTCTTATAACTGCTGCTGCTATTGCCTGACCACCCATGGCGATAACCTCCGCGGTATGTGGAAGAATGCCCGTCTGGTAGACAAGATTTCCTATAATTATCGTTCCGCTAAGGATGAGCTGTCCAAAGAGGACTACGCGCTTTGCGAGTATGCATGGTACGTAACTGCGCATCCCCGCGACATTGATCAGGAGCAGGTGAATAAGCTCCGTGAGGCAGGACTGGATGATCATCAGATTCTGGAAGCAGCCTTTGTAGCAGGCTTCTTCAACTACACGAACCGTTGGGTTAGCACCATCGCTCCGGTTCCGAATCCGGGTCATTACAGCCATAACCGTAATTTCGAAGATTAATCCTTACATAAAATAAGACCGAATCCTTTTTGGAAGGAGACGGTCTTATTTTTGTACAGTTAAATTTCTCGGTTGTTCAGGGGAATCGTCAGCTTTTTCAGCTTATCCATATTGGTCTGAGGCAGGGCGTTACCGGGATATATCTTATCCTTGATGGCCTGCATCCGCCTGTCGGTCTGGGCAATGATATCAGCGCAGTCCTTCAGCTCCGCCGAGAGCTCGTCCACATTTTCCATATCCTCGATATCCTGCTTGTACTTCAGCCGATGATCGACGCTGGCCCAGAAGTCCATGGCGATGGTCCGGATCTGCACCTCTACCCGCATGTTTTTCTTCTGATTGGAGAAGAAGACCGGGATCTCGATGATCAGGTGCAGGCTGCGATAGCCGTTGTCCTTGGGATGCTCAATGTAATCCTTCTTCTTAATTAAAGTAATATCATCCTGGCGCAGCAGCATATCCGCCACGGTATAAATGTCGTCGATAAAAGAACAGATCACGCGGACGCCAGCCACATCATTCAGATTCTTTTCTACAGACTCCACGCTGACGGGCACGCCGTAACGGTGCAGCTTCTCTACGATACTCAAAGGCTTCTTCACCCTGGAGGTGATAAATTCAATGGGGTTGCGCTGATGATGGACACTCAGCTCGTCATTCAGCACCTCCAGCTTGGTTCGCATCTCACGGATGGCACAGCTGTACATCATCATCAATTCTTGGAATTCAAAGGCCTGATTGACAAAATAAGTTTGTATATCCGGAATATCTGTGGTATCGAGAAAGGTTTTCTGTAATTCGCTTTCCATAGGAGTCACCATCCTGTGTTATAAAATACATCTATTGTAGAATTGTTCAGGCACGGAGCAGTCACCTGATTGTTAAGATTATAACACATATAGAACAAAAATGGAAGAGAGAAAGCAACCCCTTGCAAAAGTCCCGAAAATGTGTATACTGGATATTAGTTATGCCCATTTCGGAAAAGGTGTCCGGATGGGCTTTTGAATCGCAGGCATATACACATAGAAGATAAGGATGAATGAATTTATGGCAAATTATGTAGATGAAATTAAAAAAAGAAGAACCTTCGCGATTATTTCCCACCCCGACGCAGGTAAAACGACCCTGACTGAGAAGTTCCTGCTCTATGGCGGAGCTATCAACCTGGCAGGCTCTGTAAAGGGAAAGGCCACGGCCCGTCACGCGGTTTCCGACTGGATGGAGATCGAAAAGGAGAGAGGTATCTCTGTTACTTCGTCGGTATTACAGTTTAATTACGACGGCTATTGTATCAACATTCTGGATACTCCGGGACATCAGGACTTCTCCGAGGACACCTACCGTACCCTGATGGCTGCGGATTCCGCAGTTATGGTTATTGACGGCAGTAAGGGCGTGGAGGCTCAGACCCGGAAGCTTTTCAAGGTCTGCGCCATGCGCCATATCCCCATTTTTACCTTTATCAATAAGATGGACCGGGAAGCGATGGATATCTTTGAACTGCTGGACGATATCGAGAATGAGCTTGGTATTGCCACCTGCCCGGTAAACTGGCCCATCGGCTCCGGTAAGGCATTCAAGGGCGTCTATGACCGGAACACCGAGAAGGTGCTGCTGTTCTCCGACACTGAAAAGGGAACCAAGGAAGGTGAGGAGCTGGATTTGTCCATCAACGATCCACAGATTGACAGCATCCTGGATCCGGGTCAGAAAGAAAAGCTCATGGATGACATCGAGCTTCTGGACGGCGCCAGCGCGGAGTTCGATCAAGAGCTGGTGAGCCAGGGAAAGCTGTCCCCGGTATTCTTCGGATCGGCTCTGACCAACTTTGGCGTGGAGACTTTCCTGAAGCATTTTTTACAGATGACCACTTCTCCGCTGCCCCGTAAGGCAGACGTGGGGCTGATTGATCCCATGGAAGAGGAGTTCTCTGCTTTCGTATTCAAGATTCAGGCAAATATGAACAAGGCACACCGGGACCGTATCGCGTTTATCCGTATCTGTTCCGGCAAGTTTACCGCCGGCATGGAGATTTACCATGTGCAGGGCGGCAGAAAGCAGCGTCTGTCCCAGCCTCAGCAGATCATGGCGCAGGACCGGAAGATTGTGGACGAGGCTTACGCAGGCGATATCATCGGCGTCTTTGATCCGGGTATTTTCTCCATCGGAGATACCCTTTGTATGCCGGGCAGGCAGATTAAGTACGAAGGAATTCCGACCTTTGCGCCGGAGCATTTCGCGCGTGTGCGTCAGATTGATACCATGAAGCGGAAGCAGTTTGTCAAGGGCATTGAACAGATTGCCCAGGAGGGAGCTATCCAGATTTTCCAGGAGTTCAACACCGGTATGGAGGAAATCATCGTGGGCGTCGTGGGCGTTCTGCAGTTCGACGTTCTGAAGTATCGTCTGGAAAATGAATACAACGTGGACATCCGTCTGGAGCCGCTGCCCTACGAGCATATCCGTTGGATCGAGAACGAGGATATCGACATGAGCAAGCTGGTGGGCACCTCTGATATGAAGAAGATCAAGGATCTGAAGGGCAGACCGTTGCTGATCTGGGCCAACGCATGGAGCGTGGGCATGACGCTTGATCGAAATCCTGGTCTGATCCTGTCCGAGTTTGGCCGGTAATTATTACGGCCACAGACCATGGGAAACCCTTGTCAACAACGTGTAAAGTGTGATAAAATATAAAAAGCATGGCAGGAGAGGCGTATCTGTTGCCAGGTCGTGTGAGAAAGTAAGAAAAAAGCTTCGTGTAAGCAGGATAACCTGATTTACACAGAAAACAGGAGGTTTTGGATATGTCAAAGGAAGAAAAAAGAGGCGTTCATATGATACATGAGGACAGTCAGCTGGGCGAAGTTCAGATCGCGGACGAGGTAGTCGCTACCATAGCCGGGTTGGCAGCTACCGAGGTAGAGGGCGTGGCTTCCATGGCCGGCAATATCACCAACGAACTGATCGGAAAGCTGGGCGTCAAGAACCTGTCCAAGGGCGTCAAGGTTCTTGTGACAGACCGCAGCGTAGACGTGGATCTGGCTCTGAATATTGAGTATGGCTACAGCATCATGAAGGTATCTGAGAAGGTACAGGATCGTGTGAAGAGCGCCATTGAGAACATGACAGGACTGGAAGTTGCCATGGTCAATATCCGCATTGTTAATGTGAATATGGGAAAAGAGGATAAATAAGTAGCACAGGAAGGGGAGCGGCTGCAGTCAGCGGCTCCCTTTTCAAACGATTAAGAGGGAAAAAGGACAAGATGAAAAGACGAGAGTTAAGAGAGCATATTTTTGAACTGCTATTTCGTATCGAGTTTAACAGCGCAGAGGAGATGCCGGAGCAGATCCGGATGTTCTTCGACAGCCTGGGTGAGGTGGAGCCGAAGGATCAGCAGTATATTGAGAAGAAATATGCGCATATTATAGAAAAACTGCCGGAGATCGACAAGGCTCTGGAAGATACGGCGGAAGGTTGGAAGGTATCCCGTATGGGCAAGGCCGATCTGACCATTTTACGTCTGGCTGTGTATGAGATGGAATACGATGAGGACGTTCCCGTGGGCGTAGCAGTCAACGAGGCGGTGGAGCTGTCCAAAAAGTTTGGCGGCGACGAGTCTCCGGCCTTTGTGAACGGTATTTTAGGTAAGATAGGAAAGACAGGAAAAGCGGAATGAAGCATGTCTATACGGTAGCGCAGGTAAACACATACATCAAGAATATGTTTACACAGGATTTTATGCTGAACCGTATTTATGTAAAGGGAGAGGTGTCCAACTGTAAATATCACAGTTCCGGGCACATCTACTTTTCTCTGAAGGATGAGAGCGGATCCGTGGCATGTGTCATGTTCGCGGGCGACCGGAAAGGTCTGGCCTTTCCTATGCAGGATGGACAAAGGGTCATTGTACTGGGGCGTGTCAGCGTCTACGAGCGCAGCGGCAGCTATCAGCTTTATGCCAGAGAGATTATCAAAGACGGCGTGGGCCAGCTTTACGAGGCTTACGAGAAGCTGAAAAACGAGCTTGAGGAAATGGGCATGTTCGCGCAGGAATACAAGCAGCCGATTCCTTACTATGTGAAACGGTTGGGTGTGGTGACGGCGCCTACAGGAGCTGCAGTGCAGGATATCCGCAATATTGCCTTGCGGCGCAACCCTTATGTACAGATTATTCTCTACCCGGCTCAGGTGCAGGGAGAGAGCGCGGCGGACAGCATTGTGCGAGGTATCAAGGCCTTGGATGCGTTGGGCCTGGACGTGTTGATTGTGGGCCGTGGCGGCGGTTCCATCGAGGATCTGTGGGCCTTTAATGAGGAAAAGGTGGCACGGGCCATCTTTGATTGCAATACGCCGGTGATCTCAGCAGTCGGTCATGAGACAGATACGACCATTGCCGATTATGTGGCGGATCTCAGGGCGCCGACGCCTTCAGCGGCGGCGGAACTGGCTGTGACGGATATCCGGGAGCTGTTGGAGCGGATGCAGGGCTATCGCAGGCAGTTTGAGAATATCTTCGGTCACAGAATGGAAGAATATTACAGAAGACTGGCGGAGTTGAAAACCAGGGTACAGCGTATCAATCCGGAGACACAGCTTCTGGAAAAGCGGATGCGTCTGTCTGAATTATCCAACGGTCTTACGCAGGCCATGCAGGACAAGCTGTTAGATCGAAAGCATAGCCTGAATCTGTACATTGAGCGTCTGCACGGACTTTCCCCGCTTCTGAAGCTGCAGCAGGGTTATTCCTATACGGAAGGGCCGGATGGAAAGGCTGTAACCGGAATTGACGAGGCTGCAGAGGGCGAACAGCTCCGAATCCATGTGACAGACGGTGTATACACAGCGGTAGTAGAAGGCCGCGAAAGGATAAAGAGAGGGTAGAGCGGTATGGCGACGAAGAAAAAAGAAGCGACACTGGAAGAAAATTTCGCGGAGCTGGACGGAATGCTTGAGAAGCTGGCGGATCGGGACGTGCCGCTGGAAGAATCCTTCGCGATTTACGCCGAGGGCATGAAGCTTCTGAAGGCCTGCGGCGAAAAGCTGGATAAGGTAGAGAAAAAAATGCTGGTCATGAATGAGGAGGGCAAACTGGATGAGTTTTAAAGAAGAGCTTCGTACCAAGACAGAAGAAATTGAAAAATTGCTTACAACTTATCTGCCGCAGGAGACCGGGTTCCAGAAGACTGTTCTGGAGGCGGTGAACTATAGTGTACTGGCAGGCGGCAAGAGACCCAGGCCCCTTCTGATGAAAGAGACCTATCAGATGTTCGGCGGCGAGGGAAAGGTCGTGGAGCCCTTCATGGCAGCCATGGAAATGATTCATACATATTCACTGGTACATGATGATCTTCCGGCTATGGATAATGACGAGTACCGTCGCGGCAAGAAGACGACCCACGCGGTATACGGCGAAGCCATGGGTATCCTGGCAGGTGACGCACTTCTGAATCTGGCTTTTGAGACAGCGGCGGGAGCTTTCGATATGGAAACCAGTCCGCGGACCGCAAAGGCCTTACAGATTCTGTCCGGAAAGGCAGGCATCTACGGTATGATCGGCGGCCAGGTGGTGGATGTGGAATCCGAGGGACAGCCTCTCTCCAGAGAAAAACTGGATTTTATCTACCGGCTGAAGACCAGCGCGCTGATTGAAGCGGCCATGATGGTGGGCGCGGTCCTGGCAGGCGCTTCTGATGAAGAAGTGGCCGCCATGGAGCGCGTGGCGGGCGATGTGGGATTGGCTTTCCAGATCCAGGATGATATTCTGGATGTAACCAGTACGCTGGAGGTGCTTGGAAAACCGATCCACAGTGACGATAAGAATAACAAGACTACCTATGTAACGCTGGAAGGCCTTGATAAGGCAAAGAAGGATGTGGAGGAGATTTCCGAGAGAGCTCTTTCCACTCTGGCTTCCCTGGAGCATAAGAACGCGTTCCTGGAAGAACTGATCCGAATGCTGATTACAAGAGAAAAATAGAACTGAGGTGAGGATATGCTGCTGGAGCAGATCAATCAGGTCAATGATATTAAAAAACTGAACAAAGAGGACTGGGAGCCGCTGGCGCAGGAGATCCGGGATTTTCTGATCGAGAAAATCAGTGTGACAGGCGGCCATCTGGCTTCGAATCTGGGCGTGGTGGAGCTGACCATGGCCATGCATCTGGCATTTAACTTCCCTGAGGATCAGGTGGTCTGGGATGTGGGCCATCAGTCCTATACGCATAAGCTGCTGACCGGAAGAAGGGCAGGCTTCGATGACCTGCGGAAATATGGCGGCATGAGCGGATTTCCGAAGCGGAAGGAGAGTAACTGCGACTGCTTCGATACCGGTCACAGTTCCACCTCGATTTCAGCAGGCATTGGTCTGGTAAAGGCCCGGGAGCTGACTGGCGGTCATCAAAGCGTCATTTCTGTTATCGGTGACGGCTCCATGACCGGCGGCATGGCTTTCGAGGCTTTGAACAATGCCTCTCAGTTAAAGAGCAATTTTATTATCATTCTGAACGATAACCAGATGTCCATCGCGGAGAACGTGGGCGGTTTGAGCCAGTACCTGAACGGTATGCGTTCCAACGAAGGCTATAACAATTTTAAAGCAGGATTACAGAATACCCTGGAGAAAATACCGGTATACGGCGACGGCATTGTGCGGCAGCTGAAGAAGACCAAGAGCGGCCTGAAGCAGCTGGTGATCCCGGGCATGTTCTTTGAAGACATGGGTATCACCTATCTGGGGCCGGTGGACGGCCACAATATCGACCAGTTGATTCGTACCTTCAACGACGCAAAAAAAGTGCATCACGCGGTGCTGATTCACGTCTGTACGAAAAAAGGTAAGGGCTATGAGCCGGCGGAGCGTCATCCGTCCCGGTTCCACGGCGCGGAGCCTTTCGTAATTGAGACAGGCCTGCCCAAGAACAGACGGTCCAAGGCCAATTATACGGATATCTTTTCCACAGTGATGCGGAAGCTGGGCGATCGGGACGAGAAGGTGGTGGCCATTACGGCGGCCATGCCGGACGGAACCGGTCTCAAGCGCTTTAAAAATATGTTCCCGGATCGGTTTTTCGACGTGGGAATCGCGGAGCAGCACGCCGTAACCTTTGCGGCAGGTCTGGCGGCAGGCGGCTTGAAGCCGGTGGTAGCGGTTTATTCCTCTTTCCTGCAGCGCGCCTACGATCAGGTGCTGCATGACGTCTGTATCCAGAACCTGCATGTAATTTTTGCCATTGACCGGGCAGGACTGGTGGGCAGCGACGGCGAGACTCATCAGGGCATTTTTGATCTGTCCTATCTGTCAGGTATTCCGAATATGACCATTATGGCTCCGAAAAATAAATGGGAGCTTTCCGATATGATGAAGTTCGCGGTAAACTATGACGGTCCCATCGCCCTGCGCTATCCCAGGGGTGAAGCCTACGACGGCCTGCAGGAATTCCGCGCGCCCATTGCCTATGGCAGGAGCGAGTGGATCTATGAGGAAGCGGATATCGCCCTGATGGCTGTGGGCAGTATGGTGAAGACGGCGGAGCAAGTGCGGGATGCCTTAAAGGATACCGGTTACAACTGCACGCTCATCAATGCCCGTTTCGTCAAGCCCATCGACGAGCAGATGCTGGAAGAGGTGGCGAAGCAGCATAAGCTTCTGGTAACACTGGAAGAAAATGTAAGGAACGGTGGCTTCGGCGATCATGTGCTGGAGTATGTCAATGACAGAGACTTCGATATGAAGGTTCTGAATATCGCCCTGCCGGATGAGTATGTGGAGCATGGCAATGTGGCGCTATTGCACAAAGAGGTAGGACTGGACGCGGAAACCATTGTAAAACGTGTGATCACGGCTTATGTGGGTGGAATGTAAAAAGTTTACAGGCGGCTTCGCTGAAAGGTGAAGCCGTAAGAATAAAGCTTAGGAGAGAATGATATGAAGGTACGTCTGGACGTGCTTCTGGTAAACAGAGGCCTGGCAAAATCCAGAGAGCAGGCCAAGGCCATCATTATGGAAGGCAAGGTCTTTGTAAAAGGGCAGCGGGAGGACAAGGCCGGGTCCATGTTCGAAGAGGCTGCACCCATCGAAATTCACGGACAGAAGCTGCGCTATGTGAGCCGGGGCGGTCTGAAGCTTGAAAAGGCAGTGGCCCATTTTGATCTGGGTCTGGAAGGAAAGGTCTGCATGGATGTGGGATCTTCCACCGGCGGCTTCACCGACTGCATGCTGCAGAACGGCGCGGTAAAGGTGTACGCAGTAGATGTGGGAACCAATCAGCTGGACTGGAAGCTTCGAAGCGATCCGCGTGTGGTCTGCATGGAGAAAACCAATATCCGTTACCTGACTCCTGATCAGATCGATGAGCGTCCCCAGTTTGCCTCCATCGACGTGGCCTTTATCTCTCTGACGAAGGTACTGCTTCCGGTGCGGGAGCTTTTAAGCGATAACGGCCAGGTGGTGGCGCTGATTAAGCCCCAGTTTGAGGCAGGCCGGGAGAAGGTTGGCAAGAAGGGCGTGGTGCGGGAAAAGAGCACCCATCTGGAAGTGATTCAGATGGTCCTGACCTATGCCTGGTCCATTGGCTTTGATATTCTGGCACTGGAATTTTCCCCCATCAAGGGGCCGGAGGGAAACATCGAATACCTGGTATGGCTGCAAAAGACTGGCCGGGAAGCGGCAGAGGAGATTCCGACCTGGGAAGAACTGAAAAGTCATCTGCCCGAGGGCGTAGAGCCGGAGCGGATCGTGGACGAGGCCCACGGCACACTGGATGTAAAATAAGCAAATCGGGAAGAGATACAGATGAATCGATTTTATGTGATTACCAATGTGGAAAAAGATAAAAATTTGGAAACCACCCGTCAGATCTGCAACTATCTGAGAGCCAGAGGCTGTGAATGTACGGTCAGGGAATTTCAGAAAGAAAAAGAAACCGGAGAAAATGGAGATTATCGCTACACAGACGCCTCCCTGATTCCGGCCGGAACAGAATGCATATTGGTGCTGGGCGGCGATGGAACCCTGATCCAGGCAGCTCGGGACACCGTGGATCGAAAAATTCCTTTGCTTGGCGTAAATCTGGGAACCCTGGGTTTCCTGGCTGAGATCGAGAGAGCCGGTGTGCCGGACGCCCTGGACAGTCTGATTCTTGACAATTATACCATTGAACCCCGGATGCTTCTGGAGGGAACCGTATACCGGGAGGGCAGAGAGCCGGTGAAAAATCTGGCGCTGAACGACATCGTTGTGAACCGTGCAGGGGCGCTTCGTATTATCGATTACGAGATTTCCGTCAACGGGGAGCCGTTGAACCGGTATTCCGCCGACGGCATGATTGTATCGACTCCCACCGGATCCACCGGTTACAGCCTGTCCGCGGGCGGTCCCATTGTATCGCCCATGGCCAGCATGATTGTGGTGACGCCCATCTGTCCCCATACGCTGACTGCGCGAAGCATCGTATTGTCCGGCGGAGACCGGGTGACGGTGCGGACCGGAGCCGGAAGGAGAAACCAGAGAGAAGAATCCTTTGTAACCTTTGACGGCGAGGTGCAGGTGCCGGTGGCTACAGGAGATTATGTGGAGATAAAGAAGTCGGAAAAGACGGTCAACATATTGAAAATCAGCAGGGTCAGCTTTCTGGAGGTCCTGCGTGACAAAATGCGCGGCAACTAGGAGGAAAGACGAAATGAAGATAGAGCGGCATGCAAAAATCATTGAACTGATCAACGAGTATGCCATCGAGACGCAGGAGGAGCTGGCCAGCCGTTTGAATGACGCGGGCTTTCGGGTCACCCAGGCTACGGTGTCCAGAGATATTCGGGAGCTGAAGCTGACCAAGATGGCAGTAAACGGACGGCAGCGATATGTGGTGGTCCCCGGCAGCAGCGATCATATGGGTGACAAGTACATCGGTATCTTGCGTGACAGCTTTCTGTCCATGGAAATGGCTCAAAATATTCTGGTGGTCAAGACAGTGGCAGGCATGGCCATGGCAGCTGCAGCGGCGCTAGATGCCCTGCACTGGCAGGAGATCGTGGGCTGCATTGCCGGAGACGATACTATTTTCTGCGCAGTACGCAGTGTGGACGATACGATGATCGTCATGGAAAAATTAAGAAAAGCAATCAGGGATTAGCGAGAGGAAAAGTATGTTAGAGCATCTGCATGTAAAAAATCTGGCATTGATTCGTGAGGCAGAGATTGATTTTACGGAAGGTCTGAATATCCTGACCGGTGAGACCGGAGCGGGAAAATCCATCGTCATCGGTTCCGTGGGTCTGGCGCTGGGCGGCAAGGTGGCTAAGGATCTGGTGCG
Source organism: Candidatus Dorea massiliensis AP6 (assembly GCF_964245105.1). Lineage (NCBI taxonomy): Bacteria > Bacillati > Bacillota > Clostridia > Lachnospirales > Lachnospiraceae > Dorea > Candidatus Dorea massiliensis. The sequence continues at coordinate 286,405 of NZ_CAXTKW010000001.1, read as the reverse complement.
CCCGGGCGCGGACTTTGGTCTGGCGGAGCTGGTCTTTTCCGTTACCAGTGAGAGGTTAAAAGACCGCCTGAAGGAGCTGGACGTGATTCCCGAGGATGGGCAGATTATCCTGTCCAGGAAAATCATGAACGGCAAAAGCATCAACAAAATCAACGGCGAGACTGTCACTTTAAATCAGCTTCGGGAGACAGCGGCCCTTCTTATCGACGTACACGGCCAGCACGAACACCAGTCCTTATTGCAGAAGAAAAAGCATCTGGAGATTCTGGATGAATATGCCAAAGAAGAACTGCAGCCCATAAAGGAAAAGCTGGCGGCGGCTTACACGGAATGGAAAAAACTTACAGAAGAACAGAAGAACGCCCGGATGGACGAGGAGAGCCGCATGCGGGAGCTGTCTCTTCTGGAATTTGAAACAAAGGAGATTGAGGACGCAGGTCTGAGCATCGGCGAGGATGAGGAGCTGGAGCAGAGATACCGGAAAATGACCGGCGCGAAGCGGCTGATGGAGGCGGCTGGAACCGCCTACGGACTGACCGGTTACGAGGAAGCGGAAGGCGCCGGAACGGCTATTGGCCGGGCGCTCCGGGAACTGCAGGGCGTCCAGAGCCTGGATGAAGACCTGAGGGATCTGACCGGTCAGCTTTCAGACATCGACAGCCTGTTAAATGATTTCAACCGGGAGCTTTCTGATTACGTATCCTCTCTGGAATTTGCAGGGGAAGAATTTGAGCAGGTGGAAGAGCGCCTGAATCAGCTAAACCATCTGAAATCCAAGTATGGCAAAACGCTGGAAGCGGTACTGGAATACGGTCAGAAGCAGCAGGAGCGCCTGGCGGCCCTGCTGGACTACGACGCCTATCTGGCGCGTCTGGAAAAGCAGACTGCGGAAAAAGAGCGGGAACTGGAGGGTCTCTGTGAGGAGGCGAGCGTCATCCGGAAACGCTATGCCGAAGTGCTCTGCGCAAAGATTCGGGGGCATTTGATTGACCTGAACTTCCTGGATGTGGAGTTCGAACTGGAGTTTGACCGCATTTCCGGTTATACGTCGGGCGGCTTTGACGACGCGGAATTTGTAATTTCCACGAATCCGGGTGAATCCTTAAGGCCGCTGGCAAAGATAGCTTCCGGCGGTGAACTGTCCCGTATCATGCTGGCGATTAAGACTGTACTGGCTGATAAGGATCAGATTGAAACTGTGATTTTCGACGAAATCGATGTGGGAATCAGTGGCCGTACCGCTCAGAAAGTATCGGAGAAAATGATGCTGATTGGCAGGAGCAGACAGGTCATCTGCATCACCCATCTGGCTCAGATCGCGGCCATGGCGGACACTCATTTCCGTATCGAAAAACAGGTAGCGGACGGCGGCACACGGACCGAGATCCGGCGTCTGACTGAGACAGAAAGTGTCGAAGAGCTGGCCCGTATTCTGGGCGGCGCGGAGATTACAGACGCTGTTTTCCAAAATGCCTCCGAAATGAAAGAACTGGCAGGTAACAAAAAGTCCCAGACTAGATAACCGGAGATTCTGCATACTAAAGACAGAAACGTGACATGCGTTTCTGTCTTTTTTGATCTTAGGCAGCGCGGCGAGGAGAGTGCAAAGATGATATGCAGAAAAACATACCGAAAATATCTTCTGGTTTTGCTGGGAATAAGCCTGCTGGTACTTGGCGTATATGATTATTTCCGGGAACGGGCTCAGATACCGGACTCCTATACCCAGACGGAGGGCGGCGCAGGGCCGGAAACACCCGGTTTCCCGGTGGCGGCACAGATTCAGGAGAGTGTCACCAAAGCATCTTACGACAGTCGAAACGGAAGCAGTTACCGGATTTCCTATCGGTATCTGGGGGTGATTCCCCTGAAAGAAACGAACGTGCAGGTGACGCCAAAGACGACGGTAACGCCCGGCGGTATTCCCATCGGCATCTATATGGAGACCGATGGCGTCATGGTGATTGGAACCGGGAAAGTGACCGGACGCGACGGTTTGAATTATGAACCGGCCTTCCGGCTGGTGCAGGCCGGAGATTATATCCGTTCTGTGAACGGCGTGAAGATACGGGAAAAGGAAAAGCTGATAGAGAGTGTGGAAGAAAATGGAAGTGAGAAACTGGTTCTGGGAATCGAACGTTCCGGCCGGACTTTTGAAATCCGCCTGCAGGCCGCTGATACAGAAAATGGTTACAGGCTTGGCATCTGGGTACGGGACAATACCCAGGGGATCGGTACGCTGACATTTCTTACAGAAAATGGAAAATTTGGCGCTCTGGGACACGGTATCAATGATTCCGATACCGGGGAGCTTCTGAAGATCAGCGAAGGAAAGCTCTACGACACGACCGTGGCGGAAATCCACCGTGGAGAACCAGGTAATCCGGGGCAGGTAGCCGGGCTTATCCGTTATCGAAACAACTTGATCTGCGGACAGATTCAGGAAAATACAGAGGCTGGGATTTTCGGGGAAGGAACAGAGAGGCTGGGAGATAAGCTGGACGGGGAAGCAGTGGAGGTGGGATATAAACAGGAAATTACAGAGGGAGAGGCCTGGGTGCGTTCCGGGATCAACGGGGAAATGAGGGATTACCGCATTGCCATCGAGGAGGTGAAAAGGAACGCGTCGGACGTGAACAAGGGAATGATTTTACGGGTCACAGATCCGGAGCTTCTGGCTCTGACAGGCGGCATTATCCAGGGCATGAGCGGCAGTCCGATTATCCAGAATGGGAAACTGATTGGCGCGGTAACCCATGTATTTGTGAACGATCCGACAAAAGGATACGGCATCTTCGTGGAAGAAATGCTTTCCCATGTCAGTTAAAGAAAAAGCCTGTCGAAATCTGTCCCTGTCTGTCTGAAAATGCAGAACGATTGGAATTGCGGAAAAAGGAAATAAATGGTTATAATAGGTATATCACAAAACAAATCACAGACAGTACAGAAATGGGGGGAATCTTATGGAAAGGCTGACGATTGCAATTGCGGACGACAATGAAAGAATGTTGGAAATGTTGAATGCCCTGATACAGACGGAAAATGGGATGGAGCTGGTTGGCACGGCAGCAAATGGAGAAGACGCCGTGGAACTGATTCGGAAAAACACGCCGGACGTGGTGCTACTGGATTTAATTATGCCGAAGATGGATGGACTGGGCGTTATGGAAAAACTTAAGGAAGATAAGAGTCTGAAAAAGTTTCCGGCAATTATTGTACTTTCTGCAATCGGGCAGGAGAGCGTGACCGAGGATGCCTTTGCTTTGGGCGCAAGCTATTATATTATGAAACCGTTTAACAATGAAATGCTGCTGGGACGACTCAGAAGCTTTCTGAAACACGGCGAAAAGCTGAAACGCCCGGTCTGTTCCGGTGAGGCACAGGAGCCGGGGCGCCTGTACGGAGAGCACGATCTGGAGACCGATGTTACAAATATGATTCATGAAATCGGCGTGCCGGCCCATATCAAGGGTTACCAGTATCTGCGCGACGCGATTATTATGTCAGTCAGGGATATGGAAATGCTGAGCTCTGTGACGAAGGTACTGTATCCCACCATCGCCAAGCATTATCAGACCACGCCAAGCCGGGTAGAGCGCGCCATCCGACATGCCATCGAAGTGGCCTGGAGCCGCGGCAAAATGGATACCATCGACGAGCTGTTTGGCTATACGGTCAGCAACGGTAAGGGAAAGCCCACCAATTCAGAATTTATCGCCCTGATTTCCGATCGCATCCGTCTGGAAAATAAGCGAAAGGTCTCTTAAATGTAAAAATTGCACAAATTATACTTTTAAATGCATTTCGAATGCGTTATAATGGATATAAATAAAATCCAAAATGAGCTGGGAGGAAATGCAGTGAAAAAGATCTTATTTGTCGCTTCAGAAGCGGTTCCTTTTATTAAGACGGGAGGACTGGCAGACGTAGTAGGATCATTGCCGAAATATTTTGACAAAGAGCAGTACGATATCCGGGTAATGATTCCTAAGTATATGTGCATCCGTCAGGAGTGGAAGGATCAGATGAAGTATGTGACCCATTTCTATATGAACCTGGCATGGCGCAGTCAGTATGTAGGCATCCTGGAGATGGAATATGAGGGCGTGAAGTTTTACTTTATTGATAATGAATATTATTTCGCCGGACCGAAACCCTATGGCAACATCTATGAGGATATCGAAAAGTTCGCGTTCTTTTCCAAGGCCGCGATCTCTGCACTGCCGTCCCTGGATTTCCGTCCGGACATCATCCATTGTCATGACTGGCAGACCGGACTGGTTCCTGTATATTTGAATGACTCATTCCAGGACAACCCGTTCTTCCGGGGAATTAAGACTATTATGACCATACATAACCTGAAGTTCCAGGGAATCTGGGATATGAAGACGGTCAAGGACATCACCGGTCTGAATGCATCTTATTTTACGCCGGATAAGCTGGAAGCCTATGGCGACGCTAACTATCTGAAGGGAGGCATCGTATACGCGGATGCCGTGACCACCGTAAGCGATACCTATGCCGAGGAAATTAAGATGCCATATTATGGAGAACACCTGGACGGCCTGATGCGTGCCCGTGCCAACTCCCTGCGTGGCATTGTAAATGGTATCGATTATAACGAGTACAATCCGGAGACCGACAAATATCTGGTTCATAATTATAACGCTGTAAACTTCCGTAAGGAGAAGGTGAAGAACAAGACCGCCCTGCAGCAGGAGCTGGGTCTTGATGTGGATCCGAAGAAAATGATGATCGGTATCGTATCCCGCCTGACAGACCAGAAGGGCTTTGATCTGATTGCCTATGTGATGGACGAGCTCTGTCAGGATGAGGTACAGTTTGTAGTTCTGGGAACCGGTGAGGAGCGTTATGAGAATATGTTCCGTCATTTCGCATGGAAGTACCAGGGCAAGGTTTCGGCAAATATTTTCTATTCCGAGGCCATGTCCCACAAGGTATACGGATCCTGCGACGCTTTCCTGATGCCGTCCCAGTTTGAGCCCTGCGGCTTGAGCCAGCTTATGAGTCTGCGCTATGGCACCGTGCCTATCGTCCGCGAGACCGGCGGCCTGAAGGATACGGTAGAGCCGTACAACGAGTACGAGAGTAAGGGAACCGGCTTCAGCTTCACCAATTACAACGCCCACGAGATGATGCACACTGTCCGCTACGCAGAGCATATCTACTATGATAAGAAGCGTGAGTGGAACAAGATTATTGACCGTGGCATGGCTGTGGACTTCTCCTGGAATAATTCTGCGAAGAAATATGAGGAGTTGTACAACTGGCTGGCAGATTAAAGCGGATAGATTAGGCTGAAAATTGCAAATTTGTCAAGGAAAAGGGCTTGTCAAAGCCCTTTTCTTATGTTATACTTTCAAAGTTAGTGAAAAAACACGCGGGCGGAACCGGGAAAGGTGCCTGGATTGCATATGAACCGGTATTTCACGGTGAAGAAACTCGCGGAAGAACAACCAAATGGAGGAAAGAAACATGAGTGTAATTTCTATGAAGCAGTTACTGGAAGCAGGTGTTCATTTCGGACATCAGACAAGACGCTGGAACCCCAAGATGGCTCCGTACATCTACACAGAGCGTAACGGCATCTACATCATCGACCTGCAGAAGTCTGTAGGAAAGGTTGATGAGGCTTACAAGGCAGTATTTGACATCGCGGCAGAGGGTGGCAACATCCTGTTCGTAGGAACCAAGAAGCAGGCTCAGGACGCTATCAAGGTTGAGGCAGAGCGTTGCGGTATGTTCTACGTAAATGAGCGTTGGCTCGGCGGTATGCTGACCAACTTCAAGACCATCCAGAGCAGAATCGCTCGTCTGAAGGCTATCGAGAAGATGTCTGAGGACGGAACCTTTGATGTACTGCCGAAGAAGGAAGTTATCGCACTGAAGAAAGAGTGGGAGAAGCTGGAGAAGAACCTTGGCGGTATCAAGGATATGAAGCGCATCCCGGACGCTATCTTCGTAGTAGACCCGAAGAAGGAAAGAATCTGCGTACAGGAAGCACATACACTGGGTATTCCGCTTATCGGAATCGCTGATACCAACTGTGATCCGGAAGAACTGGATTATGTAATCCCGGGCAATGATGACGCTATCAGAGCCGTAAAGCTGATCGTTTCCAAGATGGCAGACGCTGTTGTTGAGGCTAACCAGGGCGCAGCTGAGGAAGTTGCAGAGGAAGCTGAGACTGAGGAGACCGCAGAGGCTTAAGTAAAAGTCGAAAGTGCAAGCGCGAAATTGCGCGAAAGCGTAATTTCTGTGCATTACGAAGCGGCTACTGTGAGCGGAGCGAACAGTAAGTGACTTTATCCGCGTGTGCTTTACGGCACACGCGGCTTACACAAACGAATTTGGAGGGATTAGAAATGGCAATCACAGCAGGAATGGTAAAAGAGTTAAGAGAAATGACCGGCGCTGGCATGATGGACTGCAAGAAGGCCCTGACAGCTACCGAGGGAAATATGGACGCAGCTGTTGACTGGCTGAGAGAGAAAGGCCTTGCAAGCGCACAGAAGAAGGCTGGCCGTATCGCAGCAGAGGGTATTGTAGATACCTGCCTGATCAATGACGACCACAAGGCTGTTGTTGTAGAGGTAAATGCTGAGACTGACTTCGTTGCAAAGAACGAGAAATTCCAGTCCTACGTAGCAGACGTAGCAGCTCAGGCTGTTAAGACTGCTGCAAAAGATATTGATGAGTTCCTGGCAGAGAAGTGGGAGAAAGACCCGACTCTGACTGTAAAGGAGGCACTTGCTTCCCAGATCGCTGTTATCGGCGAGAACATGAACATCCGTCGTTTCGCTCAGGTTGAGGAGGAGAACGGTTTCGTAGCTTCCTACATCCATGCAGGCGGAAAGATCGGCGTTCTGGTAGACGTTGAGACAGACGTTATCAACGACGCTATCCGTGAGATGGCTAAGAACGTAGCTATGCAGGCTGCAGCTCTGAAGCCGCTGTACACCAGCGACGCTGAGGTAGAGCCGGAGTACATCGAAAAAGAAAAGGCTATCCTGATGGCTCAGATTCAGAACGATCCGAAGGAGTCCCAGAAGCCGGAGAAGGTTATCCAGGGCATGATCCAGGGTCGTATCAATAAAGAGTTGAAAGAGATCTGCCTGCTTGACCAGGTATATGTAAAGGCTGAGGACGGAAAGCAGACTGTTGCGAAGTATGTAGCTCAGGTAGCAAAAGAGAACAACGCAAACATCACCATCAAGAAGTTCGTTCGTTTCGAGACCGGCGAGGGACTTGAGAAGAAGAACGAGGACTTTGCGGCAGAGGTTGCAAAGCAGATGGGAATGTAATTCTCAGGAAATTATTTATAATATTTGTAAACACATGCTATAAAGATCTGATAAGTGCGGCTTCGCGAAGTATCTAATGCACACACACAACTTTAAGAAGTCCGGATTTTACAGATTTGACTATCATATGGATACGATAAGGGCGCAGCGTCAGTTGCGCCCTTGCTTTATGCGGGCAACGGGTCAAAGTCCGTGTTTGCGCGAGAGCTGACCACAAAGTTTTCGGAATAAAACCTTGAAAAGAGAAAAGTAATACTGTACAAACCCCTTCGTGTTGTTTTATAATGAGAAAAAATGTGAGGGGGTTTTTGTTATGGAAGCTTTATTTAGTGCAGTGAACGCAATCTGCGGTAAAATCCAGATTGTATCCAACTGGTTCTGGGATTTTCCGACAAACCTTGACTGGTACGCGTCCATTCCGATTCTGGGCAATTTCAGTCTGGCCATTATTTTATTAGTGGGAACCGGCATCTATTTCACCTTTAAGCTGCGTTTCGTACAGGTGCGCAAGTTTAAGTACGGACTTCAGGTGCTGGTGAACAGCAAGAGTACAACCATGGGCATCTCTTCCCTGGGGGCGTTCCTGCTGTCCACGGCCATGCGTGTAGGCCCTGGCAATATCCTGGGCGTAACCGGAGCAATTTCTATCGGAGGACCGGGCGCGCTGTTCTGGATGTGGATTTCCGCGTTCTTCGGTATGGCGACTGCATTCGTAGAGTCTACCATGTCCCAGATTTTCAAGGAGAAGCGCGGCGACGCCTATGTGGGCGGACTTCCTTTCTACGGACGTCGTCTTTTAAAGGACGCGGCCTGGGCGGGCGTAGCCTTGAGCGTGCTCTACATCATTTACGCGTTTCTCTGCTTTCCGGCGCAGGGCTTCAACACCATTTCCGCAGTGGGAGCCATCGCGGGCGTGGTGACAGGAACCACATTTGCCACCAATTCTGCTCTCTACTGGGTTTCCTTTGCAGTGTTAATTGTGGTAACCGCGGTTATCAGCTTCGGCGGTATCAAGAAAGTATCGAAGGTAACCGATGTGCTGGTGCCGATTATGGCAGTTGTGTATGTACTGACCGTTGTGGTTCTGGTGCTTTGCAATTTCACCCGGATTCCGTGGTTCTTCGCAGCTATTTTCACACAGGCATTTAAACCGGCCGCAGTCTTTGGAGGAGCCTTTGGTATCGCTTTAAGCCAGGGCATTAAGAGAGGTCTGATGTCTAATGAGGCCGGCCAGGGAACCATTACCATGCCGGCAGCAGCGGCAGATACCGCTCATCCCTGCGATCAGGGCTGCGTACAGGCGCTGGGCGTATTCCTGGATACCATCGTTATCTGCACCCTGACTGGTTTTGTAGTCATCATGGGAAGAATGTGGCTGACCGGAGAGGCAGACGCCTGGTTTGAACTCGGCAAGCTGGAAAAATTCCTGGCATCCTGCGGCGCGCTGACCGGAAGCAGCGGAGCAGCTTACAGCTTTGTGACCCTGCTGGTAAGCCTTTGCTTTGGCCTGTTCGCCTTCACCTGTCTGATGGGCTTCATGTCCTTCACCGAGATGTGCGCGAACCGTATCTCCGCCAATAAGGCCTTTATCAATGTGATTCGTGTTCTGTGTCTGGTGGTTATCAGCTTTGGCGTCATTACCAACATTGCGGGCATGGATCTGGGTGCCCTCTGGGATCTGAGCGATTTCGCCAACATCCTGATGGTATACTGCAACCTGCCGCTTCAGTACATAGGCTTCAAATACGTGTTGCGGGCATGGCGTCATTTCGAGAAACACGACGGAACCCCGTTTACTTCAGAGGTAGCGGGTATCTCCGTTCCGGTGTGGGATGAAAAAGCTGGAAAATAAAAGAGACGGGGAACTTTTCCCCTTGTAAAGCGGGCCGCTTTGGTATATAATTTCCAGAGCGGCCTGTTTTACGGAAGTAAGAAATGAAAGGCCATTTCAGAAGAATAACGGGAGTGAAGAAGAATGAGTAAAGTAAGAACAAGATTTGCGCCGAGCCCTACCGGAAGAATGCATGTAGGAAACTTAAGAACGGCGCTGTACGCATATCTGATTGCCAAGCATGAGGACGGAGATTTCCTGCTCCGTATCGAGGATACCGACCAGGAACGCTATGTGGAGGGCGCAGTCGATATCATTTACCGTACCATGAAGGAAGCGGGCCTGGAGCATGACGAGGGTCCGGACAAGGACGGCGGCGTTGGCCCCTATGTGCAGAGTGAGCGCCAGGCGGCAGGCATCTATATGGAGTACGCGAAAAAGCTGATTGAAAAAGGCGAGGCATATTACTGCTTCTGCGACAAGGAGCGCCTGGAGTCCCTGAAGACCGAAGTGGCGGGTAAGGAGATTGTTGTATATGATAAGCACTGTCTGCATCTGTCTAAGGAAGAGGTAGAGGCGAAGCTGGCAGCGGGCGTACCCTTTGTTATCCGCCAGAATAATCCGACCACCGGAACCACCACCTTCCATGACGATATTTACGGCGATATCACCGTAGACAATGCGGAGCTGGACGACATGATCCTGATCAAGTCCGACGGATATCCGACTTACAACTTCGCGAATGTGGTAGACGACCATCTGATGGGAATCACCCACGTAGTCCGTGGAAATGAGTATCTGTCCTCTTCTCCGAAATACAACCGCCTCTATGAGGCGTTTGGCTGGGAAGTGCCGGTCTATGTACATTGCCCGCTGATTACCGACGAGGAGCATAAGAAGCTGTCCAAGCGCTGCGGCCATTCTTCCTTCGAGGATCTGCTGGAGCAGGGCTTTCTGCCGGAGGCGATTATCAATTTCGTAGCGCTGCTGGGCTGGAGTCCGGATGAGGATCGGGAGATTTATTCTCTGGATGAGTTGATTAAGGCTTTTGATTATCACCACATCAGCAAGGCACCGTCCGTATTCGATTACACCAAGCTGAAATGGATGAACGGTGAGTACATCAAGGCTATGGACTTTGATAAGTTTTATGAGATGGCATTGCCGCATCTGAAGAAGGTCATTACCAAGGATTATGATCTGAAGAAGATCGCTGCTATGGTAAAGACCCGTATCGAGGTGTTCCCGGAGATCGAGGATATGGTAGACTTCTTCGAGGCAGTTCCCGAGTACGACACTGCGATTTACGCGCATAAGAAAATGAAGACCAGTGTGGAATCCTCTCTGGAGGTTTTAAAAGAGCTGCTTCCGATCCTGGAGGAGCAGGAGGACTACAGCAACGACGAACTGTATACACGTCTTCTGAAATATGTGGAGGAGAAGGGCTGTAAGAACGGCTATGTGCTCTGGCCCATCCGAATCGCCGTATCCGGCAGGCAGATGACGCCCTGCGGAGCCACCGAGCTCATGGAGGTCATCGGCAAGGAGGAGACTCTGAAGCGTGTGCGCGCAGCGATTGCAAAGCTGGAGGCATAAAATTTGAATTCTTTATCTGAAGTACAGCAGAAGGCCGTCACCCACCGTGACGGCCCCATGCTGGTTCTGGCGGGACCCGGTTCCGGTAAGACGATGGTACTTACGAGACGGGTTCAGTATCTGACGGAAATCTGTCACATTCCACCCGGAGAGATTCTGGTGATTACTTTTACAAAAGCGGCGGCAAGGGAAATGAAGGAGCGGTATCTGCGGCTGACGAACAGCGCGAATACGGCTGTTTCTTTTGGTACCTTTCATGCGGTCTTTTTCCAGATCCTGAAGCTGGCCTATGGCTATCGTGCCGACAATATTCTCCGGGAGACCGAAAAATACCAGTTTCTGCGGGAGGCAGTCTATAAGCAGAAGCTGGAGCCGGATGACGAATCAGAGCTCATCGGCAGTATCGCGGCGGAAATCAGCAAGGTGAAAAATGATCGGGTGAACCTGCAGGAATATAAGGCCACATCCTGCAATACCAAAAGCTTTACCGCCATTTTTAACGAATACGATAACCGCCTGCGCCGCAGCAATAAAATCGATTTCGACGATATGCTGGTCTACTGCTACCAGCTTTTGAAGGAACGGAAGGACATTCTCGGGGCCTGGCAGCGGAAATTCCGGTATATCCTGGTGGATGAATTTCAGGATATCAATCAGCTGCAGTACGACATTGTGCGGATGCTGGCGGCGCCGGAGGATAACCTGTTCATCGTAGGCGACGACGACCAGTCCATCTACCGTTTCCGCGGCGCGAAGCCGGAGATTATGCTGCACTTCAAACAGGATTATCCGGCGGCGAAACAGGTGCTTCTGGATACGAACTACCGCTGTACGCGCCTGATTGTGGAAGGAGCCTGCAAGGTTATCGAGAATAATAAGCAGCGTTTTGCCAAGAAAATTCAGGCGAACAAGCAGGAAGGACCGCCGATTCTGCACCATAAGTTTCGGGATCAGGATGAGGAGTACGAGTGCGTCGTTGATAAGATTAAAACCTACCGGGAAAAAGGAGGTTCTTATCGGGATATCGCGATTCTGTTCCGGACCAATACCCAGCCCCGGAAGCTGATGGAAGAACTGATTTCCGAGGGAATTCCGTTCCGGATGCGGGACGCACTGCCGAACCTCTATGATCACTGGATTGTGAAGGATATTTTTGCTTATCTTCACATGGCTCGGGACATGAAAAAGAGTCTGGTGAAGCGCGAGGACTTTTTGCAGGTCATGAACCGCCCGAAGCGCTACCTGGGGCGGGAATGTCTGGACAGCGAAGTGATTTCCTGGGAGGAGCTGCTTACCTGGTATGACGATAAGCCCTGGGTCTGCGAGCGGATCGAAAAGCTGGAGAAGGATTTGAAGATGTGCGGACATTTAAGTCCTTCCGGGGCCCTACACTATATCCGAAATATCATCGGCTATGAGGAGTATCTGAAGGAATATGCCGATTACAAAGGAAGAAAGCCGGAGGATTTCTTTGGAATTCTCGATGAATTAAAGGAGCTGGCTTCCGGTTTTAAAACTCTGGAGGAGTGGGAAAACCATATCGCATCCATCCGGGCAGAGCTTCTGAAGCAGGCGAAGGAGCGGGAAATGAGCAGCGATGGCGTGATATTGTCCACCATGCACAGTAGTAAGGGTCTGGAATACCGCATCGTATTCATCATCGACGCCAATGAGGGAATTACGCCCCACAAGCGGGTGCTTTTCGAGGAAGATATGGAAGAAGAACGGCGGCTGTTCTATGTGGCCATGACCCGGGCAAAGGAGCTGTTGTATATTTTTTCGGTGAGAAAGCTGTATGGAAAGAAAGCAGAACAATCACGTTTCGTAGAAGAGCTTTTAGAAGAGTAGGCGAACGAAAGAAGAGCCGAGAGGCATATATTCTCGGCTCTTTTTTCTGTGCTTTGAAAAGTGGAAATGTCTATCTGCCTGTCTATTGATTTGAGCGAAATAGATAAGCTTTAGTTGGTTTCGTCGAAATCAACATCCTCGCCGTCAGCCTCAACTAACTCATCGTACTCGGCTGCGTCCAGCATCTGATCGAACATGTCAGCCACTGCGTCGTACTCCTCATCGGACTCGATATTGTCCAGAACCGGGCTTCCGGTGCTGTTGTCGTAACGGTACAGATATACCTCGCCGTCCTCGTTCTCGCCGTTCTCATCCAGAGGAAGCAGGGCGATGTAGTCACGTCCGTCCACCGGGAAGATGGTGAGGATGGCGCATTCTACGGTTTCGTCATTGTCCAGGGTCAGGGTTACGGTGATGTCTCCGTTACAGGTATCGCAGTTGCCGCCGCAATCCGGTGTGCTGCATTTATTGTCTGCCATTTGATTGTTCTCCTTTTTATTTGGTAAATGTGTGTTACTGATAATACTCTATCAGACCTGAGAACGAAAAGCAAGAAAAGAATTGAATTAGCAGGAAGTTTGTATTAAAATAAGAAAGATTGAGCGCTGGCCGAATGGACAGAGACTTTCCAGAATATGAGAGAAACGCGCCAGGATACGCGGCGCAGCAGAGAGGACTTAAGACGATGAATTTTATATTTTCAAAACGGGCAGAGGCGATAGAGGAAGGTATCTTCGCAGCCCTGGCCCATAAAAAGAACGAACTGGCAGAGAAAGGTATGGAGGTCTATAATTTCTCCATCGGTACGCCGGATTTTCAGCCGCCGAAGCATGTGATGGACGCCATGGTGGAGGCCTGCAAGGATCCGGAAAATTATAAATACGCCATTACGGACAGGCCGGAGCTTATCAAAGCCATGCAGGATTTCTATCAGACCCGGTTTGGCGTGAGCCTGGAGGCAGATGAGATTATGACATTGTACGGCTCCCAGGAGGGTATGGCTCATGTGGCTGTGGCCCTGTGCGATCCGGGCGATATCATGCTGGCCCCGAATCCGGGTTATCCGGTATTTTCCCTGGGACCGCAGCTGGCGGGTGCGAAGATCGAGACTTATCCGCTCTATGCGGAAAATAATTTCCTGCCGAGATTTGAGGATATTCCGGCGGAGACTGCGCGGGCGGCGAAGTTTATGATTGTATCTTACCCGTCCAATCCGGTCTGCTCTGTGGCGGATGACGCTTTTTATGAAGAGCTGATTGCGTTCGCGAAAAAGTACAACATTATCATTCTGCATGATAATGCTTATTCCGATATCATTTACGATGGAAGGGAAGGAAAGTCCTTTCTGTCCTATCCGGGCGCGAAGGAGGTGGGCATCGAGTTTTACTCCCTGTCCAAGAGCTACAATATGACCGGCATGCGCATGTCCTTCGCGGTAGGTAATCGTGAGATTATTCGGGAATTTTCCAAAGTACGCTCCCAGATCGACTACGGTATCTTCCTGCCGATTCAGATGGCGGCGGTGGCAGCCCTGACCGGTCCTCAGGATTCCGTAAAGGAGCAGTGCGCCGAGTATGAGCGGAGAAATAAGGCTCTCTGCGGCGGTCTTCGCTCTATCGGATGGAACGTACCGGACAGCCAGGGTACTATGTTTGTGTGGGCTCCCCTGCCGGAAGGCTATACGGACAGCGCAGCTTTTACGATGGAATTGATGGAGAAGACCGGCATGATTGTGACCCCGGGCAGCGCCTTTGGCGATTTGGGCGAGGGCTATGTGCGGATGGCGCTGGTGCATCCGGTTCCGGTGATTGAGAAGGCGATTGCAAGGGTGCAGGAAAGCGGTATTTTGAAAAAATAAGGCGGCTGTGTTACCATTAAAATGTAGAACAAAACGGAAGGGACGGGTACTGCACCGTGGGTTTTGTAGAAGACATTACGGATTTTATCTTTGTGGAAAATGAGCCGGAGCGGGTCGATATCATTTTCATCCCTGGCGGCGATCAGGGCGGTATTGCGGTGACGGCGGCGAAATTGTATCTGGATGGCTATGCGCCCTGCGTGCTTCCTTCGGGCCGCTTCAGCAAGCCGGTGGGACGATGCCGGATTCCCGGCTATGAGGCGCAGACAGAATGGGATTTCCTGCATGATATTCTGATGCGGGAGGGTGTTCCGGAGACGGCCATTCTGAAAGAGAAAGAGGCGACTTATACCTATGAAAACGCCATTTACTCCCGGAAGGTGACGGAAAGCCTCGGTCTCTCCATCAAGAAGGCAATTCTCTGTCCTCAGGCCTGTCATGCACGCCGGGCGCTGCTGTATTATAAAGTATGCTTCCCGGAAACCGAGTTCCTGGTCTGCCCGACAGTGACCCGGGAGATCAGTCGGGACAATTGGTTCTTGGATGGGCAGAAGATTGATGTGGTATTAAAAGAAATGGAAAAATGTGGAAGCCAATTCCATGAGATTTTAAGAGAATTTGGAAAGCAGGAGGAAGGAAAACGATGAGCGTGGATATCAATGAAGTGATGCAGCTGGTCCGTGAGACCAGACAGTTTGTGGAAAACCGGGATATGGCGGGCCATGTGAAGGTAAAGGGCCTGGCGGATTATGTGACCCAGGTGGATACCAACATCCAGAATTTCCTGCGGGAGAAGCTGGGCGAACTTGCGCCAGAGGTCGAATTCCTTGGTGAGGAGGATGGGCTTCACGCTATGAAGGGCGACACCTTCTGGATTCTGGACCCCATCGACGGTACGACAAATCTGGTGCATGATTATCAGCACAGCACGGTGTCGCTGGGACTTTACAGCAAGGGTGAAATTATCCTGGGCGTCATTTATGATCCCTTCCGGGAGGAGATGTTCTATGCCGAGAAGGGCAAGGGCAGCTTCGTCAATGGCCGTCCTATTCATGTGGCTGAGGCAGAGAATCTGGGACAGACCATCATCGCCATCGGAACCGCGCCCTATCAGAAGGAGCTGGCGCCTCAGAATTTTGCCTGCTTCCAGCGAGTGTTTGAAAAATGCGAGGATATCCGGCGGACAGGATCGGCGGCCATGGATCTGGCTTACACGGCGGCCGGACGTATCGGCGGTTACTTTGAGGCAAGACTGCAGCCCTGGGATTTCGCGGCGGGAATGCTGATTCTCACCGAGGCGGGCGGCAAAATTACCCGCTATGACGGCTCAGAAGTAAATCCGGTGGAACCGGGCGGCATCGTGGCGACCAACGGGAAGCTGCATGAGGAGCTGCGGGCGCTGCTGTAAATGGATGATAAGACAGATATACATCAAAAAAATTTCATGCCGATAGTGCGGAATGTGTATCTGTAGAGTATTCTTAAAAACATAAGATATAAAAACAAAAATAAAGAAAACGGATAGCACTGTGGAAGATGAAGTGACCTTCAAAGTTGGAAATCTAACAATTGGAGGTCGGTACAACCAGAGCGCTGTCCGTTTCCTTATACATTATTTTAAGGTTTGGTTTATTCCGGATACACCAGTCGATCCTCTTTGATATCATAGAGCACATTTTCCAGATACCGCTTTGCCAGATACTTCGCCATGGGCAGATTCATATCCAGGTAGTTGCCACAGTCACGGGCGCTTGCTCCGGGCACGTCGCCCTCGAAATCCCGGATGAACTCCCACATTTCAATCATCAGCGGAACGATATCCCTGGACTCATAATCGCCGGTCAGCAGCAGATAAAAACCGGTGCGGCAGCCCATGGGGCCGAAGTAGACCGTTTTGGAGCCGTAGTCCTTATGGTTGCGTAAGAAGGTGGCTGCCAGATGCTCAATGGTGTGCATCTCAGCGGTGTTCATGACCGGCTCCTCGTTGGGGCTGGTGAGGCGCAGATCAAAGGTAGTGACGACCGTGCCGCCCACCGGATCCTTGCGGGATACGTAGACGCCGGGCTGAAGCAGCAGGTGATTGATGGTGAAACTTGTGATTTTTTTCATAATATTATAAATTCCTTTCGTAATGTTGTGAAATTTGTGATATAATGATAATAAATCTTACATTTTCATCGCAGATAAGTTATTGCAGACAGGATTCCAAACAAAATGCGAGTCTGAACCATGGAATAAAAATCTGCAACGAGAGTATACCACAAAAAACCTGAAAAGAAAAGAGATGCATGCCTTGAAGAAGAAAAGAGAACGAGACTGGCTGCCGGTTACCGTCCTGCTTTTGACGGTTCTGCTGCTGGTGCTGTGTCTGGTGGGCTTCGATCACCACGAGCCGGACGGACCAGACGGAAATGGAAAAGCGGCGGAATCGGAGCTGTCGGCTGACGAGCTGCAGGTCACTTTCTTCGATGTGGGCAAGAGCGACGCGATTCTGGTGGAACAGTCCGGCTACCGGATGCTCATTGATACAAGTTTCGACGACCAGGCGGATGTGCTGCTGGATTATTTTGCGGAGCGCGGCATCGATACCCTGGATTACCTGATTATCACCCATTTTGACAAGGATCATGTGGGCGGTGCGGACAAGATCCTGGACGCTATGCACGTAAAGAGGGTGATGGAGCCGGATTATACAGTGGAGAAAAAGCAGTTCCGGGAGTATCGGGAGGCGCTTATCCGTAATAGGATCACATCCATGCGCATCACTGATGTGGAACGCCGCAGCCTGGGCAGGGCGTCCTTTATCATCTATCCGCCGGAAGAGAAGGATTATGATGGAAATGACAACGACCTGTCGCTGGTGCTCAGTCTGCGCTATGGCACCCAGAGCTTTCTCTTCACCGGAGACAGCGAGCAGGAGCGCCTGACCGAGCTGATGGAGCGGACGGATCTGAACCTGCATCATACAGTTCTGAAGATGCCCCATCATGGCATCAAGGAAAAGAACACGATTGCCTTTCTGGAAGCGGTAAGGCCGGTTGCCGCAGTGGTCACCTGCAGAAATGAATGGTGGATCTCCGGTAAGATAAAGCGGACCCTGAACTGGCTGGGCACCGACGTCTATCTGACCAGCAATGGAAATGTGGTCTGTCTTACGGACGGGAATCATGTGGAATTTAAGCAAGGATGATTTTTCATAGTTGGGCTTGAAAAATGGGCGGGATACGCTTACAATGGTAAATAGCGTATCTGCGCCTATTTTGTATCATGGAGCTTGTACAGATACAGATATTTAACGAGGAGGAAATTGAAATGAGCAAAATTGATGAAATTCGTGCCGAGATGGTAAAGGCCATGAAGAACAAGGACAAAGACAGAAAAGAAACCCTGTCCATGCTGCTTGCCGCACTGAAGAATAAAGCCATTGACAAGCGTGCGGACCTGACTCCGGAGGAAGAGTTCGAGGTGGTAAAGAAGGAGATCAAGCAGACTAAGGAGACCATGGATCTGGCTCCCGCAGACCGCACCGATATCATTGACCAGTGTAAGGCCCGTCTGGCTGTTCTTTCCGAGTTCGCACCGGAGGAAATGAACGAGGAAGCTATCCGTGCCGTGATCCGGGAGGTTATTGCGGGTCTTGGTATCGAGAACCCCACCGGCAGGGACAAGGGCAAGATCATGAAGGAACTGATGCCGAAGGTAAAGGGCAAGGCAGACGGTTCTCTGGTCAATAAGTTAGTGGGTGAGCTGCTTGCGTAAGGTGAAGTTTTTGACACTCTGCGTCCTGGCAGCGATGGGGCTTTCGGCCTGTGGAAAAAAGGACGCGGAGGTTTCTGTGCCGCATGTGGAGGTTGTAGAACAGCCGAAGATCAGCCAGACAGAAGAAGAAAAGGAGGCTGAATTAGGCCTTGAGACCGCGCCGGGAACCGTGCTGGGACAGGAAGAAGTAACGGTGATGGAAGGCGAGGAGCCGAAGACAGTTCTGTATACAAGAGTCCGGGGCATCGGGGATTTCTCCCTGGCTTACGACGCGGAAACCTTTTCGGTAGAAGCATCAGCGGACAGCCTGACCTTTCAGGCGCTGGAGGAAGGCGTTCCGGCCTTTGTCCGGGTGGAACGATCCGATGCGGCTTCCACCGAGGATGCTGCCGACCAGGTGGTACTGGAAAGTGATGAGGAGTGTACTGTGGAGGATGTGACCGTGGGCGAGGGGGAATACCCGGCTGTATGGGTCAGCTATGCGGAGGGAACGGCGGATACGGAGCGTACCTGCGACGTCTATATTTTCCGCTATAATGATATCCTGTATACGGTCCAGATGGACTGCACGGTAGGAGATTATGAAAAAATCGGGCAGGCGGAGCAGATGATTCTGTCCACCCTGCGCTTTGACGAAGGATAAGATAAGATGAACAAGACACAGATTCAGCATTCACTCCTGTTGCTTCTGACGGCAGTGATCTGGGGAACCGCTTTCGTGGCGCAGAGCGTCGGTATGGATTATGTGGGCCCCTTTACCTTTTTATGTACCCGTTCCTTTATCGGTGGGGCGGCGCTTCTGCCGGTGATTGCCTTTATGGACCGTCAGAAGAGTGAGGAAGCGCGGCTGGAGGAGAAGAAGCCAGAGAATCGGAAGATCCTGATAAGGGGCGGTATTCTCTGCGGCCTGGCCCTCTGCTTTGCCAGCGCCTTTCAGCAGTACGGTATCCTGTTTACGACCGTGGGAAAGGCCGGTTTTATCACGGCCTGCTACATCGTGCTGGTGCCCATTGCGGGGATATTTTTTGGAAAGCGCTGTGGGATCAATGTGTGGATTGGCGTAATTCTGGCCGTGGGCGGTCTTTACTGCCTCTGTATTACGGAGACCCTGCGGATTGGAACCGGAGATATTCTGGTGTTTATCTGCGCGTTCCTGTTTGCGGCGCATATTCTGATCATTGACCATTTTACGCCCTATGTGGACGGCGTGAAGATGTCCTGCATTCAGTTCTTTGTCTGCGGCATCGTGGCAGGCATCGGAATGCTGGTGCTGGAGCAGCCGGATATCTCAGATATCCTGATGGCGTGGCAGTCCATTCTCTATGCGGGACTTCTGTCCAGCGGCGTGGGCTACACCCTGCAGATCGTGGGCCAGAAGGGTCTGAACCCGACGGTGGCCTCCCTGATCATGAGCCTGGAGTCAGTGGTATCTGTGCTGGCGGGACTTTTGATTCTGCATCAGACCCTGAGCGGTCGCGAGGCGCTTGGGTGCGTACTGATGTTCGCGGCAATTGTGCTGGCGCAGCTGCCCCAGCGGGAAAAGGTATCTTAGTCAGCGTGCAATGTAAAGCTTTTGTTAATTGTGCTGCAATATTCTTGCAGTATGAGAAATAATAAATATAATGAAAGAGAATGATTTATGAAAATTTTATTTGTATCCCTTGGCTGTGATAAAAATCTTGTGGATTCTGAGGTGATGATTGGTCTTCTGGGTAAAAAAGGCTTTTCCTTCACCGACGATGAGACAGAGGCAGATGTAATTGTCATCAATACCTGCTGCTTTATCAATGACGCCAAGGAAGAAAGCATCAACACGATTCTGGAGATGGCGGAGTACCGCAAATCCGGCTGCTGTAAGGCCCTGATTGTGACCGGCTGTCTGGCTCAGCGTTACAAGCAGGAAATCGTAGACGAGATTCCGGAGGTAGACGCGGTTCTCGGAACCACCACCTACGACGCCATCGTGGAAACCGTAGAGAAGGTGCTGGAGGGTCAGAAGGAGCTTCATTTTGAGGACATTGACCGACTGGTACCGGAACAGGAGGGCGCAAGAACCCTGACCACCGGCGGCCACTATGCGTACCTGAAGATTGCAGAGGGCTGCGATAAGCACTGTACCTACTGTATCATCCCGAAGGTGCGCGGCAACTACCGCAGCGTTCCCATGGAGCAGCTTTTAAAGGAGGCACGGGAGCTTGCGGAGGGCGGCGTCAAGGAACTGATTCTGGTGGCCCAGGAGACGACCCTTTACGGAAAAGATATTTACGGTGAGAAGAAGCTGCCGGAGCTTTTAAAGAAGCTGGCTGAAATTGGCGGCATCCAGTGGATTCGTGTGCTGTACTGTTATCCGGAGGAGATTACAGAAGAACTGATACGGGTTATGAAGGAAGAGCCGAAGATCTGTCATTATCTGGATCTGCCCATCCAGCATGCGTCCGATCGGATTCTCAGGCGTATGGGAAGAAGAACCACCCAGTCGGATTTGCGAGACATCATTGGACGGCTCCGGGAGGAAATTCCGGATATCTGTCTGCGTACGACCCTGATTACCGGCTTTCCGGGAGAAACCCAGGAGGATCATGAGGAGCTGATGCGTTTCGTGGATGACTGCGAGTTTGACCGGTTAGGCGTCTTTACCTATTCTCCGGAGGAGGATACCCCGGCGGCGGGTATGCCCGATCAGATTCCGGAAGAAGTGAAGGAGGATCGGAGAGCCGAGCTTATGGAGTTGCAGCAGGAGATTGCCTTTGACAAGGCGGACGCCATGACAGACCGGATTCTGGAGGTTATGGTGGAGGGCCAGGTGGCCGATGAGAACGCTTATGTGTGCCGTACCTATAAGGATGCGCCGGGTGTGGACGGTTATCTGTTCCTGAATACGGACGAGACCCTGATGAGCGGCGATTTTGCGAAGGTGCGCGTTACCGGAGCCGTAGATTATGATTTGATAGGAGAATTAGCAGAATGAATTTACCCAATAAATTAACCACACTTCGTGTATTGATGATTCCGTTTTTTGTTGTATTTATGCTGACCGATCTGGGCGGCGCTTATTCCAAGTACATTGCAGTCGGAATTTTTATCGTGGCAAGTCTGACTGACCTTCTGGACGGTAAGATTGCGAGAAAGTATAACCTGGTCACCAATTTCGGAAAATTCATGGATCCGCTGGCAGATAAGCTTTTAGTCTGCTCGGCCATGATTTGTCTGGTGGAAATGAACCGACTGGCAGCCTGGATGGTCATTGTAATTATTTCAAGAGAGTTCATTATCAGCGGCTTCCGTCTGATTGCATCGGATAATGGAGTTGTTATCGCAGCAAGCTACTGGGGAAAGTTTAAGACGACCTTCCAGATGCTGATGATCATTCTCCTGATTCTCGATCTGGGAGGGGTATTCACCACCATCGAGACCATTGTTACCTGGATTGCGCTGATTCTGACCGTTGTGTCACTGATTGATTATCTGGCAAAGAACAAAGGAATACTTCTGGAAGGAGATATTTAAAATGGGAGAGCAGCAGAAGAAGACACTTGCAGAGGAAGTAGTAGAGCTTCTAAAAATGGATGAGCTGACCGTGACCACGGCAGAGTCCTGTACGGGAGGCCTGGTGGCCGCGCGTCTGGTGGATGTGCCGGGCGTATCCGAGGTATTTAAGCAGGGCTTCATCACCTATTCCAATAAGGCAAAGAGAAAGCTTCTGAATGTAAAGAAGACAACTCTGAAGGAATTTGGGGCAGTCAGCGAAAAAACCGCCCGGGAAATGGCCAAGGGCGCTATTCTGGCAAGTGGCGCGGACGCTGCAATCGCTACGACCGGTATCGCAGGGCCGGACGGCGGAACGGAAGAGAAGCCGGTGGGCCTTGTATATATCGGCGTATCTGTACGGGGACAGATGTATGTGGAAGAGTACCATTTTGAAGGCGAACGGAGCGAAGTGCGGGAGAGTACCGTGCAGGCTGCTCTGGCGCTTCTGAAAAAAGGACTTGAGGAGACAGACGGAAATGACCAAGACCATTAAAATTAAATATTTTACCGATAAAATTGAGAAGCTGGCTTACATCGGCGGCAAATCCGACTGGGTGGATCTAAGAAGCGCAGAGGATGTGACTTTGAAAAAGGGAGAATTTAAGCTGATTCCCTTAGGGATTGCCATGGAGCTTCCAAAAGGCTACGAGGCCCATGTGGTACCACGTAGCAGCACCTATAAAAATTTCGGTGTGATTCAGACGAATCATATGGGTGTCATTGATGAGACCTACTGTGGTGATAACGATCAGTGGTTCATGCCGGTCCTCGCCATGCGGGATACAAAGATTCACGTCAATGACCGGATTTGTCAGTTCCGGATTATGGAGCATCAGCCGGAGCTGGTATTTGAGGAGACAGAAATCCTCGGTCATGCGGACCGGGGCGGACACGGAAGTACAGGAAAGGCGTAGAGATTATGCAGATTGTCACATTTGCGTCCATTGAGATCGGCTCTTACGAAGTGGGAATGAAAATTCTGGAGCTGTCTCAGAAGAATGGCATGAAGGAAATCGACGATATCCGTTACGGACTGGAGCTGGGCAAGGACGCCTATAACCAGAAGGAGATCAGCAATGAGATGCTAGAGGAGCTGTGCGAGGTGCTGGAGGATTTTACCCGCATCATGAAGGAATATCAGGTAGACGACTACCGGGCCTGCGCCACCAGTGCCATTCGCGAGACGCGGAACTGCCTTCTGATTCTTGATAAGATTCGTGTACGGACGGGCCTTGAGGTGGAGGTCTTAAGCAATTCCGAGCACCGGTTTCTGGGCTACAAATCCATTGCGTCCAATGAGGAATCCTTTCAGAAAATCATTCAGAAGGGAACCGCCATTGTCGATGTGGGCGGTGGCAGCATCCAGATTTCCCTGTTCGATAAGGACGCCCTTGTGTCTACTCAGAATCTGCGTCTCGGAACCATGCGTATCCGGGAGCGCCTGGCGGAGGTGGAGAACCGCACCACCCATTTCGGAGAGATCATTGAGGAAATGATCAACAACGAGTTGAAAAGCTATAAGCGGTTATATCTGAAGGAACATGAAATTAAGCATATGATTCTGGTAGGCGATTATATCAATCAGCTGGTAGACAGGGGCGGTAAGGCGAAGAGTGTATCCTTTACCCGCGAGGAATATCTGAATCTGTACGAAAAGATTCTTGCGGACGGTTCCCGGGAGAAAGCCATGGAGCGACTGGGCGGTATGGCTGAGAACATGTCTCTGGTACTGCCGGCGCTTATTATTTACCGGAAGCTGATTGAAGAGACCGGAGCAGAATTCATCTGGGTACCGGGCCTGAATATCCGGGACGGTCTGGCTTACGATTACGCGGAGCGCAAACGGATCTTTAAGCCCAGCCATAATTTTGAAAACGATATCATCGAGGCAGCCAAGAACATTGCCAAGCGCTATCAGAGTAATAAAACCCATCTTCAGGGAACGGAATATCTGGCTCTCACCATCTTCGACAAAATGAAGCGGATTCACGGTATGGAGAAGAGAGAGCGCCTGCTTTTGCAGATTGCGGTCTGGCTTCATGACTGTGGCAAATACATCAGTATGACCCATACGGCGGAATGCTCCTACCAGATCGTTATGTCCACGGAGATTATCGGTCTGTCCCATCGGGAACGGGAGATTATTGCCAACGCTATCCGGTTCGATACGGAGGAGTTTGTATCCTTCGAGGAATTTTCCATGGGCAGCAGCCTGGATCGCAACGATTATCTGCTGACGGCGAAGCTGAGTGCCATTCTTCGTGTGGCTAATTCCATGGATCGCAGCCATAAGCAGAAGTTTAAGAATGTCCGCGTTACTTTAAAGGAGCGGGAGCTCCTGGTGGTGGTGGATACGGTAGAGGACATCACATTGGAGCAGGGACTCTTCTCCCATAAAGCGGATTTCTTTGAGACTATTTTCAGTATAAAGCCCGTTATCCGGCAGAAAAGGCAGGTATAAGAGAGGATGGATAAGAAAGAATTTGCCAGACATGAGTACTACAGAAACCGGGAGTTGTCCTGGCTGGCGTTCAATGAGCGTGTGCTCAGCGAGGCGCGAGACAAAACGATTCCACTGTTTGAACGGCTGAAATTTTTAAGCATTACCGCGTCCAATCTGGATGAGTTCTTTATGATTCGTGTGGCTTCCCTGAAAGATATGGTCCATGCGGGCTATACCAAGAAGGATATTGCCGGTATGACGCCGGAGGAGCAGATCGAGGAGATTACGAAGGAGGTAAGAGGGCTGGTGGCTCTCCAGTATTCCACTTATTCCCGCTCTCTTTTGCCGGCGCTTAAGCAGAATGGTCTCCATGTAATTCAGGAGCATGAGGCCCTGACCAAAGAGGAAGCTCGCTATGTGGATCGCTATTTCCGGGACAATGTCTATCCGGTGCTGACTCCCATGGCGGTGGATTCTTCCAGACCTTTCCCGCTGATTCGCAATAAGACCCTGAATATCGGTGCGCTGCTTCAGAAAAAGGGCGAGAAGAATGCCGAACTGGAGTTCGCTACGGTACAGGTTCCGTCGGTGCTGCCCCGTATTGTGCGTCTGCCTGACAGTGAGGACGGCATAAAAAATGTGATTCTGCTGGAAGAAATTATCGAGCGGAATATGCAGCAGTTGTTCCTGAAGTATGATATCGTCAGTGCCTCTCCCTATCGTGTTATGCGAAATGCTGACCTGACCATCGACGAGGACGAGGCGGCGGATTTGCTGAAGGAAATTCAGAAGCAGTTGAAAAAGCGTCAGTGGGGCGAGGCGATCCGCCTGGAGGTGGAAGAGAAAATTGATAAGCGTCTTTTGAAGATTCTGTCAAAGGAGCTGGATATCAAAGAGCAGGCCCTGTATAAAATCAACGGACCGCTGGATCTGACCTTCCTGATGAAGATGTACGGCATGGAGGGCTTTGATAATTTAAAGCTTCCGAAGCATGTGCCTGCACCGGTGAAGGAGCTGCCCGCGGACTGTAATATTTTTGATGAGATCAGAAAGGGCGATATCCTTCTGCATCATCCGTACCAGACCTTTGATCCGGTGGTGAAGTTTGTAAAGGACGCGGCCAACGATCCGAAGGTACTGGCTATCAAGCAGACACTGTACCGTGTCAGTGGTAATTCTCCGATCATTGCAGCTCTGGCCCAGGCGGCAGAGAACGGCAAGCAGGTTTCGGTTCTGGTGGAGCTGAAGGCCCGTTTCGATGAGGAGAACAATATCATCTGGGCGAAGATGCTGGAGAAGGCGGGCGCTCATGTAATCTATGGTCTGGTGGGTCTGAAAACCCACAGTAAGATCACCCTGGTGGTACGAAGAGAAGAGGACGGCATCCGCCGTTATGTTCATCTGGGTACCGGTAACTACAACGATTCTACGGCAAAGCTGTATACCGATATCGGACTTCTGACCTGCTCCGCGCCCATTGGAGAGGATGCTACGGCAGTTTTCAATATGCTTTCCGGTTATTCGGAGCCGGAGGGCTGGAATAAGCTGTCACTGGCGCCGCTGTGGCTGAAGGATCGGTTCCTGAGTCTGATTGGACGGGAAACCGAGCATGCCAGAAACGGAGGAGAAGGACGGATTATCGCGAAAATGAATTCCCTCTGTGACCGGGATGTGATCATGGCGCTTTACGAAGCGTCCGCAGCAGGCGTACAGATTGACTTGGTTGTCCGGGGTATCTGTTGTCTGAAGGTGGGGATTCCCGGTGTTAGCGAGAATATCCGCGTGCGTTCCATTGTGGGCAACTTCTTGGAGCATAGCCGAATTTTTTATTTCTACAACAATGGTCAGGAGGAGGTCTTCTGCGCCAGCGCCGACTGGATGCCGCGAAATCTGGAGAAACGTGTGGAAATCATGTTCCCCATTGAGCGGGAGGAACTGAAGGAGGAGGTCATTCACATCCTGGATATCGAGTTAAAAGATAATGTGAAGGCTCATGTGCTGCAGCCCGACGATACCTATGAAAAGATCAACCGCCGTGGCAAAGCGCCTTTGAGCTCGCAGGATTACTTTGCGGAAGAGGCAAAGGAGAAGGCCGGGGTCGATGAACATGCGGTGAACCGCCGGGTGTTTATTCCGGAGGAACCGGTGGAGTAGATGACGGCTTTCTTGGATAAAATTAAGAATTTTATCCATAGCATTTCCGTATCGGACATGTTATAATGAACCCGTTCGACAATAAGAAGAGACCGGGAGGAGATAACATGAAAAGATTAGCAGCACTTACAATGACGCTTGTGATGGCCGTATCTCTGGCAGCCTGTGGCGGGAAAGCGCAGAGCGTAACTTATACAATGGAGCAGGACAACGAAGGTCTGAAGATGACCGACACCATGACACTGAACGCCAAAGGCGACAAAGTTCAGAAGATGGAGGAGACCATCGCGCTGGACATGACAGGCTTTGACGACGATACTCAGACCCTGATGACGGAAGCCTATGATTCTCTGGTGGAATCCTATCAGGCCGTAGATGGCGTGGAATGCACCGGAAGCGCGGCGGACGGTGTGTATACCATTGCTATCACCATTGATACCACAGGCGATGCGGTATCTAAGCTCGCTGAGCAGGGATTGCTTCAGGTAGATGGCGGTACAAACGGCATTTCTCTGGAAAAGACAGGAGAGGCACTGGAAGCAGGTGGCTATACAAAGGCAGAATAAAACAGGATGACGCAGAAGCTCCGGCGGGACTGAAAAGAACAGTTCTGCCGGAGCTTTTTCATGTAACAGGAAATTCCTATGGAATCCCCTGTTACATGAAAAATATTATCGCATAAAATTTGCGAAGTATATTTTATCTCATTCCGTGAAACAGTTTAAGCAAGCATGAATTTCTGAATAATTTCCGCAATTCCGGAATGATTGTTGTCGTGCTCGGTAATGTAGACGCCGTAAGCGTACATCTCCGGACGGGCATTCTTCATGACACAGGGGGTCTTAACCGCCTGCAGCATGGTGATGTCATTTTCCGCGTCGCCTGCGGCCAGGGTATTGTCGAGAGGCACGTTCAGGTAGTTGCAGAGCCAGCGGATGCCGCTACCCTTATTGATGCCCTCGGGAAGAAATTCCAGATATATGTCGCAGGAGAAGAACATATCAATGTGGTGTTCCTTGCTCCAGGACTCCATGTGCTCACGGAATTTCTCAAGGTTAGCGCGGTCATGCAGGTCGATGAACAGCATCTTGATGGGATCCCGGGTAATGACCTTGGTTACGTCATCCAGAACCTCATAGTTTACCATGGTAGATTTGGCATAGTACTGAATCTCCGGGTCTTCACGCTCGCAGAGAACGCCGTGATCGGAATAGGTCTGGGGATGCAGGCCGAACTTGTAAGCCTCGTCGAAGGCTTCCCGGATACAATTCTTATCCACGCCGGTCTGGAAGATGATTTTCTTCGTATGGGCGTCATAAATCAACGCGCCGTTGGAAGTGATGGCATAGCAGCCGGGCTTGTCCATGTGCAGCTTCTCCAGCTGAAAGATGGTGCTGTACAATGGGCGGCCCGTGGTGACTACTACGGCGTGACCTGCTTCGGTAGCCTTCTGAATGGCCGCCATATTCTCTGGGGTAATATTCTTGTTGTCGTCCAACAGGGTTCCGTCCAGATCCACAAATAAAATTTTCTTTTCCATGATCAAAACTCCTCATATAAATCTCTGGTACCAGAAAGATTATAGCACGAAAACATCTGGCATAAAAGCATAGTTTTGGAAAATAGAGGGATACTACATGTAGAAAAATGCCTGACCGCGCGGAAATGCTTTGTGCCATATGCTGTGGGTGGCAGCAATACGGAGGTACTAACATGAGTGAAAAACTATCTGTCAGATTAAAAGAAAATACATCCCGTCTGGACGACATCCTGAACCTGGATATCAATTTCGATATCATCCGGAAAGGCATCCGGACCGGTGGCCGGGACGCCTGCATCTACTTTATCGACGGCTTCCTGGAAGAATCCGTTATGGAAAAGCTACTGGAATTTTTTTACAAGTTAAAACCGGAGGAACTGCCCATGACCGCGCAGCAGATGGCCGATCATGTGGTTCCCTATGTGGAAGTTTCCGCCATGGAGGAACTGGACGAGATTCTGAAGAACCTGCTGTCCGGCGTCACCTGTCTCTTCATTGACGGTTATGACGCCTGTATCGGCCTGGACTGTCGTTCTTATCCCATGCGGAGTGTGGACGAGCCATCCAAGGACAAGGCCCTCCGGGGGTCAAAAGACGGCTTTGTGGAAACCCTGGTCTTCAACACAGCCCTGATTCGAAGACGAATCCGGAGCCCTCATCTGTCCATGGAAATGATGACGGCGGGAAAAACATCCGAAACGGACATCGTTCTCTGCTATATGTCCGAGCGGGTGGACCGGCGGCTCTTACGGGAGCTGAAAGGAAGAATCAGCGCGATCCGGGTAGATGCCCTGACCATGAACCAGGAGAGTCTGGCCGAGTGCATCTACGAGCGGAAATGGTATAACCCATTTCCAAAATTCAAATTCACCGAGCGCCCGGACTCAGCCTCAGCGGCTATCCTGGAGGGAAATATCGTGATCCTGGTAGACAATTCGCCTCAGGCCATGATTATTCCCACATCGATCTTCGATATCATTGAGGAGGCGGACGATTATTACTTTCCCCCGGTGACGGGCTCCTATCTTCGGCTGTCCCGCTTTCTTATTTCCATTATTACCCTGCTCCTGACGCCGACCTTTCTGCTCCTGTATCAGAACCCGGGCTGGATTCCGGACTGGCTGGCTTTTATCGTCATCAAGGACACGGTCCACGTGCCGGTGGTCTGGCAATTTCTGATGCTGGAGCTGGCCATCGACGGCCTGCGGCTGGCCGCCATCAATACGCCCAGTATGCTGAGCACGCCCCTAAGCGTGGTGGCCGGCATCGTTCTGGGTCAGTTTACGGTGGATTCCGGTTGGTTCAACGCGGAAATCATGATGTATATGGCCTTTGTAGCCATCGCCAACTATACCCAGTCCAGCTATGAACTGGGTTACGCCCTGAAATTCATGCGGCTGATTTTACTGATATTGACTTCGACATTCAATCTCTGGGGCTTTATCGCCGGATTAATCCTGACCGCAGCTGCTATCGTCGGCAATAAGACCGTGGCCGGAAAAAGTTATATCTATCCGCTGTTCCCGTTGAATCTGACACAGTTGAAAAAACGGTTCCTGCGGTTGCGGCTGAAGGAGTAGAAAGAGGAAGAATGTGAAGAAAAAGCACTGCTTTGGTAAAAATCAAGGCAGTGCTTTTTGTTACGAAGTATCCGTAAGGAGCCGCCGGTGGCAGATCCTGTAGGTGACGGTTCACAAAAAAGCCCGGGTATGTTATGATACTGACAGAACACCGGGGAGGATAGAGTATGAGTCGATATTTTCCACTGTTTGTGGATCTGGAACAGAAAAAAATCGTTGTGGTGGGCGCAGGCCGTATTGCGGAGCGGCGGATTCAGACGCTGCTTTCCTTTGAAGCTCAAATTACCGTCATTGCGCCGGAGGCGTCCGTGAAAATCCGGAAGCTTGCAAAAGAAGGCCGGCTTCATTGGCAGCAGGAACGATGGAGTCCGGAAGCGGAGAGCTTTCTGGATGGAAGCCTGTTTGTATTGGCGGCGGTGGATGACGGGGCGGTCAACAAAGCGGTCTTTCGCGCCTGTCGGGCGCGCGGCATTCCGGTCAATTGTTCCGACGATCGGACACGCTGCGATTTTTATTTTCCGGGCATCGCGGAAGGCGGCGGCGTCACCGCAGGCGTTACGGCGGGCGGGACGGATCACCGGCTGGCCAGGGAAGCCACCGAACGCATTCGGAAGTGTCTGGCAGAAATATGAAAAAGATGATCTATTTTTGAGAGAATATGGTATACTGCTAGGAGAGAAAAAGATACCGAAAAGAGGAGTTGAGATTATGGATATGAACATCAGACCGCGCCGCCTTCGGAACGGCGCCAACTTACGGAAAATGGTGCGGGAG
Organism: Candidatus Dorea massiliensis AP6; assembly: GCF_964245105.1. Classification (NCBI taxonomy): domain Bacteria; kingdom Bacillati; phylum Bacillota; class Clostridia; order Lachnospirales; family Lachnospiraceae; genus Dorea; species Candidatus Dorea massiliensis. The sequence continues at coordinate 256,169 of NZ_CAXTKW010000001.1, read as the reverse complement.
ACCAGGATGGACAAGAGTTCCCTGATTTACCCGATGTTTGTAAAAGAAGGAACCGGAATCAAAGAGGAGATTCCTACCATGCCGGGTCAGTACCGTTACAGTATCGACCAGCTTCCCTACGCACTGGAGGAGCTTGTGAAAACGGGCGTGGGCAGCGTCATGTTTTTTGGTATTCCCGATCACAAGGATGCTTGCGGAAGCGGCGCTTACGATGAAAATGGCATCGTGCAGAAGGCGTTCCGGGAAGCGAAGAAGCAGTTCCCGGATTTGTACTGCATTGGCGACGTCTGCATGTGCGAGTACACATCCCATGGCCACTGCGGTATTCTCCATGGCGAATATGTAGATAATGATAAGACTCTGGACTATCTGGCGAAGATTGCCCTGTCCCAGGTGCAGGCCGGTGCGGATATGGTAGCGCCTTCTGATATGATGGATGGCCGTGTGGCAGCCATCCGCTCTATCCTGGACAGCAATGGTTATGTGGAAACACCGATTATGTCCTACGCGGTGAAGTACGCATCTGCGTTTTACGGACCTTTCCGCGACGCGGCAGGCAGTGCTCCGGCCTTTGGCGACCGTAAGTCCTATCAGATGGATTACCACAACCGCCGGGAGGGCGTCAAAGAGGCCCTTCTTGACGTGGAAGAGGGAGCGGATATCATCATGGTGAAACCGGCCATGAGCTATCTGGACGTCATTGCCGAGGTGAAGGAAAATATCGTTCTTCCGGTGGCAGCCTACAGCGTCAGCGGCGAGTATGCCATGATCAAGGCGGGCGCGTCTCTCGGCTATATCGATGAGGCTTCCATCATCTGCGAGACCGCGGCCAGCGCGTACCGGGCAGGCGTAGACCTGTACCTGACCTATTTTGCGAAAGAGATCGCTGGCTTTATGGACGAAGGGAGAATTGGCTAATGAACAAATCAGAAATGCTTTTTGCAGAAGCAGTAGAACATATCCCCGGCGGCGTAAACTCGCCGGTGCGGGCTTTTGGCTCTGTCGGTGAGACGCCCCGGTTTATCGCGTCGGCAAAGGGCGCGTATATGACAGACACAGACGGTCAGACCTATCTGGACTTTGTAGGATCCTGGGGTCCTATGATCCTGGGTCACAATCATCCGAAGGTATTGGCGGATGTGCTGGAGGCCTGCCGGGAGGGCTTGAGCTTCGGTGCGGCCACCGAGCGGGAGGTGGAGATGGCAGAGCTGATCTGCAGTATCGTTCCTTCTATAGAAATGGTTCGTATGGTAAACTCCGGTACCGAGGCTGTTATGAGTGCTATCCGCGCGGCCAGAGGTTTCACCGGCCGCAATAAGATTATCAAATTCGCGGGCTGCTATCACGGCCACAGCGACGCCATGCTGGTAAAGGCAGGATCCGGAGTCATGACCGCGGGAATTCCGGACAGTGCGGGCGTTCCGGCAGGCTGTACCCAGGATACGCTGACGGCAGTATACAACGATCTGGACAGCGTACAGGCCATTTTTGACCAGTTCAAGGGCGAGGTAGCGGCAGTCATCGTAGAGCCGGTGGCGGCCAATATGGGCGTGGTGCTTCCGAAGAAGGGCTTCCTTCAGGGGCTTCGCAGACTCTGTAATGAGAACGGAAGCCTGCTCATTTTCGATGAAGTTATTACAGGCTTCCGCCTGAGCCTCTCCGGTGCCCAGGGGTATTTTGACATTGAGCCGGATCTGACCACCTTTGGTAAGATCATCGGCGGCGGTATGCCGGTGGGCGCTTACGGCGGCAGAAAAGACGTGATGAAGCTTATCGCTCCCAGCGGCCCGGTTTACCAGGCGGGAACCTTAAGCGGCAACCCGGTGGCCATGGCGGCCGGACTGGCTCAGTTAAAGCTTTTACAGGAGACGCCGGAATTCTACGAGGAACTGAACCATAAGGCGGATGTATTCTTTGAGGGTATGCAGGAGGCAGTGCGTGAGGCAGGCAAACCCTGGGTGGTGAACCATATCGGCTCTCTGGGAAGTATCTTCTTTACCGACGGCCCGGTGACTAATTATGCGGAGGCAAAGACCTCGGATACGGCAAAATTCGGGGAGTATTTCTCTTATATGATACAGAACGGCATTTATCTGGCGCCGTCCCAGTTTGAGGCTATGTTCCTGTCCGCAGCCATGACAGAGGACGAACTGGAGAAGACACTGGATATTTTCAAGGCGTACCTTGGTCAGCGCTAAGCAGAAGGAGGACATACTATGGATAAGAAAAAATACGTAGCTTATGTGGGAACTTATACCCATGGCAACAGTGTGGGGATTCATCTTTTTGATCTGGACGTGGAAAATGGTACCATGAAGGAGCGCAAGGTTATCCCGATTAACAATCCTTCTTATATCAAAATGTCCCACAACGGAAAATTCCTGTATTCCATCGCCGACGAGGGCGTGAGATCCTTTACGGTGCAGCCGGACGGGGATCTGGTTCCGTTAAATTGCGCCAGCATCGAAGGCATGCGCGGCTGTTATCTGTCCACTGATAAGGATGACAGATACCTGTTCGTGGCAGGCTGGCATGACGGCAAAGTGACAGTCATGCGTCTCAATGAGGACGGTACAGTGGGAGAAATGACTGACGAGGTATTCCATAAGGGTCTGGGCAGCGTGGCCGAGCGGAATTTCCGCCCCCATGTAAACTGCGTGAACCTGACGCCGGACGGAAAGTATCTCTGCGCGGTGGATCTGGGAACTGATCAGATCAAAATCTATAAATTTGACCACCGTACCGGTAAAATCGAGCTTTTGGATCTGCTGTTCTGTGAACTGGAGTCTGCGCCCCGGATCATCAAATTCAGCAGAAGCGGAAAATTTGCCTATGTGATCAGTGAGCTGAAGAATTATATTACGGTCTACAGGTACGACGGAAGCGGAAAGAACCCGGTATTTGAGGAGATTCAGAAGGTTTCCACGCTGAATGATTACCATTCCGCCACCAGCGCGGCCTGCGCCCTGCGTTTTTCCAGAGATGATACGAAGCTCCTGTGCACCAATGCCGGGGACAATACGGCAGGTCTTTTCCATGTGGATACAGAGACCGGACTGCTGGAGAAAATCTGTATTCTGCCGATTAGTGGGGACTACCCGAAGGCCATTGATTTCTTCCCGGATAATAAGCACATCATGTCGCTGAACCATGAGAGCAATACCATCACCACCTTTGAGGTGCATTATGACAAAAACTATTTTACGGCCAAGGGAAAACCGATCTCCATTGAGACGCCCAACTGTGTTCTGGTGGCTGAGATCGAAGGGTAGTGGGGATGGATAAACTACTACAATTTGCAGACCCCACGCGCATACGCGTGGGCTCCTGCTTTGCAGGAGGATACAGGAGAAAAATTTCTGCCCTTACATGCGAGCATGACGTGCAGAAGTTTTTCTCCTGTATCGTCTGCAAACCATAGCCTTGTACCCTTAAAAGTACAAATTATTTCCTGTCAGGGCTTGCAAAATATGGCGAAAGCACCTAAAATGGAGATAGAATTATGGTGTACATTGTGAAATGTACTGTGAGCCGGCGAAGGGCAGCTTTTGTCGGCTCATAGAACTGTAATAAATTATTTACAAGAAAAGGAGAATGTATCATGAAATTTGTTGTTGAAACCTCAGCACGTCACGTACATGTAACACAGGAGGATCTGGAGACTCTGTTCGGTAAGGGTCATGAGCTGACCAAGAAGAAGGATCTGTCCCAGCCGGGTCAGTTTGCCTGCGAAGAGAAGGTAACCATCGTAGGAAGCAAGAAAGAGATGAAGGCTTCCATCCTGGGACCGGTTCGTCCGGAGACACAGGTAGAGCTGTCCCTGACAGACGCGCGTTCCATCGGCGTAGACGCTCCGATCCGCGAGTCCGGCGATGTTGCAGGCAGCGGCGCATGTAAGCTGGTAGGACCGGCAGGCGAGGTTGAGCTGAAGGAAGGCGTAATCGCAGCAAAGCGTCACATCCATGCAACTCCGGAAGATGCTGAAAAACTCGGCGTAAAGGATAAGGATGTCGTATCCGTAAAGATTGATACCGAGGGCAGAAGTCTGGTATTCGGCGATGTAGTTGTTCGTGTAAGCCCGAAGTACGCTCTGGCTATGCACATCGATACCGACGAGTCCAACGCAGCAGCTTGCGGACGCGAGGTATTTGGTGAGATCGTAAAATAGTCGCGAAGGCAATGAGCAGTGCGTCAGATGGCGAAAACTCAGATGTCATGCTTGCATGAGCAGATGAGCTTTAGACAGATGACATAGGGCGAAGCCCGCGCACGAGTGAGCCTGCTCATGAGTGCCACTGCGAAGTAAATATGAATTAAGGAGAATACATAGCTATGAAAATCTTAGTAATCAACTGCGGAAGCTCCTCTCTGAAATATCAGCTGATCGATATGGAGAATGAGTCTGTAATGGCAAAGGGTCTCTGCGAGAGAATCGGAATCGAGGGTTCCAAGCTGACACATAAGGCAAACGGCAAGGAAATGGTAATCGAGCAGGCTATGCCGGCACATACCGAAGCAATCAAGCTGGTTATGCAGGCCCTGGTAGATCCGGAGTACGGTGTAATCAAGGATACCAAGGAGATCTCTGCAGTCGGACACCGCGTTCTGCACGGCGGAAAGGTTTACAGCGATTCTATCGTAGTTGACGAGGACGTAAAGCGCGTAATCCGCGAGTGCTTCGACCTTGGACCGCTGCATAACCCGGCGAACCTGATGGGTATCGAGGCATGCGAGGCAGCTATGCCCGGAACTCCGAACGTAGCAGTATGGGATACCGGATTCGGTATGAAGATGCCGGAGAAGGCATACCTCTATGCAATCCCCTATGAGTACTATGATAAATACAGCATCCGTCGTTACGGCTTCCATGGCACCAGCCATCTGTTCGTATCCGGCGAGGTTCTGAAGTTCGCTGAGCTTGACCCGGAAAAGGGCAAGGTTATCGTATGTCACCTGGGCAACGGAGCAAGTATCTCCGCATCTATCGGCGGCAAGTGTGTAGATACCTCCATGGGTCTTACCCCACTTGAGGGTCTGATTATGGGTACCAGAAGCGGCGATGTAGATCCGGCTGTTATTCAGTTCATCTGCAACAAAGAGGGCAAGGACGTTAATGAGGTTCTGAATATTCTGAACAAGAAGTCCGGTATCCTTGGCATGAGCGACGGCATCTCCAGCGATTTCCGTGATGTAGGAAAGGCAGCAGAGGAAGGCAACCATCATGCACAGGTAGCTCTGGATGCATTCATCTACCGTGTAGCAAAGTACATCGGCGCGTACACAGCAGCCATGAACGGCGTAGACGCTATCGCATTTACAGCAGGCGTAGGCGAGAACGATATCGAGAGCCGTAAGAAGATCTGTGAGTACCTGGGATATCTGGGCGTAGAGATCGACGACGAGGCAAATAACTGCCGTGGTAAGGTGCAGATGATCTCCACTCCGAACTCCAAGGTTAAGGTCATGATTTACCCGACCAACGAGGAACTGGCTATCGCCCGTGAGACACAGCGTCTGGTAAAATAATTTATTAGAAATAATTTTCCGTTGTAAGTGAAAATTACTTGACAAACCACTGCTGGGTAGTTATAATAGCCTAGTGTGCATTAGGAGAGAACTATGCTGATCAATTTGACAGATGTTTTGTCCTGTGAGGAAAAAGTGGTTAAGAGGACAGTGGAGACGGAGCTTCGGTCTTTTGACATAAGCCTGGGAAGCTTTCCCCTGACGGAGGAACGACCGCTTACACTGGTGCTTACGAATCTCGGCAATGATAAATTGCTGCTTGAGGGTGAGTTCGCGGTGAAGGCGCAGATTCCCTGTGACCGCTGTCTGACGGAAGTGGACGTGCCGATTGAAGTTTCTTTTTCAAAGGAAGTGGATATGAAGCAGTCTGCGGAAGGAAGAATCGACGATCTGGACGAAACCGATTTTATCAATGGATACAACCTGGACACAGACAAACTGGTGTATGGAGAGCTTCTGGTCAACTGGCCCATGAAGACCCTCTGCAAGCCGGACTGCAAAGGTATTTGCAGAAAATGCGGGAAAAACCTGAATGAAGGTCCCTGCGGCTGTGATACGGTGGAGTTGGATCCGAGAATGGCGGTTATAGCCGAAATTTTTAAAAACAGTAAGTAAATCAGAGGAGGTGTAACCTATGTCTATTTGTCCTAAGAATAAATCTTCCAAAGGTAGAAGAGATAAGAGAAGAGCAAACTGGAAAATGAGTGCAATGAATCTTGTAAAGTGCAGCAAATGCGGCGCCCTGATGATGCCTCATCGTGTTTGCAAGTCCTGCGGATCTTACAATAAAAAAGAGATCATCGCTCAGGATTAATTCTGACGAAAAGAGATGGAGCAGTAGAGCCGTAAGACTTTACTGCTCTGTTTTTCTGAAAGACAGAAAATCGAACAAATAGTTTTAAAAATGTATTTGTAAAAATACAAGAAAAAGTGAAAAAAGTGCTTGCATTTCTCCGGAAACTATTATATACTAAACAAGTCGCAAGCGCGAAAGAGAAAATGGTCGATTGGTCAAGCGGTTAAGACGTCGCCCTCTCACGGCGAAAACAGGGGTTCGATTCCCCTATCGACTGCTAGAAAACCCTTGAATTTCAAGGGCTTTTTTGTGTCTTAAAACCAAAATATGAGAGTTACATGCTATTGTGTGGCGGTTCGATGTGAATTTCGCATAATACCTGCATAGGAACGGTTCCTTGCAGAGAAACTAAGGGCATGAAACGAAGATATGAAGTCCTTATCATACTATTTATCATTGTGCTGACTATACCGCTGGCCAGAGGCCGTGGACTTACAGAGACGAATTTTTCAGTTCTGGGTAATCGAGGCAGCAGGCGGATATGTTTCCTGCTCTGGGCTGCGCTGGTGGGAAGTTATCTGTATTTATATATAGAAGAAATATCGGAGCTGGCAAAATGCGCAGACAGGACGCAGGAATGGCTGACAGGCCTGGCGCTGGCAGTATTTCTGTGTGGAATTGGTCTGCCCTATCGCACGAGACTGGTTCCCCTTATGGCGCGTATCCACGTATATCTGTCCGTGGGCGGAACCATTCTATATCTGTTCTGCATCAGGCGTCTCCTTATTCTGCTGGAACGACAATACGGGACAGGGTTTCGCATAGAAAAGTGGATTGCGATATCTATGACAGCCGTAGGAGTCTTTCTGTACATTTATGTCGGTATTATTTCCAGTCTGCTGGAAATCTACGTAACCCTGGGAAGCTGCATCTACCTGTACAGACTCAGACGAAAAATAGAAAAATGGGTTTGTAAAAGCAAAACGAGTATGTTATACTATTAAAGTTGAAAACAGAACATTTGTACGGGACGTCCCGTGACTATAAAATCAGGAGTGAACAACATGGCAAATCAAACAACCTACGACGCAGGCAGCATCTCCGTTCTGGAAGGACTGGAGGCGGTACGTAAAAGGCCCGGCATGTATATTGGCAGCGTGTCCCGCAAGGGCCTGAACCATCTGATCTATGAGATTGTGGACAATTCCGTGGACGAACATCTGGCGGGCTTCTGTTCGAAAATCAGTGTATATCTGGAGAAGGACGGATCCTGTACTGTGACGGACAATGGCCGTGGTATTCCCGTGGACATGCACGCCAAGGGCGTATCCGCGGAGCGTTTGGTATTCACGACCCTGCACGCAGGAGGCAAATTCGACGATTCTGTATACAAGACCAGCGGCGGTCTCCACGGTGTGGGTTCCTCTGTTGTCAATGCCCTTTCTACATACCTGGATATCGAAATCAGCAGGGACGGCTGCGTACATCACGATCATTACGAGCGGGGTATCCCCACCATTGAACTGGAGGAAGGCCTGCTTCCGAAGCTTCGCCGCACCCGCGAGACCGGAACGAAGATTAATTTTCTGCCGGATCCGGAGATCTTCGATAAGACCCGTTTTCAGGCGGAGGAGGTCAAGAGCCGTCTCCACGAGACTGCTTATCTGAACCCGGAGCTGACGATTATCTTCGAAGATCGCAGAGGCGACGAGGTCGAGCATGTGGAGTACCATGAGGAAAATGGCATCATCGGTTTCGTGGAGGACCTGAATAAGAACAAGGAGACCGTTCACGAGGTTGTTTATTTCAAGGGCGAGTCCGAGGGCATTGTAGTTGAGGGTGCGTTCCAGTATGTGAATGAGTTTCATGAGAACGTCCTGGGTTTCTGTAACAATATTTACAATGCTGAGGGCGGCACTCACCTGACCGGTTTCAAGACCATCTTTACCACGGTCATCAATAATTACGCCAGGGAGCTTGGCATCCTGAAGGAGAAGGACGCGAACTTCACCGGCGCGGATGTGCGAAACGGTATGACTGCGGTCATTTCCATCAAGCATCCGGCTCCCCGTTTCGAGGGCCAGACCAAGACCAAGCTGGATAACCAGGACGCTTCCAAGGCCACAGCAAAGGTCACCGGAGACGAGATTGTCCGCTATTTCGACCGCAACCTGGAGACCTTAAAGAGCGTTATCGGCTGTGCGGAAAAGGCGGCGAAGATCCGTAAGACCGAGGAACGTGCCAAGACCAATCTCCTGACCAAGCAGAAATATTCCTTCGATTCCAACGGCAAGCTGGCCAACTGTGAGAGCCGGGACGCTTCCAGATGCGAGATTTTCATCGTGGAGGGAGATTCCGCAGGCGGTTCTGCCAAGACAGCCCGCGACCGGAATTTTCAGGCCATCCTGCCGATACGAGGCAAGATCCTGAACGTGGAAAAGGCCAGTATCGACAAGGTTCTGGCCAACGCCGAGATTAAAACCATGATCAACGCCTTTGGCTGCGGTTTTTCCGAAGGCTACGGCAATGACTTCGATATTACAAAGCTGCGCTACGATAAGATCATTATCATGGCCGATGCGGATGTGGATGGAGCGCATATTTCCACGCTGCTATTGACCCTGTTTTACCGGTTCATGCCCGAACTGATTTACGATGGCCATGTCTATATCGCCATGCCGCCTCTCTACAAGGCCATGCCGGCCAAGGGTCAGGAAGAGTACCTGTACGATGACAAGGCCCTGGAGCAGTACCGGAAGCGCCATAAGGGCAGTTTTACCCTGCAGCGCTACAAAGGTCTGGGAGAGATGGACGCGGAGCAGCTCTGGGAGACGACTCTGAACCCGGCGACCCGTATCTTAAAGCGCATTGAGATCGAGGACGCCCGTATGGCCTCCAGCGTCACGGAGATGCTGATGGGAACGGAAGTACCGCCCAGACGGGCATTTATCTACGAGCACGCCCGCGACGCGGAGTTGGACATATAAAGGGAGGAAGCTATGGAAGAACAGATTATACGCACAGAATATTCAGACCTCATGCAGAAATCCTACATCGACTATGCCATGAGCGTCATCATTGCAAGGGCTTTACCGGATGTGCGGGACGGCTTAAAGCCGGTACAGCGCAGAACCCTTTATGATATGTACGAGCTTGGCATCCGCTATGACCGCCCGTATCGAAAATGCGCCCGTATCGTCGGCGATACCATGGGTAAATACCACCCCCACGGCGACAGCTCCATCTACGATGCCCTGGTGGTCATGTCTCAGGATTTTAAAAAGGGCATGCCCCTGGTGGACGGACACGGCAATTTTGGCTCTATCGAGGGCGACGGCGCCGCCGCCATGCGATACACCGAGGCACGCCTTCAGAAAGTAACCCAGGAGACCTTCCTGGCGGATCTGGATAAAGATGTGGTGGATTTTGTTCCGAATTTCGATGAGACGGAGAAGGAACCCAGCGTCCTGCCTGTCCGTCTGCCGAACCTTCTGGTGAACGGATCTGACGGTATTGCAGTCGGTATGGCCACCAACATTCCGCCCCACAACCTTGGCGAGGTTATCGACGCAGCCAAGGCCTATCTGAAAAACCCGGAGATCAGCACCGAGAAGCTGCTGGAGCTGATGCCGGGACCGGATTTTCCCACAGGCGGCATCATCGTCAACAAGGACGAGCTTCCGGCTATCTACGAGAGCGGAACCGGAAAGATTAAGATCCGCGGCCGTGTACAAGTGGAGAAGCTGAAAGGCGGTAAGGAGCAGCTGGTTATCACGGAGATTCCCTACCCGATGATCGGCGCGAATATCGCCAAATTCCTGAATGATGTCGCAGGTCTCGTGGAGAGCAAGAAAGCTCCGGAGATCACTGATATCTCCAACCAGTCTTCCAAAGAGGGCATCCGTATCGTCCTGGAGCTGAAAAAGGGTGCGGATACCGAAAACCTGAAAAATATGCTTTACAAGAAGACACGTCTGGAGGACACCTTCGGCGTCAACATGCTTGCAGTCGCCGACGGCAAGCCAGAGACCTTAAGTCTGCGCCAGATCCTGGAGCATTATATCGAATTTCAGTACGAACTGACCACCCGGAAATACCGCACCTTGCTGGCAAAAGAGCAGGAGAAGCGGGAGATTCAGGAAGGCCTTATCAAAGCCTGTGAGGTCATTGATCTGATCATTGAGATCCTGCGGGGCAGCAAGAATATCAAGGACGCCAAAGCCTGTCTGACTGCAGGCATCACCGACGGCATTCGCTTCAAGTCCGAGGCTTCTAAGAAACGTGCCGCAAAGCTTCATTTCACCGAGCGTCAGGCCCAGGCTATCCTGGAGATGCGTCTGTACCGCCTGATTGGTCTGGAGATTCAGGCTCTGATGGAGGAGAATCAGAAGACGTTGAAGAATATCGCGGAGTATGAGGATATTCTGGAAAATCATTCCAGTATGACCCGCGTCATTCTGAAAGATATGGACGCCATCAAAAAAGCCTATGCCCGTCCCAGACGGACAGCCGTGGAGAATGCGGAGGCTATTGTGTTCGAAGAGAAGAAGATCGAGGAAATGCCGGTTATGTTCCTGATGGATCGCTTCGGCTACGCTAAGACCATCGACATGTCCGTCTACGATCGCAATAAGGAAGCGGCAGACAGTGAAAATAAATATGTATTTTCCTGCATGAATACGGGAAAAATATGTATATTCACAGACACCGGAAAGCAGCACACCGTGAAGGTACAGGATCTGCCCTTCGGAAAATTCCGGGACAAGGGCGTGCCCATCGACAACTTCGGCAATTTCTCCAGCACCGAGGAGCAGATTGTCGGCATTGGCAGTATGGAAGTCCTGAAGCATCAGAAGCTGTTGTTTGGCACCCGTCAGGGTATGTTGAAAATTGTGGACGGCAGCGAATTTGAGACAAAAATGAAGACCATGGCGGCTACGAAGCTGAACGAGGGAGACGAGCTTCTTAAGGCCATTGTCACAGACGGAACCGGGCAGGTGGTGCTGCAGAGCCGGGACGGATATTTCCTGCGCTTCGATATCTCCGAGATACCGGAGAAGAAAAAGGGCGCGGTCGGAGTCCGGGGGATGCGTCTCGCAGAAAAGGACGCGCTGGAAGCGATTCATCTGTACCATGCAGGACAGGAAGAAAGCATAGAATATAAGGAAAAACAGCTTGTATTAAATAAATTAAAAGCCGGAAGCCGGGATACGAAGGGAGTAAAGGTCCGGGTGTAGGGCAAAACGCAAGGGTCGGACAGGATAAGCTGTCGATACCTGCACGAGGAGGAATTGTTATGAAGATTCTGGTTACGCTGCCTCTGAACGAGGGACAAAAGGAACGGTTGGAAATGAATTTCCGTCATCTGGAATTTTGTTACTGTCTACAGAAAGACGTGACAGAGGAGGTCATCCGGGACGCGGAGGTCATCCTGGGAAATGTGGATCCCGCGCTTTTGAAGTATGCGGAGGAACTGAAATGGCTGCAGCTCAATAACGCCGGAACCGAAGGCTTCTGCGACGGCGCGTTGCCGAAGGACGCGGTGCTGACCAACGCCACCGGCGCTTACGGCCTGGCTATCTCTGAGCATATGATCGGCGTGCTCTTTGAACTTCAGAAAAAGCTGAATCTCTACGCCCGGAACCAGCGGGAGCATGTCTGGAGGAGCGAAGGCCACGTCCATGTGATTCAGGGAAGCCGCGTGCTGGTCATCGGTATGGGCGATATCGGAACCATGTTTGCCCGGAAGATGAAGGCACTGGGCTGCCGTACCGTGGGAATCAAGCGGCGCGAAGGCCGGAAGCCTGAGGGCGTGGATGATCTCTACACCCTGGAGCGTCTGGAGCGGGAGCTTCCGAAAGCGGATATCGTAGCCATGAGTCTGCCGGGTAACCAGGATACCTATCATATGATGAACGCGGAGCGCCTGGCGCTGATGAAGGAAAACGCAGTTCTCATGAACGTAGGCCGTGGTATCACCGTAGACACCGACGCCCTGGTGAAAGCACTGCAGGAGAAGCGCATTGCCGGAGCCTGTCTGGACGTGACCGATCCGGAGCCCCTGCCCACCGAACATCCCCTCTGGGATATGGAAAATGTCATCCTGACGCCCCATATCTCCGGCGGCTACGCATTGCCCGAGACCCTGGAGCAGATCCTGACCATCTGTATCGAAAACCTGGAATGCTATATGGTACAGAGACCGCTCCGCAACCTGATTGACATGAAAACAGGGTACTGCGAGTAAGTACAGTGGCTTGGACGAGATTCATCGGAAAGTGCATGTTGAGACGGTAGTACTGCTTTCCCACAAAAAGCCAGACGGACATATCAACGTATAAGTTGAGTTTGGGAACCTCTGATGTAATGGATTGGAACTAGGAATCCATTACGAAACGTGATATTCGCGTATCAGATGAGGTGGTCGAAACTATGAAAAGATGGAATAACGAATATTTGGACGTTCCGGCTAGTGAGGGTAAGATGAGCGAACCTTCTGAGGAAGAATTAGCTCAAATCGAGAAATTTAAAAAGAATGGCTGGATCTAGTGATATGAAGAAGGGAGGCGTTCTATTTGGCAAAGAAAAAAGATGAAATCACCATCCGTTCCAGTGCAGCGGAATACTTAACCTATGTTGCCTCTGTAGGTGATCAACAGGACAGCATAGAGATGCGCTATGAGGATGAGAATATATGGCTGACACAGAAGATGATGGCCACATTGTATGATGTTGGTTTACCAACGATAAATGAACATATTAAAAAAATATACGCGGATAGTGAATTGGAAGAGGCCGCAACTATTCGGAATTTCCGAATAGTTCAAACCGAAGGTTCTCGCCAGGTGACACGCGATACCAAGCACTATAGCCTTCAAATGATCATTGCCGTAGGCTTCAAGGTCAATTCCGAGCGTGCGGTACAGTTCCGTAAATGGGTAAACCAGATCGCCAAGGACTACACCATCAAAGGCTGGGTGATGGATGATGAACGGCTGAAACGAGGAACGTATTTGACAGAGAAGTATTTCGACGAGCAGTTAGAGCGTATCCGTGAGATTCGTGCCAGCGAAAGAAAGTTTTATCAGAAGATTACCGACCTGTATGCCACAGCTATTGATTACGATAAAAATTCTGCAACGACGAGAAGATTCTACGCGACCGTTCAGAATAAAATGCATTACGCAGTGCATGGGCATACTGCAGCGGAGCTGATCGTGGAAAGAGCCGATCACACAAAAGAGCATATGGGATTAACCACCTGGGCAGATGCACCGGAAGGAAAGATTAAGAAAAGCGATGTTACAGTTGCTAAGAATTATCTAAGCCAGGATGAAATGAAGCAGCTGAATCGTATGGTTACAGCATACCTGGATTTTGCGGAAAACATGACCTTACGCCATATTCCGCTTACGATGCAGGACTGGGAAAAGAGGCTCAACAGCTTCATTGAAATGTTTGATTATGGTATTTTACAGGACGCAGGCAAAGTGTCTGCAGAAATTGCGAAGCTTCATGCTGAGACAGAATTTGAGAAATACCGTGTCATTCAGGACAGGTTGTTTATGTCTGACTTTGATAAGTACATGTTGGAATTGGAAGAAAATGCAAAGAAATAAGAAACAGATACCAGGTCGAGACAGTGGCAGGGAGCAGCAGTGTAAAATTGCCTTGCATTATATAGGTAGCAAAGGCCTTATACCGACTTGTTCCCATAGAGAGAGAATTCAAAGAAGGATTTGAACGCTTTTCTTCAGATTTACATTTCAAATATGAATTATACTATAAGCAGTATTCAGAACTGTACTGCAAACTGTATCCCATCATCATTCAGTCAGAATATGTAAGGCATTTTATTTTTCTGACGGATAAGAAGGAAGTGACATTTGTAGATGCTCCGTTCCTTGAAATCTCACCAACACATAGAGTAAATACAAAAATTAGCTTTAAAGAAGGTGAACCTATAACTGTAACAAACAATCAAGAAAACATAGATACACCGATATCGCGATTTAATAAAATTCAGCTGTGCGAGTATATTATTGATAATGGACAATATGCTACTCAGGAATTATTAAAGGCTGCTGTAGCTTACAGATTTGCACACAGCAATTATTCAGGTAATCCTGATGTTAATAGCTCGTCATGTGAAGATATCGCCAATGAAGAAGAATTTAGGCTTATCGGAGATATGGTAAAGTCTATTGTTAAAGATTACAATTGGCTGAAAAAAGAATTGAAGATGGATTATAATGAGAACGAATTGAGTTCTGGAATTCCAATCTTATAAAAACAAATCTCCTCAACACTGGATTCGTTCCAGTGTTGAGGAGTCTTTTTCGTCTAAGAAATTATCTATCTTATCTAATCTATGGATAAGATAGATAGGATTGGCGTCCAGTCGATTAAATTGAGAAATATCAAATTTCTTTTATAGCACGAATAAACTTTTGAGTTGCCGTAGTAGGTTCTTTCATTATATAAGATGCATTTAACTTTGCAAGTGAGTTAGATTTTTCTATCATGCCACCCATGAACGGTAAGTATTGAATTATAGATAAAACTATGGTATGATTTTCTTTAAATATGGTATTCATAGGAATGAAAATACAAACAGAAACGAGGAAGCGTTATGGAAAATGAGGCTACAAGCAAAAATTTTATTGAGCAGGCCATAGAGAAGGATCTGGCAGAGGGCGTATACGATACCGTCCACACCCGTTTCCCGCCGGAGCCCAACGGCTATCTGCATATCGGACATGCAAAGTCCATCCTGTTAAACTACGGACTGGCTCAGAAATACCACGGCAAATTCAACATGCGTTTTGACGATACGAACCCGACAAAAGAGAAGACCGAGTTCGTAGAGTCCATTTTAGCGGATATCAAGTGGCTGGGCGCAGACTGGGAAGACCGCCTGTACTTTGCGTCCAACTATTTTGACCAGATGTACGAGGCAGCGGTAAAGCTGATTCAGAAGGGAAAAGCATTCGTTTGCGATCTGACAGCGGAGGAGATGCGGGAATATCGCGGAACCCTGACCGAGCCGGGCAAGGAGAGTCCCTATCGGAACCGGAGCATCGAGGAAAACCTGAAGCTCTTTGAAGAGATGAAAGCGGGCAAATACGCGGACGGAGAGAAGGTACTGCGTGCCAAGATCGACATGGCTTCCCCGAACATGAACATGCGTGACCCGATTATCTACCGTGTGGCGCATATCAGCCATCACAACACCGGTGACAAATGGTGCATCTATCCCATGTATGATTTTGCCCACCCCATCGAGGATGCCATCGAGGGTATCACCCATTCCATCTGTACCCTGGAGTTTGAGGATCACAGACCGCTGTACGACTGGGTTGTACGGGAGCTGGAATACCCTCATCCGCCCAGACAGATCGAATTTGCGAAAATGTATCTGACCAACGTGGTCACCGGTAAGAGATATATCAAAAAGCTTGTAGAAGAAGGCATCGTGGACGGTTGGGATGATCCCCGTCTGGTATCCATTGCAGCGCTCCGCCGCCGTGGATTTACGCCGGAGTCCATCAAAATGTTCGTAGACCTGTGCGGCGTGTCCAAGAGTCAGTCTTCCGCAGACTACGCCATGCTGGAGTACTGCATCCGCGAGGATCTGAAGCTGAAGAAACCGCGTATGATGGCAGTGCTGGATCCGATCAAGTTAGTGATTGACAACTATCCGGAAGGACAGGTGGAATACCTGGACGCAGCCAACAACCTGGAAAATGAAGAACTGGGCAGCCGTAAGATTCCGTTCTGCCGCGAGCTCTACATCGAGCGCGACGACTTCATGGAGGAGCCGCCGAAGAAGTACTTCCGTCTCTTCCCGGGCAACGAGGTGCGTCTGATGCACGCTTACTTTGTAAAATGTGAGAGCTTCGTCAAGGACGAGAATGGCAAGATCATCGAGGTACATTGTACTTATGATCCGGAGACTAAGGCAGGCAGCGGCTTCACAGGCCGTAAGGTCAAGGGAACCATCCATTGGGTACCGGCTCCCTGCGCTATCGACGCGGAGGTTCGTCTGTATGAGAACATTATCGACGAGGAGAAGGGTGTCTACAACGAGGACGGCAGCCTGAACCTGAATCCGAATTCCCTGACTGTCGTAGAGCATGCTTACCTGGAGCCGGGCTTCGAGGGTGCGAAAGCCTTTGACAGTTTCCAGTTCGTGAGAAACGGATTCTTCTGCGTGGATTACAAGGATTCCACACCGGAGAAACTAGTCTTCAACCGAATCGTATCCCTGAAGAGCTCCTTTAAGCTTCCGAAGGCATAAGAGAGCACATGCGCGAACTGACGATAAATTTAAATCTAAAGGCAGAGACACCTCTGTACGAACAGATTTACCATTATATTAAACAGGATATTCAAGACCAGAAGATCCTGGCTGGAGAGAAGCTTCCCTCCAGCCGGGCTCTTTCTCGTTATCTGGAAGTGAGCCGAAGTACGGTGGATTTGGCTTATGGGCAGCTTCTGTCAGAGGGCTATGTGGAATCCATCCCGTGCAAAGGCTATTATGCCTGCCAGATTGAAGGACTGTATCATTTGAAGACCGGAGCGGACCGGGGGGAGTCTGAGCTAAAGACCGAAGAAAAGCGATGGAAATATGATTTCACCCCCAATGGCATCGACCTGGACGGCTTCCCCTACGGCGTCTGGCGGAAGGTGACGCGAAATGTGCTGCTGGACGACCGGAAAGAACTGTTCCAGCTGGGTGATCCGAAGGGCGAGTGGGAGCTTCGGGAGACTATCAGCCGCTATCTTCACCAGGCCCGTGGCGTCAACTGCCGTCCGGAGCAGGTAGTGCTGGGAGCCGGAAACGATTACCTGATGATGCTGATTGCCGCCATCCTGGGCAAGCGGAAGCTGGCCATGGAGAGCCCTACCTACAAGCACGCATACGGTATCTTTGAAAAAATGGGTTTTGAGCTTTGCACCGTTCCTGTGGACGCTTCCGGTATGCGTGTGGATGAGCTGACCGCGTCGGGCGCGGATGTGGCTTACGTGATGCCGTCCCACCAGTATCCGCTCGGCATTGTCATGCCCATCAAGCGGCGGCTGGAGCTTTTGAAATGGGCGGCGGAAAAGGAAGACCGCTATCTTATCGAGGATGATTACGACAGTGAATTTCGCTATCGCGGCAAGCCCATTCCGGCACTGCAGGGAGCGGATCAGGCCGGGAAAGTCATTTACATCGGAACCTTTTCCAAATCCATTGCGCCCGCTATTCGAATCAGCTACCTGGTGCTGCCGGAACAGCTTCTTGCGACCTGTGAACCGGAGCTCCAACGCTTTTCTTCTACCGTATCCCGTATCGACCAGATGATTCTGAACAGCTTCATCAAAGAGGGACACTATGAGCGTCACCTGAACCGCATGCGCGCCATCTACGGCCACAAGCAGGAGATCCTGGTGGGTGAGCTGAAAAAGCTCTCCGATATCTGCAGCATTCGCGGTGAGGACGCCGGCGTCCATCTGCTCCTGGAATTCCGCAATGGCCTGACCGAAGCCGAACTCATCCGCCGGGCGGAAGCCGAGAGCATCCGGGTATATCCGTTGTCTGAATACAGCATCGATGCCACCGCCCCGGGACGCCGCCCGACGATATTGCTGGGGTATGCGACCATGACGGAAAGGGAGTTGAGAGAGGCTGCGGAGAGACTGGCGGAGGTATGGAGGTAGTGATAGTCAGAAACTTGGAAAAATGAAATCAGAAATATATTTAGAAAGATCATTCTATATGGAAAATAGAATCCATATAGAATGATCTTTTTTGTATGCTTAAATAAAAACAGGAGGAACGAACCACCATGGATCGCGTCATTACAAATGAGAAAATCGAACAATTCCACCAGCGCCTGCTCTACACAGAAAAAAGCAGCCAGACCATCCGTAAATACCTCAGGGATATTCGAAAACTTCAGCAGCATGCAGGACACAAGACAGTGAGCAAAGAGCTGCTGGTCAGCTATAAAACATATCTGGAGCAGAAGTGCCACTACAAGGTGAGCAGCATTAACTCCTACCTGGCGGTCGTAAACCATTTCTGCGCCTGTATGGGCTGGAACGACCTGCGGGTGAAAATGATTCGGGTGCAGCAGGACGCCTTCGCCCCGGAAAACCGGGAGATGACCCAGGAGGAGTATACCCGGCTGATTCGAACTGCCCAGCGGCAGGGCGATGAAAAACTATCCTGTCTGATCCAGACCCTGGGCAGCACCGGCATCCGTATCAGCGAACTGTGTCATATTACCGTGGAGAGCCTGCGCTTTGGCATGGCCGAAATTCATAACAAAGGAAAAATGCGCCGCATCCTGTACCCGGGTGAATTGCAGAAGCTATTGAAAAAATACGCAAAAAAAGAAAAAATCGAGAGCGGCCCCATCTTCCGAAGCCGCAGCGGAAAACCGCTGGATCGCAGTAACATCTGGCGCATGATGAAGCGCCTGAGCCATGCGGCAAAGGTGGACGCCGCGAAAGTCTATCCCCACAGCATGCGCCACCTGTTTGCCCGCTGCTTCTATAAAATAAAGAAAGACATCGCCAAGCTGGCAGACATCCTGGGCCACAGCAGTATCGAAATCACGCGAATCTACATCAAATCTACCGGGCGTGAGCATAAGAGACAGTTGGACAGTATGCGGCTGGTGATAGGTGATGGGGAACAAAAAAAGACGACATAATAAATATTATGTTGTAGATAAGAGATAGATTTTGAGGATGAAAACAGATTCATGGATACCATATGAAAAAAGAGGTCTCATTTTGGGACAAAATGCCCCTATGACATTACACATCTGTGTAGTGCCGTGAGTCAAATTGCTTGAAATGTGTTTGATTTTCCAGAAAGAGGATTCTTGTGTTTTAAAAATACCTTGTATTACTGTATTGAATGCGCTATAATCTATAAATGATAAGCGGGAGAGACAACATAATATTTATTACGTTGTCCTTCCCAACCACCCAATCCCCGCAGAAACAAGGAGCCGAAAGCAAATGTGGTACGTAGCGCAGACAGCATGCGGAAAAGAAAGGGCAGCCATCGAAGAGTGCCGCAACGCACTCCCTGAGAAACTTGCGGCACGTATTTTTGTGCCCAGATATCAATATAGGAAGAAATATCAGGGACAATGGCATACCGAGGAAGCCGCAGCCTTTCCGGGATATGTATTTATAGAAAGCGAGAACCCCACAGAGTTGGAAGAGGCACTGGAACGCATTCCGCACACGGTTACGCCGGTGCGCATCGGCAACGGCTTCTACCCGATTCGGTCAGAGGAAGAGACTTTCTTAAGGCAAATGCTGGACGAGCAGGATTGCATCCGCAATTCCGTCGGCTATCTGGTAGACGGCCAGCTTCTGGTAACCCAAGGTCCGCTGAAAGCAGCCACAGCTAGAGTCCGTAAAATCGACCGGCATAAGCGGCTGGCGGAAGTGGAAGTGCAGCTCTTTGAAGAACACAGGCGCATGAAGCTTGGGTTGGAAGTGAAGGCGAAGATCAGTGGGGAAGAGTATGAGAGGATGCTGGAAACGGCATAAAAAATAAGAAATTGAGGATATTTAAATGATCATTACAAAGACACCGTTTCGTATGTCTTTTTTTGGCGGCGGAACCGACATGGAGAGCTTTTTTAGAGAAAATGGAGGAGCTGTACTTTCTACAACCTTTGATAAATATTGCTATGTAAATGTGCGACATTTGCCCAGATTTTTTGATTATACAAGTGAACTTTCTTATTCAAAAACAGAGCGCGTTACAGAAATTAATCAAATTCAGCATCCGGCGATACGGAATGCGATGAAAATGTTGGACATGCATGAAATCCGTCTGACCTATGAAGCAGATCTTCCGGCGCGTTCCGGATTGGGAACATCCAGTTCTTTCGCAGTCGGCATGCTGAATGCGTTTTATGCCTTAAAAGGAAAGTACGCGGATAAAAAACGTCTTGCCGACGAGGCAATTTATCTGGAGCGGGAGTTGTGTCAGGAAGCCGGAGGCTGGCAGGATCAGATTGCGGCTTCCTTTGGCGGTTTCAATCGCATCAATTTTAATGCAGATGGTTATGAAGTACTTCCGCTTATTATTGCGCAGGAGCGTAAAAAACAGTTGAATCAGAACCTGATGATGTTTTTTACTGGATTCACCAGATTTTCTTCTGATGTACAGAAAGCAAACTCAGCGGAGAAAACGGATAAGACAGCGCAGTTAAAAGAAATGTTATCCCTGGTGGATGAGGCGGAACGTGTACTGACAGACAAAGAGACATCTCTGGATGAGTTTGGGCGGTTGCTGGATCACACTTGGAAGCTGAAACGACAGACAGGCGCTGCAGTTTCCACGGACAGTATCGACGGACTTTACGCGAAGGGAATGGAAGCCGGTGCGCTTGGAGGAAAACTGCTGGGGGCAGGCGGCGGTGGCTTTCTTGTTTTTTATGTGGAGCCAGATAAACAGGAAGCCGTGCGAAATGCCATGCAGGAGCTGATGTATATTCCGTTTGAGTTTGAAAATGGTGGCACCCGGGTGATTCATTATACACCGGAGACTTATGTGCCGCAGGAAAAGTAATACAGGGAGAGTTGTATGAAAGTAGTCATTATGGCTGGCGGAAGAGGAACACGAATTACTTCCGTGGCAAGCGATATACCAAAACCAATGATAGAGATCGATGGAAAACCGGTGCTGGAACACGAGATAGAGTGTCTCCGGAGGCAAGGATTTACCGATATCATTCTGACTGTAAGTCATCTGGGCCAGATTATTATGGACTATTTTGGTGATGGAAGCCAATTTGGCGTTCAGATTGAATATTATTTCGAAAAAGAACCACTGGGAAATGCTGGCGCGCTGTTTAAGATAAAAGACAAACTGGGTTCTGATTTTCTACTGTTAAATGCAGATGCAATGTTTGACGTGGATTTTAACCGTTTTGTTGCCTTTCATAAAGAAAAAGGCGGTCTGGTAACATTGTTTACGCATCCAAATAGTCATCCATATGACAGTGGCCTGATTATTGCGGACAAAAATGGAAGTGTTGAAAAATGGCTGGCCAAAGAAGATAAACGACCACTCTATTATAAGAATCGTGTCAATGCTGGTCTTCATGTTATCAGCCCTAAAATACTGGAGACAAAACCGGAAGGAAGCAAGGTAGATCTGGACAGACAGCTTCTGAAACCACTTGCTGGAACTGGAAAAATGTTTTGCTACGACAGCCCGGAATATGTCAAAGACATGGGAACGCCGGAGCGTTATTACGCAGTTTGTGAAGATTTTAAAGCTGGAAGAGTATCCAGAAAAAATCTGAGTAACAGACAAAAGGCGATCTTTTTGGATCGTGATGGAACGATCAATAAATATGTGGGATTCTTGCGCAAAATAGAAGAGTTTAAGCTGCTGGATGGAGTGGCTGAAGCGATTAGAAAAATAAATGCAATGGGATATCTGGCGATTGTGACGACCAATCAGCCGGTCATAGCGCGCGGGGAAGTGAGCTTCGAAGAGCTGGAAGAAATCCATAAGAAGATGGAGACGCTTCTGGGGCAGGAAGGTGCTTATCTGGATGCGATTTATTATTGCCCACATCATCCGCATAAAGGGTATGAAGGTGAGCTCCCAGAGTTGAAGATAGATTGTGGCTGCCGTAAACCAAAGCCGGGGATGCTGATAAAGGCTGCGGAGGAGTTTCATATTGATTTAGAAGCTTCCTGGATGATCGGAGATGGAGAAAATGATATCAAAGCAGGAAAGGCAGCAGGCTGCCACACGGTACTGATTGGAAAAGAAACTTATGGACAGGAGAAAACGGTACATTCCCTGCTTGAATTTGCAGAATGGTTGGAGGAACAGCAGTGATGCTAGAAGAAAGATTACAAAAACATATTGATTTACTGATAAAAAGATATCCGGCATTGAGTACAATTCAGACGGAGATAACAGATGCCTATCTGATTATGGAAGAATGTTATAAAAACGGAGGAAAATTGATGATTGCCGGAAATGGGGGCTCCGCTGCCGATGCCGAACATATCGCAGGAGAACTGATGAAACGGTTCAAAACACCGCGTCCAGTAAGCCGGGAATTTGCAGAAAAATTAAAAGCAATTGATCCGGTAAGAGGGAAAGACCTGGCAGAGAATCTGGAGTGCTCTCTGATGGCGATCCCGCTTGTAGCGCATGAGGCATTAACAACAGCCTATATCAATGATGTAGACGGACTTGGTGTATTTGCCCAGCAGCTTTTCGGCTTTGGAAGGCCGGGCGACGTGTTTTTAGGTATCTCCACATCTGGAAATAGCAAAAACGTTATGAGCGCGACCGTTGTAGCACGGGCGTTGGGTATTAAAGTCATCGGACTGACCGGAGCCAGGGGTGGAGAACTGGAACAAGTATCAGATGTATGTGTAAAAGCGCCAGAGACAGAGACCTATATGATTCAGGAATATCATTTGCCGATTTACCATTGCTGGTGTCTGATGTTAGAAGAAAAATTCTTTGGAGAAAAGAAGTAGTATGGAAAAACAACCTTTGTTAAATACCTATGTAAATAGTGTGGACATGGCAGAAACCATAGCAGCCATTGAGCAGATGATTGCAGATGGAAAAAAGTCATACATCGTGGCCATCAATGTTGATGTGGTAATGAAAATTGAAGAGGATCCTTATCTGAAAAAGATTGTAGATGAGGCAGATATGGTCCTTGTAGATGGAAAACCATTGATATGGATTTCCAAACTGCACAAACAAGAGGTTAAAGCTAAGATATCCGGTTCGGATCTGGTGCCGCTGCTCTGTAAGGTAGCAGCTCAAAAAGGGTACCGCATGTTTATTATTGGCGGCAAAGATGGAATTGCGGAGCAGGCAAAAAAACGTCTGGAACAACAACTGCCGGGAATTCAGGTAGTCGGTACGTATGCACCGCCCATGGGTTTCGAAAAGGATGAAGCAGAGTTGGATAAAATTAATCATATGATTTCGGAAAAACAGCCGGATCTGTTGATTGCTTGTTTCGGATGCCCAAAGCAGGAAAAGTGGATTTATGAAAATATCGGAAAATACGATGCAAAGGTATCTATCTGCGCCGGAGCAACCGTAGATTTCTTGGCGGGAAATGTGAAACGTGCGCCAAAATGGATGAGTGAACATGGATTAGAGTGGTTTTATCGCTTCCTGCAAGAGCCGAAGCGGATGTTTAAGCGGTATTTTGTGGATGATGTGAAGATTTTAAAATTAATTTTAAAATATAGGGGACGAAATGATTAGTATAATTGTACCAGTATATAATGTTGAGAAATATATTGAACGTTGTCTGGAGTGTTTGATTAGACAGACAGAAAAAGATATAGAAATTATATTGATAGATGATGGCTCAACAGATAGAACGAAAGAAATCTGCGATAGTTATGCTAAAAAGTATTCCAATATGAGTGTTGTCCACAAGAAAAACGAAGGAGTGTCATCAGCAAGAAATTTAGGGATTGAATTATCAAAAGGTGAATATATAGCGTTTGTTGATGCTGATGATAGTGTTGATTTGAACTTTTTTGAAGTACTGCTAAATTGTTTAAAAGAAAGCAAAAGTGATGTGGCTGCATGCGCAGTTGCAAATGAGTATAATGCACATTATGAGATAAAGAAATCTCATAGTGAGATGCTAGAATATACAGTATTTGATGGGAATGAAACGGTATTAGATGGCGTAACTGTACTTGGGGGTTACATATGGAACAAACTTTGGAAAAGATCACTGATAGGTGAACATAGGTTTTCGGACAGCATATCTATGTGTGAGGATCTTTTATTCTTATGGGAAACTCTTAAAGATTCAAATAGGGCTTGCTATGTCGAAATGAATATGTATCATTACTTGATTCATTTTGAAAGCTTGTCACATAGTTCAAATATAGAAAAGTATAGAGAGGCTTTACAAATACAGGAAAAGATAATAAAAGAAGCAGAAGAACTAGGATTAAAATCTGTATCTGGTTTGATTGTAAATTATTTAAATTGGAATTTGAAACTGAGTGAAATAATGGTGGTTTCAAAACAATGTGACAAAAACATGTATTGTGAGATAAAAAATAATCTTGTCAGATATCATAAATATTTTTGCAAATGCGATTTTCGCCGTCATTTATTAGCGAATGCATTGCTTATTTCATGGACAGCATATTCAATATTAGCAAAGACAATTAGTACGATTAAGAAATTATATATGCTTAAATACACTTTGAAATAGAAAATAAAGTGGCAAAGGTAATTTTTACATTACGGTTATTCAGCTAACATTGGCAATGATTTTAATGCGACAGGTAGTATAAAAATGAATAGAGTAGCAGTTATTATATTGAATTACAAATCATGGAAAGAAACTTTGGAAGAAGCACGTTTATGTAATGAAAAACTTGGAATTCCATATAAGGATATTATTATTGTGGAGAATGCTTCCCCTAATGAATCAAAGCAGGCGTTGGAAAGTGCGCGTGACAGAGCCGGATTTATTTTATTGATATCAGATGAAAATAGAGGTTATGCAGCGGGCAATAATATTGGTTTGCGTTATGCATATGAAAAACAGTATTCATATGCCTGGATTTTGAATAATGACATTATTATAAAAGATAGTTTAATTGTGTCTAAGATGGAGGCGATTTTTCAAAAAGATTCGTCCATAGCGATTGTAAATCCGGATATCTATGCCCCGGATGGACATATGTTTAATCGTGATGCTACAAGACCAACGTTTTGGGATCTTACGTTTGGAGCACTGAGCTATAAGAAAAAGGGACGCAATATAGTTGACTTAGGCGGATATGCATATGTATACAGACCACAGGGGTGCTGTATGATGGTTGATTTGGCAAAAATGAAAGCTGCAAATTATATGGATGAACATACTTTCTTATATGTAGAGGAACCGATTCTTGCGGAGAGATTGCTTACAAAAGGGTATCGGTGCGCGTGTTGTCTGAATACAGAGATCGTACACAATCATTCCAAAACAGTAAAATCGTCATTGGATAAAAAGAAAATTCTTAAAATAAAAAACAGTAGTTTTTCTTATTACCTGAAAGAGTATAGAAAATATCATACAATACCGATGATGATTTGTGTGCTGTTTGATTGGATAAAATGGATAATTCTTGAGTAGAAAATAGTTGCTTTGAGGAACTGCAATATGAAAATATCTGTGATATGTGTTTATAACAAAAGAGAGGATTTTGAGAATCAATTACTCAGCTCGTTAAAAGAACAGAATATAAACTATGAATTAATAGCGTTGGATAATACATGTGGTCAATTTAAATCAGCTTCCAGTGCTTTAAATTATGGTGCAGAAAGAGCGCAGGGGGATATCCTGATTTTTTCGCATCAAGATATATGCTTAAAAAGAAAAAATGAACTTGAATTGTTTGCAGAGGCAATTAGCAAAATGCCGCATGGAGATATATTTGGAACGCAGGGAGTGAAAGAACCTTCAAAAAAATATTATTCCAACTTAACAGCAGGGGATGGGTATAATGATGTAATTGTAAATGAGTATGAGGAAAAGAATTATGAAGTCTCCTGTGTAGACGAAGGATTTTTTGGAATGAAAAAAAGTACATGGTCTACATTAAAATTCAATGAGTCATTATGTGATAATTGGCATTTGTATTGTGTTGAAATGTGCTTGCATGCGAGAAAAAATGGTGGACATATATATGTTTGGCCTTCTCAATTACATCATTTTAGCATGGGGAAGATATCATTAGGGTATATGGATAATTTAAAAAGACTTTGTAAGGTGTATCATAACGATTTTAAATATATATGGACAACTTGTTATAAGGTAAGGACAAATTGGTTTTATATAAATACCTTATTTATAGTTTGGCGATTAAATAGAAAAATCAGAGAAAAAATCCAATGGTTGTTCAGTTATAAAGTATGAATACACGGAGTGAAAATAAAAATGATGATAAAGGGAAAAATCAAAATTAGCGAAACACTTTTTTATACGTTAGGTGTATTCGCAACAATACAATTACTATCACTCGCAGGAATTACAGTGTTCAATATTTTGTTGATGTTGATAGCGGTTATTTACTTTTTACTTAATAGTAATTGTCTGAAAATAGATTCATATTTTGTAATATCAATGTTAGGAACTTTACTCACGATTTTTCTTTCTGCGTGCAACGATTCTCTTTCTTCGGAATTTAAAAAACGTGCAGTAATTGGAGGAATAATATATGTATTGGTTTTGCTTGTTTATTTAGTAATGAATACAAAAACGAAATATGCAGAAAAGATTATAAGAGGGTTTGAGTTTTCGTGTATAGTAACACTTATATGGTGTTTTTTGCAATTAGGTTTTTATTATGCATTTCATTTAGACATTAATACAATAGTTTTTTCAAAAATTTTTGGAATAGCCGGGGCGGCAAGTGATTATCACAATGGAGCAATTATACCATCCGGCTTCTACTCCCATAGAGCTATTTTAATGCCCAGTTTTATATATATGTTTTTTTCAACGTCGAATCCATATTTGATGATTGTGATTATTCTGATGGGGTGCTTGACAAGAAGTACAGCCTTAATTATGGGATTAGTCTTGGCAATGCTATTTAAGGTGGGCACATTTTTAGTTACTAGTTTATATAAAAAAGTTAGAAAAAAAGAATTGATTGTGGTTTTATCAATTATTGTTATTACTTTTGCAGGAATTTTTATATGTAGATCTAAAATATCAGAATTAGTTGGTTATATGCTTATGCGTATAGCGGATGCAACTTCAAATAAGGCAGACAATAGTAGTGTGGTTCACTTTTTATATTATAAAAATTTACCGGTAATTATCAAAAAAATGAATATTGTAAATGTATTATTTGGTACGGGATTTGGAACATCTGGACAGCATTATGTATGGTTTAATGGGCAGTATGCGGATATGGGGGCATGGGTTGTTGAAAGTGATTATATAAATATTTTACTGAGCCAAGGCATTGTTGGAATAATTTTATGGGGGTATATATTAACTAAAATAATTATATTATCTATAAAATATAACTACTGGGAAAATATAGCATTTGTTTTGATTGTTGCATTTGTTGGAATAATGTATAATATTCAGTTCACATGGTTTATAATTATAGAATTTGCATTTTTACTATTAACTAAAAGAGAAGTTCGGGTGTTTAATAGCAGTTTTAAAGGAAAAAGGAGAATATAAAAATGATATATATAATTACTCATAAAGTATTTGTTCCGTATTTTACAGATAATGCTCATTATAAAGTATTGCACGTTGGACTTAACAGCAATAGATTACAGGAATATTTGAGTGATGATGTTGAGGATAATATATCAGAAAAAAACTTGAATTTTTGCGAATTGACTGGTTTATATTGGATTTGGAAAAATGGAAATGAACGATATTCAGACATAACCGGTTTAGTGCATTATAGAAGATATTTCACAAGTAGATTAGATGATTTTTTATATACTTATTTTAATAGACGGCCAAGGGTAATAAAGTATGATTATATCGAAAAATGTCTAAAAAAATATGATATTATACTTCCAGTTCCAGAGAAAATTTTTAGAACGGTAAAGCAAAGTTATATTGATGTTCATAATGAAGAAGATTTGTGCCTTACTAGAAGCGTGATTGCTGAAATCTGTGCTGAATATGTGGATTCATTTGATAAAGTTATGAATTCGCATAAGTATTATTATGCGAATATGATGCTTTGCAATAAACAAATTTTGGATGAGTATTCGCAATGGTTATTTTCTATTCTATTCAATTTAGAAAAAAGAATAGATGTTGATAAATACTCCGATGAATATCAAAAGAGAGTCTTTGGCTTTTTAGCGGAAAGATTACTACAGATTTGGGTATATCATAATAAATTAAAGATCAAAGAATTTCCGGCTTTTAACACAGAAGCAAGGAGGCTTTCAATTTTTGAAAAAAACAAAAATAGATTTTCAAAGCTTTTCAATATATAAGCTATTTAACTTTTTTAAGAAAGGAGAACGAAGTCTAAGCGTATGAAGGAAATCAAACAGCATTCATTGAAATATAATTTTATAATGAACTTTATACTAAGTGCTTCGCAAGTTATCTTTCCTTTAATAACATTTCCATATATTTCACGTGTGTTGTTAGCTGACGGAACAGGGAAAATTACTTTTGCAACATCTGTTGCAAATTATTTTTTGATGATTGCTTCGTTAGGTATTCCAACATACGGAATTAGAGCGTGCGCGCAGGTTAGAAATGATAAAGAAAAATTATCTAAGACTGTTCAAGAGTTATTAATTATTAATTTTATTACAACATTTTTAACGATAATTATGTATGTAATATGTGTATGTGCAGTGCCTAAACTTAGAAATGAGCCAATATTATTTTTTATTAATGGAATAAATATTTTATTAAATATGATAGGAATGAATTGGTTGTATCAGGCACTAGAACAATATGATTATATAACGTTTCGTTCAGTATTGTTTAAAATCTTATCTGTCATTTTAATGCTATTACTTGTTCATCGACGAGGAGATTATATTATATATGCTGCTATTACTGTGCTAGCAGCAGTTGGTTCAAATGTTCTTAATTTAATTCGAGCACGTCAATATGTTGACTTAAAATTTGGTAAAGAATATGATTTGCGACAACATATAAAACCGATTTTTATTTTATTTGCACAAAGTCTTGCGGTATCAATTTATACGAATCTAGATACAGTTATGTTGGGTTTTATCAAATCAGATGTTGATGTTGGGTACTATAATGCTGCTGTAAAAGTGAAAAATGTTCTGGTTAGTTTAGTTACATCTCTTGGAAATGTTTTGTTACCGAGAATGTCATTATATGCTAAACAACATAAAAATAGTGAATTTTTGGGAACAATGTCCATGGCAATGAATTTTACAATGTTAATTTCAATACCATTGGCATTTTATTTTAGCGTTTATTCAACTGAAACAATTTCGTTTTTGGCAGGAAATGGATTTTATGGAGCTATATTGCCTATGAAAATAATCACTCTTTCAATCATTCCGATAGGATTGACTGGAATTTTAGGAATTCAAGTGTTGACAGCTATTGAAAAAGAAAAATATGTTCTTTATTCAGTTGTAACTGGTGCTGGTGTTGATTTTATCTTAAATTTATTATGGATTCCGGTTATGGGAGCGGCAGGCGCAGCTTTGTCTACGGTAGTAGCTGAGTTTTCAGTTTTAGCGTTACAAATTATATTCTTAAAAAAGATGTTACAAGAAATAAAAGAAAATTTGAGAACGACTGTATATTTGATATTTGCGCTGATTTCAACTTTAATTAGTTACTGCGTTAAAATAATAGATATACATTCTTCTTTTTTGACTTTGATTGTATCGGTGTTTGTATTTTTTGCTGTATATTTCAGTTTATTACTGATATCAAAAGATAAACTTTTTATTAGAATTACAGATTCTTTGAAAAAAAAATAAGTATATGTTGGCTCTAATGTTCCATTTCGGTTTTGGTGAACCAGAATATTTGAAAATAATATGAAAAAGTAAAGAGGTGCTGTTGAAGTATGTATAATTATTTAGTAGTCGGCTCGGGCTTATTTGGAGCGGTTTTTGCTCACGAAGCAAAGAAAGCAGGGAAAAGCGTATTAGTTATTGATAAGAGAACTAATATTGCTGGGAATGTGTATACAGAAGATATTGAAGGTATTCATGTGCATAAGTACGGTGCGCATATTTTTCATACAAATAACCAGAAAGTGTGGGACTATGTTCAGCAATTTGCAACATTTAACAGATTTACAAACAGTCCAGTAGCTAACTATAAAGGGGAATTGTATTCTCTTCCGTTTAATATGTATACATTTAACAAGATGTGGGGTGTTGTCACACCAGAAGAAGCAAAAGCTAAGATTGACAAACAAAAAAAAGATGCAAATATTAATGTTCCCAAAAATCTTGAAGAACAAGCAATTTCTCTTGTTGGAATAGATATCTATGAGAAGCTCATAAAAGGGTACACCGAGAAGCAGTGGGGAAGAGACTGTAGGGAGCTTCCATCATTCATTATTAAGAGATTACCTGTTCGTTTGACATTCGATAACAACTATTTCAATGCTCTATATCAAGGCATTCCAATAGGTGGATACACAAAAATGGTTGCGAATATGCTGGACGATATTGAAGTGAGATTGAATGAAGACTACCTTGCTAAGAAAAATGAATATGATGCAATTGCAGAAAAAGTAATTTATACGGGCCCAATTGATGCTTATTTCAATTATGTATTAGGAAATCTGGAATATAGATCTGTTAGATTTGAAACAGAGTTATTAGATAAACCAAACTATCAGGGTAACGCTGTAGTCAACTATACGGATCGCGAAACACCATACACAAGAATAATTGAACATAAATGGTTTGAGTTTGGAAAGAATGATGCGGGGAAGGATATTTCGAAGACTGTAATTTCTAAGGAGTATTCATCTGAATGGAAACCTGGAGAAGAACCATATTATCCGGTTAATGATTCAAAAAATGTTACATTATATGAAAAATATAAAAAACTGGCTATTAAAGAGAGGAAGATTGTATTTGGTGGAAGATTAGGAGAATATAAATACTATGATATGGATGCGGTGATAGCGTCTGCTTTGGAATGCGCAATGCGAGAAATTTAAAATGTAAAACTTCGTAATATAAATCCTTATCAGGAAAACTCGTTCGTTATTGACTGCCTTCTACCCTGGTTAGAAGAACTGCCAGAACAATGTCGCTTGAAAACGTACTTTTGCCACATTTAGACCTGAGCCAAATGTGGACTGAGCAAAAAAAGTTATCCGAGGATCAATTTGCTAATGGCCCATATTATTATGTATATGAATTGGAAAAATAATCCGGAGGTAAATGATTATGTTATTAGCAATCATCCCGTGCTACAACGAGCAGGAATCGTGTCCTCTTTTTTATGGGTAAGCCACAAAAGTATTATTATCCATAAAAGAGGACTATGAGATTATCTTCGTAAACGATGGTTCGAAAGATAATACGCTGTTCATATTAAGAGATTTTTAATCAAAAGATTCTCATGTTACATACCTGCCGTTTCCCAGAAATTTTGGCAAAGAAGCAGCCATGAATACAGGGTTTACTTGTATCCGGTAGCAGGCTGGGCATCCACCATCTGCGTTATTATTTTCATAGGTGGCATTCAACTTTTTTGCCTGGGAATTATGGGGAAATATATTGCGAAAACTTATATGGAAACTAAGAAACGTCCGCATTTTATCATTGCGGAATCCAATCGAAACGATATCAAACACATCGGCTAATACACACCTGAATCCTGAGGGGGAAAAACACAGATGAAATTAAAACTGCTGGCAAAAAAATCATTTTCAATCGCTCTTATCCTGTCCCTGACATTGGCTCAAAGCACCAGCGCTTTTGCGGCAGAAACTGATCCGAATTTCAACATTTCTAAAGAAGTAGGGACAGAATCAGCACAATCTCCAGAAGAACAGCCATCTGAAAAGGAAGCCGAACTCCCGGACACAGAGGAAGAAACCATAGGTGATAGTGCTTCAGCAGAAGCAAACTTTTCGAAAGATGAAAATACAGATATGGAGACATTGGACAATGAATCAAGCGAAGATACAGAAATAGATACGCCGTTCATTCACGCTGAAACCAATGCTCATATGACTGGCAGTTATATTCCTGGTGATTTGGACAAGGACACACCGGTTTACGACAGTGGTATCGGTATGTACGGTTCTATTCCGTCCTCCTGGGATAATCGCAGTTGTTATCCGGATAATCGCGACCAGAATCCTTATGGAACCTGCTGGGCTTTCTCTGCTCTTGGTCTTGCGGAATTTGATTTAATTAATAAAGGCTATGCAGATTCCTCTATTGATTTGAGCGAGCTGCAATTGATTTATTTCACTTTCAATTCTGCTCTGGATCCGTTGGGAGGTACAAAAGGCGACCAGTCAAAATTTTATAATAGCGCCAGCTACAATTTTCTGAACTATGGCGGCAATTATGAGAACGCAGCAAGGCGTCTGGCTCAGTGGAGCGGCGCGGTGAAGGAAAGTCTGGTGCCCTACAGTCAGGCTTCCGGCGTGGCGGGCAATGGGCTGGCGGATGAATACGCTTATACCCACAACTCTTATTTACTGAAAAATGCGTATCGAATCAATATCGCTGAAAATACCGACGCGGTAAAAAGTAATATCATGGAACATGGAGCAGCGGGTGTGATGTATTATCACAATGACGCGTCTATGCTCTGGAACAGTGATAAGAATCTCTGGACCTATTATGACACGGATTACAGTGGTGGCGGTCATGCGGTGATGATCGTGGGCTGGGACGACAATTTTTCCAGAGACAATTTTCCTGGAGTAAATAAGCCGAACCAGGATGGTGCCTGGTTGATTCGCAATAGCTGGGGCGCCTACGTGAATTATTTCTGGATGTCCTATGAGACGAAGTCCCTCTCTACGGCTGCCTGGTTTTTTGATTTTGACCCAGCCGGTGAATATGATAACAATTATCAGTTAGATGGGGGTTTGAGTACCTATTATGATACCTGGTATACCCATGAGGCCAATGTGTTTCAGGTTCAGAGTAACTCTGATGCGGTCTCGGAGACGCTGAAAGCGGTGCAGCTGTCATTTACCCATGTTGCGGGTGTGAACTATACGGTTGACGTGTATACAGATTTGGCCAATCCTCAAAATCCGCTGAGTGGACAGAAGCAGGAAGAGGCGAGTGTCAGCGGACAGGCAGGGTATGCGGGTATTTATACTATTGAGCTGGAAAATTCGGTTAAGCTGAAACCGGGCAGCTATTTCTCTGTAGTGGTTTCACTGGATCGAAATGGACTGGATTACGAGCAGTCTATCAGTTATGCAGATGGTGATACAAACGTCTGGTCCTGCCCGGCCACGGCGGCAGAGGGCAGCTACGGTTCTCAGGATGGGGAAAACTATTACCGCTGGTCGACGAATGGAAATTTCTGTATTAAGGCGCTGACGGCAGATACGCAGGAAGTGATTCCTGAACCTGAACCTGAGCCGGATCCGGAGCCGACGCCGGAAGAACGGCTGGACGCATTGGCTGCAGAGCATAAGGATGATGTTCCGGATGGTGCTTATTTTATCCGATCTGCGGTAGATGATAATTATGTACTGGATGTATCCGGCGGCTCCGGGGAAAACTGCGCCAACGTACAGCTTTATACGAGAAATGATTCCAATGCGCAGAAATGGATCATTGGTCATGACGCAAAAGGATATCTTATATTAACCAACGCAGGCAGCCTTAAAGCGCTGGATGTAAGCAATGCGGCAATTCAGAATGGCACTAATATTCAACAATATGAATCTAATAGTTCCAAGGCACAGAAATGGATTGGTGTCCGGCAATCAGACGGAAGCGTGTTATTTATATCCGCGCTGGATAAATCGAAATGTGTGGATCTGAAATGGGGAACAGCAACCAATGGCACCAATATTCAATTGTATGAATCCAATGGGTCGAAAGCTCAACATTGGATTCTCTCACAGAAAACACTGATGGAAGAGCTGGCTGAGGCGCACCGAGATGACGTGAAGGGGGGAACCTATGTCATTAAATCCGCAGTAAATCAAGCATACGTACTGGATGTGGCCGGCGGTTCGCGGGACAACCGTGCCAATGTGCAGCTCTACGAGGGTAACGGAACGAATGCTCAAAAATGGAAGATTTCTCATGACGCAGATGGATACTTGATTATTACTAATGTAGGCAGCGGTCGGGTGCTGGATGTCAATAACGCAAGTAATGCCAACGGCACGAATATTCAGCAGTATGATTCCAATGGATCCAAAGCCCAGAAATGGATCGGTGTGAAGCAGGCAGATGGCAGCATCGAATTGATTTCCGCCCTGGACAAAACAAAATGTATGGATGTGAGCAATGGAACTGCGAAAAATAGCTCCAATATACAGCTTTACACAGCGAATAATTCCAAAGCGCAGCGCTGGATTCTGGTGCAGAATTTGGAGCCGGATGAACTGGCGACGGCTCATCGGAATGATGTGAAAGATGATATCTATACGATTTGTTCTGCGGTAAACCAGAATTATGCATTGGATGTCTCCGGCGGTTCTAAAAGCAACTGTGCTAATATACAGATTTATATCAGTAATGGGACAAATGCACAGAAGTGGAGGGTGACTCATGATTCCAAGGGTTATCTGACGCTCACTAATGTGGGCAGCGGAAAGGTCTTGGATGTGAACGGCGCCGCCACAGCCAACGGAACGAATATTCAGCAATATGATTCCAATAGCTCCAAAGCCCAGAAGTGGATCGGCGTTCAGCAATCCGATGGCAGTATTGTGTTGATTTCTGCCCTGGATTCACAGAAGTGTATAGATCTGAGCAGCGGCCAGGCGGTTAATGAAGCGAATGTACAGCTATATGGTTCTAATGGAACGAAGGCGCAGAGGTGGGTTTTTCATTAATGAAAAGATTTGGATTTCCAATATATAGTTATATTCTAATATGCTGATTTAGAGGACTGTGCGGAACCTGGAAACGAGGTAGAGGAATTGATGAAGTTTCTTCAATTACAAATCTTTCGGAACATATTTGTGACGATTCAAGGTTTTCTCAGGATGAGTTGAGTCAATACGGTTGAAATCAAGACTTGCAATGTAATGACATTTGCGTTGCAATCATAAATATAGGAGGTGCTAGGGTATGGAAAAAACAGCTACATTGAACTTAAGAGTAAATCCAACGGTAAAAGAACGTGCAGAAGCTGTATTATCAAGGTTGGGTGTTCCGATGTCAACGGCGATAGATATGTATTTGAATCAAATTTCTCTGACAGGAGGAATTCCATTTACAGTAACTTTACCAAAAGCTCCGGATTCTCTTAATGTGGATCAGATGACGGATGAAGAATTTCATGTCAAGTTACAGAAAGGGTATGATGATATAAAAGCAGGAAGAGTACAGGATGCTGCCAGCGCTTTTGCTAAATTTAGGGAGAACCATTAAAAATGAGATAG
Organism: Candidatus Dorea massiliensis AP6; assembly: GCF_964245105.1. Classification (NCBI taxonomy): domain Bacteria; kingdom Bacillati; phylum Bacillota; class Clostridia; order Lachnospirales; family Lachnospiraceae; genus Dorea; species Candidatus Dorea massiliensis. The sequence continues at coordinate 220,741 of NZ_CAXTKW010000001.1, read as the reverse complement.
TGTTATTATAACGAATGTTCTTTATGCACCATCGGATATTGAACGGAGATTAAAGGGGAAATAGCAATCAGAGAATGGTATCTATGCGTTTATAATGGAGCGGCAACATATTGGCAACAGAGAATCAGCGAGTCAATGTATTAGAGATAAAAGACACATAATTTAAATATATATATTTAAGAATATTTTTGAAGTAGTCGAGTTTGAATAACGGATTAAAATGCCGAAAGCCTGTATTTATGCGCTTCCGGCATTTGTTTTATCAAATGGCTCTATTTGTGGGTGTGGTAATGAGCTGGAATATATAGAAGGAGAACAGCGTTATGTCAATTTTTTCAACAAGAGATTGGTTTCTACACCCCTTGACTTTTCTTTCTCTCTTACAATGAGAAAGAAACAAGAAAGAAGCGAGAAAGAAAGGAGCAGAAGATGTTAGCATTCGAAAACCAGAATATCGAATTTAAGCAAGAATATGTCCCTGACATCCGAAAAGAGGTGATGGGATTTGCAAATGCAGAGGGCGGTACCGTTTATGTCGGTGTACGAAAAGATGGAGCAGTTCTGGGTATGAGTGATCCGGACAGTGTGATGCTCCAAATCGTGAATTCCTTGAAGGATTCGTTGGCACCGGACATCATGCCGTTTGTCAGAGTCAATACGATTGAAATAGAAGGAAAGCAAGTCATCGAAATTGATGTAACAACAGGAACAAATCGACCGTACTATCTCCGTGAAAAAGGTCTGAAGCCTGGTGGAGTGTATGTAAGAAAAGAAAGCTCTACACAGCCAATGACGGAAGAGGGAATTCGGGAGATGATTCTTCAAAACAGTGGTAGATCTTTTGAACTGTGCAGAAGTATGAATCAGGAATTGACGTTCCATACTCTCCAAACAGAAATGCAGAGAAGGTCTATCGAAATCGGACCATCGCAAATGCGAACTCTTAAGCTGATTGGTGAAGATGGTTTGTATACAAATCTTGCATTGCTGCTATCAGACCAGTGTGAAACAACAACGAAGGTTGCTTTCTTTCAAGGAACAGATAAGGAATTATTCCGAGACAGAAAGGAATTTAAGGGCTCTATTTTAAAGCAGCTTGAGGATGTATACCAGTTTATTGATTTAATTAATAAAACGAAAGCAACATTTTCAGGACTGGATCGAACTGATAGAAGAGATTACCCGGAGGAAGCAGTAAGAGAGGCTTTACTGAACAGCATCGTTCATCGAGATTACTCTTTTAGTGGAAGTAATCTGGTCAATGTCTATGAAGACAGAATCGAACTTGTTTCTCTTGGAGGACTTGTATCCGGTTTGGAGCTGAAATCCATTTTTCTTGGTGTCTCACAATCGAGAAATCCGAACCTTGCGGCTGTTTTCTACCGCATGAGATTGATTGAGAGTTATGGTACAGGAATTGGAAAAATTGAGCGCGCGTATAAAGCTTGTCCATTTCAGCCAGAGTTTGAAACAGCAAAGGGTGTTTTTCGGGTGACACTTCCGAATAGAAATGAGCAGCCGGAAATGGATGTCCGGGTATCTGATAAAGCGGACAGAGATATTTCACTGAATGAACAGAAGTCGCTTATTCTTCAATATGCACAGGAAAACGGCAGTGTTACAAGAAAAGAAGTCGAAGATTTGATTGGCGCAGGAACAACAAAGGCGTTCCGATTGCTCAAGGAGCTTTGTGAGATTGATAAACTTGAGCAAAAGGGAAGCGGAAAGCTGAGTACCTATGTTATCAAATAAGTACTTGACATCTTCGCCCGTAAAGGTTTAGAATAATCCTTGATATGACAAATGCAACGAAGGTGCACAGTAACCTTTCTTCTTCTTTCAGAGAGAGACCGTCAGCGGCTGGGAGCGGGCTTAAGTTCAGGAGAGAGTGTGAAATTCCCACCGGAGCAGCATCGCTGAAGAGATTTGGTAGGCGGTGACGCAGCCTGCACGTTACGCAGAAGATGAGAGCCTGTCCGAGAAGCATGGAGACAGGAATCAGGGTGGTACCGCGGAATATATATGCTCCGTCCCTACTATGTGTAGGGATGGAGCTTTTTTGCGCGTTTGCATTGAGAAGGGCAGGCAGTTTCAAAAGCAGGCAGTTGGGTGCTTGCACACAAATGTCTGCTTTTGAAATTGCCTATGCGGCGAAAGCCGCGAGTTTCAGAAAGCGATAGCTTTCTGAAACTGCCCTGGAGTACACGTCCCTCAAAAACCAATAATTCAGGAAAGGTGAGAACAATGAAGGAAAAACTGCAGAAAATCCGGGAAAATGCCATTGCACAGATTCGGGAAGCAAAGAATCTGAACACATTGAATGAAGCCCGCGTGGCCATTCTCGGTAAAAAGGGTGAACTGACCAGCGTATTGAAGAGTATGAAGGATGTGGCTCCGGAGGACAGACCGAAGGTAGGCCAGCTGGTGAATGAGACACGCGAGGAAATCGAGAAGGTTCTGGAAGAGGCCAAGGCAAAGATGGAGGCCATGGTCCGCGAGGAGAAGCTGAAGGCAGAGGTTATCGACGTAACCCTTCCGGCCAAGAAGAATAATGTAGGTCATCGTCATCCGAACACCATCGCGCTGGAAGAGGTAGAGCGTATCTTCATCGGCATGGGCTACGAGGTAGTCGAGGGACCGGAGATCGAGTACGACCTTTACAACTTTGAGAAGCTGAATATTCCGGAAGGACATCCGGCCAAGGATGAGCAGGATACTTTTTATATTAATAAAAATATCGTGCTGCGGACCCAGACTTCTCCGTGCCAGGCGCGTGTAATGGAGCAGGGCAAGCTTCCTATCCGTATGATTGCGCCGGGACGTGTATTCCGTTCTGACGAGGTGGACGCAACCCATTCCCCGTCCTTCCATCAGATTGAAGGTCTGGTTGTGGACAAGAATGTTACCTTTGCGGATCTGAAGGGTACACTGGAGGAGTTTGCCAAGGAGCTGTTTGGAGCAGAGACGAAAACCAAGTTCCGTCCCCATCATTTCCCGTTTACGGAGCCCAGCGCCGAGGTAGATGTAAGCTGCTTCAAATGCGGTGGTAAGGGCTGCCGGTTCTGCAAGGGCAGCGGCTGGATCGAGATCCTGGGCTGCGGTATGGTGCATCCTCATGTACTGGAGATGTGCGGGATCGATCCCAACGAGTACACCGGATTTGCCTTTGGTGTAGGTCTGGAGAGAATTGCGCTGCTGAAGTATGAGATTGATGATATGAGACTGCTGTATGAGAATGATATCAGATTCTTGAAGCAGTTTTGATAGCAGTGAGCCGTGCTGTTTCATTTTCTCGAGCGCAGCACGGGGAACGTACGTGATAGAAAGAGAGGAAAACAAAATGGATACATCTTTATCATGGATTAAAGCATATGTGCCCGATCTGGATGTGACGGCCCAGGAATACACCGATGCGATGACACTTTCCGGAACTAAGGTGGAGGGCTTCACCAGACTGGACGCAGATCTGGAAAATATCATCATTGGTCAGATCGTAAAGATTGAGCAGCACCCGGACGCGGATAAGCTGGTAGTATGCCAGGTTAATATCGGAGAGGCAGAGCCGATTCAGATCGTTACAGGCGCCCCCAATGTAAAGGAAGGACAGAAGGTTCCGGTGGTTCTGGACGGTGGCCGCGTGGCCGGCGGACATGATGGCAAGATGACTCCGGGCGGAATCAAGATTAAGAAGGGAAAGCTTCGTGGCGTGGAGTCCAACGGTATGATGTGCTCCATCGAGGAGCTGGGTCAGAGCCGGGAGATGTACCCGGAAGCGCCGGAATACGGAATCTATATTTTCCCGGATGACGCAGTGGTAGGCGAGAGCGCTATCCACGCCCTGGGTCTGGACGACGTAGTGTTTGAGTACGAGATTACCTCCAACCGTGTGGACTGCTACAGTGTCATCGGTATTGCCCGAGAGGCTGCAGCGACCTTCCGGAAGAAGTTTGTACCGCCTGTGGTAACCGTAAAGGGCTCCGGCGGAGATGTCAATGATTATATCAAGGTAGATGTAAAGGATGCGGATCTCTGCCCCCGTTATTGTGCGAGAGTGGTCAAGAATATCAAGCTGGCTCCCTCACCGCAGTGGATGCAGCGCAGACTGGCAGTCAATGGCATCCGTCCCATCAATAATATCGTGGATATAACCAATTATGTAATGGAAGAGTATGGCCAGCCCATGCATGCCTACGATCTGGATACCATCGCGGGTCATCAGATCCTGGTACGCCGGGCAGAGGAAGGCGAGAAGTTTGTGACTTTGGACGGCCAGGAGCGTACCATGGATGAAAATGTCCTGATGATCTGCGACGGCGAGAAGGCTGTGGGAATCGCAGGTATCATGGGCGGCGAGAATTCCATGATTACCGATAATGTAAAGACCATGCTCTTTGAGGCAGCCTGCTTCGATGGCGTAAATATCCGTCTTTCCGCAAAGCGTATCGGTCTTCGTACAGATGCTTCCGGTAAGTTCGAAAAGGGACTGGATCCGAATAATGCACAGGCTGCCATCGACCGTGCCTGCCAGCTTATCGAGGAGCTTGGCGCCGGTGAAGTGGTAGACGGCATGGTAGACGTATACAATGGTAAGAGTGAGCCTTCCAGAGTGGAGTTCGACGCAGACAAGATCAACGCCTTGCTGGGAACCGATCTGACCAAGGAGCAGATGCTGGATTACCTGAAGCTGGTCGAGCTGGATTACGATGAGAAGACCAACGAGATCGTAGCGCCCACCTTCCGTCAGGATATTCACCGTCTGGCTGACGTGGCAGAGGAGGTTGCACGCTTCTTCGGTTATGACAATATCCCGACCACTCTTCCGAGAGGAGAGGCGACCACCGGTAAGCTTCCGTTCAAGCTTCGGGTGGAGGCTGTGGCCAGAGATATCGCGGAGTTCTGCGGCTTCTCCCAGGGCATGACCTACTCCTTCGAGAGCCCGAAGGTATTTGACAAACTGCTGCTTGAAGCAGATGATCCCATGCGTCAGGCGATTAAGATCTCCAACCCGCTGGGCGAGGACTTCAGCATCATGCGTACCACATCCATGAACGGCATGCTGACATCCCTGGCGACCAACTACAACCGCAGAAACAAGAACGTGCGCCTCTACGAGCTGGGCAACATCTACATTGCAAAGGAGCTTCCGCTTAGCGAGCTTCCGGATGAGCGGATGCAGTTCACTCTGGGTATGTACGGTGACGGCGACTTCTACAATATGAAGGGTGTAATTGAGGAGTTCTTTGAAAAATTAGGTATGCGTGATCGCGTACATTATGATCCGAAGGCAGGCAAGAATTATCTGCATCCGGGCCGCCAGGCAAACATCTACTATGATGAGAAGCTGGTAGGTTATCTGGGAGAGGTCCATCCGGTAGTGGCTGACAATTACGGCATTGGTGAGCGCGCTTATGTGGCAGTTCTGGATATGCCGGTGGTAACTGAGATGGCCACCTTTGACCGCAAGTACGAGGGAATTGCCAAGTTCCCGGCAGTGACCCGTGACATTTCCATGGTCATCCCGAAGGATGTGCTGGCAGGCCAGATTGAGGAGGTCATTGAACAGAAGGGCGGCAGCCACTTAGAGAGCTTCAAGCTGTTTGATATCTATGAGGGAAGCCAGATTAAGGAAGGCTACAAGTCTGTGGCTTACTCCATTGTATTCCGCGGCAAGGACAAGACTCTGGAGGAGAGTGATATTTCCGCAGCCATGAAGCGGATCCTGAAAGGCCTGGAGGGTCTGAAGGCAGAGCTTCGTCAGTAAGTTGATACTGTAAAAAACTTACAGGGCATCGATTCCCCGGAAAATGGGGTCGGTGTCCTGTTTTAGGCTGACAGGATAAATGCGGCGTGGTATAATGAGCGAAAGAGAGTCAACATACTCGTATGATTGACGAAAAATAAGACAAATGCGGGAGGGAGTACTTATGCAGATTGGTATTGTAGGAGCAGGCATGACGGTGCCCTGGTTTCTGGAGGCGGCAAAATTGATTCCGAAGATGGAAGTGCGGGCTTTATTTGCACGGAAAGAAGAAAAACGTAAGGAGATCTGTGAGAAGTATCAGGTTCCGGTGGCCTATGACAGTTATGAGAAGCTGTTAGCGGATCAGTCGATTGATGTATTGTATCTTCCGGTGCCCAATCACCTGCATTACAGCTTCACAAAGCAGGCCCTGGAGGCAGGGAAGCATGTGATTCTGGAAAAACCATTTACGGTGACCTATGAAGAGGCGAAGAAACTGGCAGAGCTGGCCCGGGCAAAGGGGCTGGTTCTCTTTGAGGCTATTACCAATCAGTACAATGCCAACTATGAAAAGGTTCGGGAGCTGCTTCCGGGTCTGGGCGATGTGAAGATTGTGCAGCTGAATTTCTCCCAGTATTCCAGTCGCTATGAGGCATTCAAGCAGGGGAACATCGCGCCGGTATTCGATGCGGCCAAGGCAGGCGGCGCGCTGATGGACCTGAATGTATACAATATTCATTTTGTGGTGGGCTTGTTTGGCGAGCCTAAGGCAGTTCATTACTATCCGAATATGGAGAAGGGCGTGGACATGTCAGGCATTCTGGTTATGGAATATCCGACGTTCCAGTGTGTCTGTGTGGCAGCCAAGGACTGCGGCGCGCCTTTGTCAGTGAATATCGAGGGTGATAAGGGCTGCATGTTCAGCCATTCCAATTCCGGTCGGTTTGAAGAGTTCAGTTATCAGGAAAATAAGCAGGAGCCGATACATTACGAGCTGGCCCGCCGGGACAGCATTTTCGCGGAGGAGCTGACGGCATTTACCGAATACTATGTAAATAAAAACCAGGCGGAGCTGGACAGACGACTGGAACACAGCCTGCGGGTTATGAAGGTCCTGGATGCAGCCCGTCGGGGGAGCCGTTCCTGACTGATATATGGCAAAAGAGCGGAAGGGAAACAGAAACTGCTTTACGCGGACTGAAAAAAGCAGTAGAATAGAAAAATGTGTACGGACATACGGGGAGGGACAACATGTTTTATTCGATTCACAATAAAGAAATCCGGGAGATCAGTCTGGAGCAGCTGGATTTCCATGATATCTGCGTGGGTTATCTGACGCTGGATGAATTGAAAAGCTGCTATCAGGAGCTGGGACTTTCAGAGGTGGCGGTCAAGGACTGTATGACAGATTTCACCCATTTCCGAACCAGTATGGATGTATACGACGAGTTCAGCTTCGGTATGATCAATATCGTGGATATCCTGAATTTAAGCACCAGGCGTAACCGTATCGGTTTTTTCATCAAGAAAAATCTGTTCGTGGTGGTGAAGATCATTGACAAAGAGGACAGTATCCGGCAGATGTTCCTGGACGCCATTGGTCGTTTCCGGCAGAATGCCACCATGGAGAAGGTGATCTACGGTGTGCTGGAGCGCCTGCTGTCCAGCGGCAACCGCGGCCTGGTCATGACTGAACGACAAATCATTGCCATGGAGCGTGAAGTGGTCAACGGCAAGGTGGATCCGGAGCTGAATACGGAGATTTTCGATCTGCGAAACCGCCTATCGACTCTGAAGAACTATTATGAGCAGCTCATCGACATCGGAGAGTCCCTGCAGGAGAATGAAAATGATTTGTTCGAGGAAGAAGATCTGCGTTATTTCAAGATTTTTACAGACAAATCCGAGCGTCTCAGCAATAACACCCAGCTGCTCTGTGACAATCTGATTCATCTGCGGGAGGCCATGGATGCCACCCTGAACTACAACCTGAACAACACCATGAAGCTTTTTACCATGGTGACCATCATCTTCCAGCCGCTGACTCTGATCGTGGGCTGGTACGGCATGAACTTCAAGTATATGCCGGAGCTTGGGTGGAGGTTCGGATATCTGTATGTGATCGTGCTGAGCATTGTGGTGGTGGGCGCGATTTTGTATTGGTTTAAGAAGAGAAAGTTCTAAAAATGATATAAATCTATTCAAAGGACAGGAATTACAGCATGAAAACAAGCGATTTTTATTACGATTTACCCCAGGAGCTGATAGCCCAGGATCCGCTGGAGGACCGCAGCAGCTCCCGGCTTATGGTACTGGATAAAAAGACAGGCAGTGTCGAACACAAGATCTTCCGGGACATCATCGACTACCTGAACCCGGGTGACTGCCTGGTGGTTAACAACACAAAAGTTATACCGGCCCGTCTCCTGGGAGTCAAAGAAGACACCGGCGCGCATATCGAAGTACTGCTCCTGAAGCGTAAGGCCGACAATGTATGGGAGACTCTGGTAAAGCCCGGAAAGAAAGCCAGACCCGGCACGCGTATTGATTTCGGCGACGGCCTGCTGAAGGCGGAGGTTATCGACGTGGTAGACGAAGGCAACCGCCTGATCCGTTTTGAGTTCGACGGCATCTTCGAGGAAATTTTGGATCAGCTTGGACAGATGCCGCTGCCGCCTTATATCACCCATCAGTTAAAGGATAAGAACCGTTATCAGACCGTCTACGCCAAGCATGAAGGATCTGCAGCGGCGCCCACTGCAGGACTCCATTTCACACCGGAGCTGCTGGAGCAGATCCGGGCCAAAGGCGTAAAACTGGCCCATGTGACCTTACATGTCGGTCTTGGTACCTTCCGTCCGGTCAAGGTGGACGATGTAACCCAGCATCATATGCACTCTGAATTCTATATGGTAGAAGAAGACCAGGCCAAGCTTATCAACGATACCAAAGCCGCCGGTGGCCGCGTCATTTGCGTCGGCACCACCAGCTGCAGAACCCTGGAATCCGCCACGGACGAAAACGGTATCCTGAAAGCAGGAAGCGGCTGGACCGAAATCTTCATCTACCCCGGCTACCATTTCAAGATCATGGACGCCCTGATCACCAACTTCCATCTGCCTGAATCCACCTTGCTGATGCTGGTGTCTGCATTTGCAGACAAAGAAACGATTATGAAAGCATATGAGGAAGCAGTGAGAGAGCGGTATCGTTTTTTCAGCTTCGGCGATGCCATGTTTATACAATGACACCGGAATGTTACAAACGTAAACTTTATAAAAAATCAGCAAAATAAGGTTTGACACAAGGTTTTCTGTACGCTAAAGTTAAGTTATCAAAAGGAAAGGAGCTACGGAAATGCCTGAAATATCAACGTTCTACGGTATCACAATCAGGATGTTCAATAAAGACCATCAGCCGCCACACTTCCACGCAGAATACGGCGGAAAGATGGAATCAATCGACATCAGGACAGGACGGGTACTTGCAGGTAATCTCCCCAAAAGAGCCCATAAGATGGCTATGGAATGGTGGGAGATACACCGAGACGAACTGTTGGAAATGTGGGAAACCAAACAACTAAACAAAAAGCTGCCTCCCCTCGAATAGAGGGGCTGGTAGCCACAGCATAGATGGAGGTGGTATTGTGGATGGCGTACTGAAAAGAGTAACACCGCTGGAAGATTTCATACTGGAGGCAGAGTTCACGGGTGGAGTGGTAAAGCGGTACGATGTAAAACCTCTGTTTGATGAAATCCCGGAGTTTGAGAAAATGAGAGACAATCCAGAGCTGTTCTGCAGAGCGGAAGTAAGCTGTTGTGGCTACGGCGTAGTCTGGGATGATACGCTGGATCTGGCAAGTGAGGAACTGTGGGATAATGGCATAACCGTATAGCGATAAAGAAACCGGCAAGAGCGAAATGTTCCTGCCGGTTTTTTACTGCCGGAATTTACGCCGGTCACGATTTGTATTTGAATTTGTGGGTCAGACCGTTCCGGAACACGATGGAGGACACACGCCCGTCCACGAGCAGCACGGAATCAAGGACGGTTTCCATGTATGCTTTCAGAATTTCCGGGGAAACGTTCTGAGCCAGGTTCTTGAAATATATGTATTGCCTGTTTTGCAGCTCCCTGGAGATTAACAGGTGGCTTGCCTGGCGGACAAATTCCTCGTCCGATAGAGAGGGTTCGCTGTTTTTGGCAACCATACCCAGCATGGCGTTGATCTCCTCCAGGCGTTTTGAAATTTCTGTTTTCCGGATGATGAAATCTTTTTCCGACATAGAGGTATCGGAGTACAGATAGAGGTCCTGGAGCCTTTTCATGGCACGTTCCTGTTTTTCTTTCTCTTTTCTCAGAGCCTCCACCTCCGGGTCAACCTCTGCTTTTTTCTTCCGTGACTTCTTGACGGAAAAGGTATAGGAATCATCGGAGCTATACCTGGAGAGAAGATTAAAATACTCATTCAGACCGTTGCTGTCTATATGTTCAACCTCTGAAAAGGTGTTCCCGTATAGGAGACAGCGTTCCAGGTCCTCCGGATTCTCAATCGTGGAGAACTTTTTCTTTGCCCCCAGCATGTTAAGAATATAGTTTATGACAAATTCCCCTACCTGAGTATCTGACACAGTTGGGTTATCACATTCTTTGGTCTTTCGGTGCTTCGGACAGCTGTAATTTGTTGGACGATAACCGTTCACATGAAGTCTGCCAGGAGTAGAAACCATCTTGCTTCCACATTTTCCACAGTAAGCAATGCCTCCGAAAATATGCACACGTTCGGTCTGGTGTCTCTGACCTACAGACCTACGGTTGCGTGAGTTCTCGTCCAGTATGGCCAGCATTTTCTCATGTTCCTCCAGAGAGAAGATTGCCGGGTGGTGGTTCTGGATCATAATCCATTCGTCCTCCGGATTTTCGACACGCCGCTCAGTTCCTTTATATCGGTTGTAGCGATATATACCGGCATAGAACGGACTGGAGACAATGATCCAGACAGCGGTAGGAGACCACTCGACACCGGATCTTGTTTTGTAACCGGAAGCATTGAGCATCCGGGAAGTGTGTACGAGCGACTTATGCTCCATGTAGTCATTCTTTATCATTTGGCAGACCTTTTCCTCGTCCTCCCGGATGGAAAACGCTGTTTTATCCGGATCATAATCATATCCAAAAGGGATGCGGCCACCGTTCCACAGACCGCTGTTCGCCCTGGAAATCATAGTTGCTGTGACACGCTCAGAGGTCATGTTACGTTCAAGTTCTGCAAATACCAGGATAATTTTCAGCATGGCTTCTCCGATAGCGGTCGAAGTGTCAAACTGTTCGTTCTTACTGACAAAAGTAACCCGGAGATCCTGCAATTCCTCGTACATTTCCGCAAAGTCCAGAAGATTTCTGGAAATACGGTCTATCTTCCAGACGAGTACATGGGTAAATTCTCCCTTGCGGATCCTCTGCATCATTTCCTGAAAAGCCGGACGGTCAGTGTTCTTTCCAGAGTAGCCGGCATCCTCGAATATCTCGTATTCCTCTATACCGAGAATCAGGCTGGCGTAAGCGATCAGGTCTTTCCTCTGCATCGGCAGAGAATCACGGTCCACCTGGTACAGCGTTGATACCCTGATGTAGATTGCCACTTTTTGCTTCCTGGAACGTCCGGATTTGGCACTTCCAGGTCTTTTGTTCGTTGTCCTACTCATATATTCCCTCCAACAGAAAAAGCCCCTATTCGGGGCTAATCTTATCTACCTGAGCAGCATATTTGTTTAGAGCCGCCCATACCACATTTCTATCTTCCCGGCTGGCTACCTGGTAGCACATCAGGAGACGTTGCAATTCAAAGACAAAGGTTTCCGGATCCTCGTCTCTTTTCAACAGCAGCTCTATTACGGGCTTATTGTTCTCCATAAACACACCTCCGTCATTTCTGTATTTTCTTGTTATTCCTGAACCATTCAAAATATTCGTTGGTTATTATCCCCTTTTACGGTCGGCGTATTTCTCTGGGACTACCATGTGGGTGCGGAGGAAATCTTTGCACATTTTCTGTTTTTCCTCCGGAATGTGAGCGATGATGTCCAGCCATTCACGTTCTGAATCTGACAACGCATTAAACTGAGTTTTTCCGTAAACCAGTTCATCCAGAGAAACTCCCAAAAATTCTGCCATTTCCATGACTGTATCAAGTTTAGGGAATTTGCCTTCTCGCCAGGTGCCGGTACTACCCGTACTCTTTCCCAGGGCTTTAAGCACTCCTGTTATTGTGGTGCCTTTTTGCCGGCACACCTCATTGAAATTATCGTAAAACATAGCATCCTCCCAAAACAGAACTCATAAAAATGAAAATATCGCATTGACAAACTCATTAAAATGAGCTAAAGTAACAAATGTAAAATGAATTTGAGAACGAAAAACAAACGCAAAAACATAATCTCTTTCATTTTAATCGAAAACCGCACAAATGTAAAGAAAAGGAGGGTATCTGGATGGCAAAAAAGTTGTCTCCCTGGTGTAAGGAAGCAAAAAAGAAGATGATCGACATGGATTTAGAGGTCAACGAACTGGCAAGCAGCCTCGGATTGACCAGACCATACGTTTCTTCGGTCCTTAATGGCAGGGTATACAGCCCAGTTGCCGTAAAAAAGATTAGTGACTATCTGCAAATACCGGATGCGGATAGCGAATAACAAGTCTAAGGATATTATACGGTAACGGAGGTTTAGGGAACATGGAGAGTAACTGTACAAACTGTAATGAAAATGTTTACTTCGCCTGTAGGAAAAAGGCGGCATCGTACAACGAAAAACTGAATAGTAGGGAAAGTGCTGCGGAGCTTTTAGGAATTTCCCCGTCCACATTGGCAAACCATGAGTTGGGGATAACCAAGAGCGTACCGGTTGATACGGTGGTTATGATGGCTGACCTTTACCACGCTCCGGAACTGAAGAACATGTATTGCAAGAAAGAATGTCCTATAGGAAAAGGCTTGCCGGTATCAACAAACATAGACAGTCTGCAAGGAATCACGGTGCGGCTTCTGAACGGGCTGGATGATGAAGAAATCCACGCAATGAAAAAGAGGCTTATTTCCATAGCGGCGGATGGAAAGATTGATGCCGAGGAAAGAAAAGGCCTGGATGCAATACTTGAATCGTTGGACAACCTGGCAAAGACAATATCTGAGCTGAGGATGCTTGCAGAAAAATTCACAGAAAGGGGGAACGGTTATGGAGCTTATTGACAGACTGAGAGAGGTTATGAAAAAAGAATTTGGCATTGAAACAGATGCCGACCTGTTAGAAGCGGTTAAGAACCAGCCGGAGCTTGATCTGGGAATTTTCGTTACTCCGCTGAAAGTAGGTGTTGAAAATGCTTCGTAAAGGAACGCTAAAAATCCTGACGGTTGAGGCTTCCATGATATTCCTGGCAATTACTGTAAAAGGAATAACTGCCGAGAATGAAACGGCACACGTTCAAAGGATAGTTGTTGCTTCGGAAAACACAATGGCAACCGATACCCAGGAGCCGGTCGAACCGGAAACAATCACAGCGGATGAAACAGACAGACTTGTTTATAGCCGGGACTGGGATGCAGACGAGGAAGAAATTCTCCTAAAAGTCGCCATGGCGGAAGCTGAGGGAGAAAGCACAGAGGGGAAAGCCCTTGTAATGTTGGTGGTACTCAATAGGGTATGGAGTGACGGATTCCCGGACAGCATCGGAGAGGTTGTTTTCCAGAAAAACCAGTTCTCCGTCACGATGGACGGTGGACGTTATTACACAACATCCCCGAATGAGGATTGCTATAAGGCTATGGAACTTGTGAAAAGCGGATGGGATGAAAGCAAAGGTGCTTTGTATTTCGAGAGTTGTGACCGGGCAAGCTGGCATAGTAGAAATCTGGAATTTCTTTACCAGGTGGGGAACCACAGGTTTTACAGATAGGAGGCAGGACATGAAGTGGATCATTAAAAACTGGCTCATACTGGCAGCCGGAATAATCTTGACAGCACTGGCAGTCAGATACGCTTATCACGAGAGAGGCTACATAGCGGTAGGAAGTGAGTGGACGGTTTTGCCGTTCATGTTTCTTCTCAGGGCATTGTGCCGGGAGATTAAGGAGGAGGTAAAGCGGTGGCTGTAGAATACCAGGAAATCCGGACAGAGCTGGAGGCGGATGGATTCAGGCTGGATGATGAAGAATACACAGAGGCTGTGAACTATGCCAGAAGAAAAGCAAAATCTTCCGGAAAAGACGAAAGTTATATGCCTTATTTATTACCGGACGTAATCCGTGAATGGATTATAAGAAAAGCTATCAACTCCGTTACCCTTGCGGCGATGGAGATAGAAAAAAATATTCAGACAGGAGGAAAAAGAGCATGGCACAAGCAACAACGAAAGACTGGCTGGACGGCATCCAGAAAGGATTGCTAAAGCAGCTCACTGAAAACAGAGGGGCACTTCCCAAGGGTTTTAACCAGGACAGATTTATCCTGAACAGTATTACGGTAATCCGGGATATGCTCCGGGACAACAAAAAGAAAAAGCAGTTGCAGGAAATTGATTATACGTCAATCCCTATCTGCTTGGCAAAGGGAGCGTTCCTGGGGCTGGATTTCTTCAACGGGGAATGTTACGCAATTCCGTATGGCGGAGAAATGAAGTTCCAGACAGATTACAAAGGCGAAATCAAACTCTGCAAGCGGTACAGCAAGAATGAGATCAAGGACATTTTTGCAAAGGTGGTACGTGAGGGGGACTTCTTCGAGGAATCGGTAGATTCTGGAGTACAGAATGTTGTTTACAAACCACTTCCGTTCTCCAATAAGCCACTGGTCGGAGCTTTTGCGATTGTGGTATTCAAGGACGGTTCTATGCTGTATGACACCATGGGCAAGGAAGAAATCGAGAATGTTAGAAATACGTACTCAAAGGCGGCAAACAGCCAGGCGTGGGTAAGCTCCACCGGAGAAATGTACAAGAAAACAGTGCTGAGACGGTTGTGCAAGCTGATCGACCTCGATTTTGACAATATCGAGCAGATGCGAGCATACGAGGACGGCGGCGATGCAGAGTTCAGAAATACGGCACTTCCAGGAAACACGCCGGCAGCACTTCCGGATAATGGAACACCGGTTGATGTGTTCGCCCAGGTTAGAGATGCACAGGAAAAAGAGCCGGTACCTGCCGGAAATATCCCGGAGAGCAATCTGGAAGATTTCCGGAAGTTTGAGGAACAGCAGTACGGACAGCCGCCCGTAGGGGAAGATTTTATGATACCGGATGATATTGAGGACGAGTTGCCATTCAGATAGGAGGAAATGAGCATGAATGAGATTAGCGTAAATGTAAAACAGGAACCCGGAAAGGTTACATGGAATTTTGAGGAGATCAAGACAAATCTGGAGGCGGCACTTGCTGAGTATACCAGTATGGTATATGACGATGATTCCATTAAGTCGGCAAAAACCGATGTTGCCACCCTGAGAGCATTGGCGAAAACCATTGAGGACAGACGTAAGGAAGTGAAAGAGAAGTGCCTGGAGCCCTATGGGGTTATCGAGAAACAGGCAAAAGAGCTGGTTGCCCTGATTGATAAGCCTATCGCAGCTATCAACACACAGGTCCAGGATTACGAGAAACGCCGCAAGGAAAAGGCAAGAGCCGAGATTGATGCCTACTGGAAACAGAAAGTAGGTGCCCTCCCGGAATGTATCTGGGAAAAAGCCCACGAGCATATCTATGACAGCAGATGGGAAAATGCGACAGCTACTAAAAAGAGCTGGAAAGAGGGCATCGACAACGGTATTCAGTTGATTGTTGGAGATATTGAGACGATCAAGAGCTTTGCGAGCAAATACGAGAATGATATGCTCCAGGTATTTTATAAGTCTCTCACTCTCCAGGATGCAATCCGCAAAATGAATGAGCTGAACGCCCAGGAGCAGAGAATCCTCGAACAGCAGAAACGTGAACAGGAAGAAAGAGAAGCGAGAGAAAGAGCAGCTGCAGAACAGGCGGCAAGGGAGCAGACCGCACCAACTCCGGAAAATACCCAGGAAATGGTACAGCCGGAAAGCGTTGAAAAAACGGCAGTTTCTACCCAGGGAATCCCAACTTCTCCAGCACCGGCAGAAATGAGACAGGCACAAGTTCCGGAACGTGCGTACCCTGGAGGCCAGATTGCAACACTGAGAATTACCGGAACACCACAGCAGGTCGCAAAGATTAAAGACTATATCAGATTTACCGGTGCTTCTTTTGAGGAGGTGTAAGCCGTGATTCTGACACCTGAAAATTATTATTCTCCGGAAGCTAATTTTGAATATATGTCGGTTTCCCAGTTTAAGGACTTCTCAGGTACATACGGACAGGTCGGATGTGAGGCAAGAGCCATGGCGAAACTCCGTGGAGAATACCAGGAGGAAAAGACAACCGCTCTGCTGGTCGGGAGCTATGTGGACAGCTATTTTGAGGGTCCGGAAAGCCTGGATAGATTCAAGAGTGAAAATCCGGAAATCTTTACTCAGAAAGGCGAGCTGAAAGCGGATTACAAGAAAGCAAATGCTATCATCCAGAGAATCGAGAGCGACGAGTATTTCATGCAGTGTATGTCCGGCGAAAAACAGGTCATTATGACGGCTGAGATTTTTGGTATACCGTGGAAAATCAAGATAGATTCCTACTTGAAAGATATTGTAATCACTGATTTAAAAATCGTTGAGAGTATTAAAAAA
This sequence comes from Candidatus Dorea massiliensis AP6, assembly GCF_964245105.1. Taxonomy (NCBI): domain Bacteria; kingdom Bacillati; phylum Bacillota; class Clostridia; order Lachnospirales; family Lachnospiraceae; genus Dorea; species Candidatus Dorea massiliensis. Next base: position 204,256 of record NZ_CAXTKW010000001.1, on the reverse strand, counting down.
ATGAAATGGGTACGGGATCTGGGCTATCTGGATTTTATCCGCTTCTGGGGGTATGACACTCAGGGAGCAATTTACCAGGAGACAGTTCGACAGAATACCGGAAAGAGGCTTCCGTTCTACATAGCGGCAGCCTCCAAGGAACCGACAACGGACATCGAGGTTATCCATGTGCAGGAAAACTTCCTCCGGGAAGCTATGCACACGGTACAGTATCACATTGACCGGATTAAGCAGGTAAAAAGTGGAAAGGTAGAACCGGAGAGATGCGGAGTTTGCGACTACTGCCTCAGAACAAAGAAGTTGCGGCACCCTATCGGCATCCTGGATTTAACGGCAGGCATTTAGCCGGATTACAGAAAGAATGGTGGTGGAAACAAGGTGGCATGGATTAGCGTAGACCAGAAATTGATAGGCGGAAAGCTGAGAAGCCTCTACAAGTCAATCGGATGTTCGCAGAATGAAGCAATGGGGATTTTGGTGTTCCTTTGGCTCTGGGGTATCGACAACGCCGGCATGGACGGGTTAATAGTAAGTGCTGATCGGAGCGACATAGCGGATGTGTTAAAACCTGGACTGGCTCCGGGTTTGGATGCTGAAACGGTTGTTGAAACCCTCATTCAGAATCACTGGATTGATGAAGTGGACGGGGAGCTGTACTTCCACGACTGGAGTGAATGGCGGTCTTATTACAACAAGTACATCAAAGATAAAAAGAGCAACGCAGAACGTCAGGCAAAGTTCAAAGCGAGAAAGAGACAGGAAGCAGAGGAAAACGCAGAAAATAACGTTACCGATGATGTTACAACTAACGATACGCCAGAACAAGAAACTCCTCCGGAAGCAGAAAAGAAAACACCGAAGTATGACAAGGATTTTGAGACATTCTGGGCGGCATATCCGAGAAAGGCAGATAAGGGGCAGTGCTATAAGAAGTATAAAGCCCGTATCAAGGACGGATATTCTCCGGAGGAGCTTCTGACAGCAGCCATGAATTATGCGGAACAGTGCAGACGGCAGAAAACAGAGCAACAGTATATCAAACACGGAAAGACGTTCCTGGGAGATTCGGTTCCTTTTGCCGATTTCCTCCCGAAAATGAACGAACAGCCGGTTGAAACGAAAAGACCTGAAACCGGAGGCAACCCGTTCAGGAGATAGGAGGTAACGAGATGGAAGAAATCAGTAAAACCGTATCGGACTGCATGAACGGGTTAATACCAGATGGAAGTCCGGAGCTGGAAGATGGAGACTACATAGGGCAGGACGGGCTTGTGTATTGCGGAAAGTGCCATACACCGAAGCAGAAAAGGTTAAATATACCGGCTGGAATATTCGGTGACGGTGGAGAAAAAATTGTATCATGCCTATGTAAATGCCGGGTTGAGGCTGAGAACAGGAGAAAAGAGCAGGAAAAGTACCAACAGGAAATGATGCGGCTCCAGAGAATGAGGGATGCTTCCCTGATGGACAGTAAATACCGGGATGCAAGGTTTTCAAAATACCAGGTAAACAGCCACAACCAGAAAGCATACCGGCTGGCAGTGAATTACTCAAAACGGTTCGACCGTATGTTTTCCGAGAACCAGGGGCTTATCTTCCATGGCCCGGTAGGTACCGGAAAGAGTTTTACATCAGCCTGCATCGCAAATGAGCTTCTGGACAGCAGCACTTCCGTCATAATGACATCGTTCGTAAAGATACTGCAGAATATCCAGAAGCAGGATGAAGCCGAGTATATTGCGATGCTGAACAGTGCAAAGCTCCTGATCCTGGATGATCTGGGTACTGAGAGAAACACGGACTACGCTCTGGAAAAGGTTTATAACATCATCGACAGCCGTTCCAGGGTATCAAAACCGATGGTTCTGACAACAAATCTGTCTCTGGATGAAATGATGGATGCTACAGACATTCGTTACAAGCGTATTTATGACAGGATTCTGGAAACGTGCTACCCGGTGGAAATATCCGGAGATTCGTTCCGCATGCAGTCGGCAGCACAGAGGTTTGACAGAATGGCAGAATTTATGGAGGGATAAAATGGCGAAAAGCGAAACGGAGTTAAGAATTTACAACCAGGAGGACAGGCTGAACGTAGCCCAGATCCTGATTAAGAACGGGTACGCTGTGAGGCAGACCAAAAGAAAACGCACAGAGACGGGAAAGACCCTGGATTATTACCTGGTAGTTTCCGAGTGTGATGAAACAGCTGATACAAGCAGATAGGAGGGAAGCACATGAGTAAGTCGAGATATTCAAAGACCAAGGCGGCAGGAGAAGCCGTTGGAATGAACCGGTACGGTAAGCAGTTCAATCAAAGCTCTCGTCTGGTACCGTCAAAAAACAGACAGATGCGGAGAACGGAAAGCAGAGGGAGGTAATTAAGTGGACGAGGTAAAATTTGTTGTCCCTGGAGAACCTACCGGGAAAGGCAGACCACAGACAAAGGTTATGTACAACCCGAACGGCTTCAAAGACAAAAAAACCGGGAAAGTCCGTAACACCATGGTAAACAATGTTACACCGAAAAAGACGGTTATCTATGAGAACCTGGTGAAATGTATCTACCATGAGCAGTGCCAGGACTTCCGTTTCCCGGATGATGCGATGCTGGATATGCGGATTTTGGCTTATTACGGCATTCCGAAAAGCAAGTCAAAGAAGATTAAGGAGCAGATGGTAAAAGGCTTGCTACGGCCCACAAAGAAGCCAGATATGGACAACGTGGTTAAGGTTATCGCCGACAGTCTGAACACGATAGCGTACCGGGATGATACCCAGATTGTTGACTGCCAGTGCAGAAAATTCTACTCGGAAAATCCGAGGGTGGAAGTGATTATAAAGATGGTGGAGGTAAAAAGTGAAGCTCATGGATAAATTAAAAGAGTTTTTCGGAAGAAACAGCAAAGCTCCGGATTCCGGAAACAGCAAGGAGCAGAGACAGAGAGAGGCTGAGCTGGTGGAGAAGATGCAGAATCCGCCGGTTGCCAGTTATACAAACAAGAACGCACCCATGACATACCAGGAAATGGCGTTGCTGGTGCCTCGTGGCATGTGGTTACCGAAGCATCCGAAACACCGGGCGGTATTCGGGTTGCTCCAGAATATGACAAGGTTCCTGGAAGAAAGCCGCATGATTTCCAAACAGGAGGTAGACAGATATAAGAATCTTCCGGAGGAAGTACCACAGCAGATCAGAATCCGTGGAATCCAGGAACAAATGTCGGCTATCCGCTTCCGTTTGGATGTGAACGATTATAAGAATATCCTGGAAATGCAAATCCTGAAGAATAAGCTATTTGAGCTTTACCAGGTTGCAAAAGAGGTTGACCCGGAGGGCGTAGCCAGATACGAGAGAATGATTGATAAGAAAATGAGGAGGGCAAGGTAATGGCATTTACAAAAGAGCAGATGGCAGAGAATATCAAACGTTTTGAGGAGCTGCTTGTCTCCGTACATAGAGACGGTATTGACAGATTGCTGGATTTTATCCGCAAGAGTGATTTTTACAAGGCTCCGGCATCCACCAGATTTCACAGTTCCTGTGAGGGCGGACTTTTGTACCACACACTCCAGGTTTATGACTGCTTGCAGAGAAAAAAATCAGAAGCACAGGTATTGTGGGCTGATACCATGCAGAATACAGAGGATGAAAGTCTGATCCTGGTAGCACTGCTTCACGATTTGTGCAAGACCTATTATTACTCAACGGAGATGCGTAATAAAAAGGACGAAAACGGGAAGTGGATCCAGGTTCCGTTTTACACCGTCAATGATAAGGTTCCATACGGACACGGCGAAAAATCAGTAATGATGATCGAGGAGTATATCAAACTGAAACCGGTTGAGAGATACGCTATCCGCTGGCACATGGGATTCTCGGAACCGAAAGAGCTTTACGGCACTTTGGGTGAAGCTATTAAGAAATATCCGCTCTGCCTGGCAATCCATGAAGCAGATCTGGAAGCCACCTACCTCATGGAGAGTGACAATGAGTAGCAGAAAGGAAGCACCGTCAAACCTGGAAATGCTGATTTCAGAGGAGGTGCTTCCGGCAGGAACCACACTGGACGAAGCGGTGGATGAGCTGACGGACGAGCTGAACTGTGTGGAGTGTATCGCCCTGGAGCAGTGTGCAGACTGTTTCGGAGAGGACACAAGGGACAAGGAAAACCCACGGTGCAGAGAGGTTGTCAGAGCATATTTGAATCAGGACTACAAGAAAAAGGAGGACAAGTAAAATGAGCATGGAAAATATCAGAGACCTGTACCTGGAGGATGAAACCTTTGAGGATGCCAGGCAGAAATTTAACACGGTATTGCAGAGACTGTTCCGCAGCATGATTGATACAGAATCAAACGAGGGTTCTATCACTCTAAAAATGGACGTTTCAATGCAGACAGAGTACATTCCAAACCATGATCCGGATATTAAGGGAGAAAGCCGGTGCGTAAGACTTCCGCAGTTTGCATACAAGGTATCTTCGTCCATCACGGTAAAGGACGAGCAGAAAGGCAATAAAAATCCTCAGATGGAGCTTGTCTGGGATGATAAGCAGCAGAAATATGTACTCCAGTATGTAGCCAATACAGAGCAGAGAAGTATTTTTGATAAAGATTTCCAGGAAGAAATGAACGGCGGCTCCGATCAGGAGGGTATCGAGACATCGCCGGAGCGTGATTACCTGGATGTAAAGCAGATTGCAGGTCCGGTAGCGGACGAGGGTGCACTTCCTGGGGATGTGACAGACCAGGACAGTGATGCGATTGACGGAGACTACAGAGAAGTAGGCACTGGAGAAGCCGAGACGGGCGATTTCGCCGGGGATGCAGATACGGACGGAGAAACACCGGACGTAGACCAGGGAACGCTCCCTGATGGCGATAATGAAGCTGATAACGCCGGATATGACTACGAGGATCCGGAAGAACCGGAGGAATAAGCAGAGAGGAGGGCTGTAATATGGCAAACGGAAGTTACGGGAAATGTGCCGGATGTGGTGCGATGGTGATCTGGGTAAAAACTCAGGCAGGAAAGAATATGCCGTGCGATCCTACGTTGCATAATTACAAGATCGACCCGACCGGAAAAGAGAAAATTGTTACTCAGACCGGAAAGGTTGTGACCGGGGTAACCGGAATAGATGCACAGTCGGCGGACGGATTCGGTTACATATCGCATTTTGCCACATGCAAAAGTGCAAATAATTTTCGGAGGGGTAGAAAGTAATGGTTGTAGATATTTTCAACACAGACAGAAAATACCAGACCATATACGCAGACCCTCCGTGGTGGGAAACAGGCGGTGGAAAGATAAAGAGAGGAGCAGACCGGCATTATCAGCTGATGAAAATACCGGAGATCATCGCTCTGCCTGTTCCGGAGTTAATAGCCCCGGACGGGTGCCACCTTTACCTGTGGGCTACGAATAACCACCTGAAAGATGCCTTTGCAGTCATGGAGGCTTGGGGCTTCCAGTATGTAACGACAATTACCTGGCAGAAAGACAGGGCTGGTCTGGGGCAGTATTACCGTGGAATGACGGAACACTGTCTGTTCGGAACCACAAAAAAGAGACTGCCGTATAAGATTGTAGACGGGAAACGCCAGCAAGGAGTGACCGGATTCCTGGAAGCTCGCAGAGAACACAGCCAGAAACCGGAACGTATGCGGCAAATGATAGAGACTGTAAGCTATGGTCCCATGATTGAACTATTCGCAAGAGAACAGAGAAGCGGCTGGGATGCCTGGGGCTTGGAAGTCCAGGGGGGGGTAATTCTATTACTTCTCTGCCTGGGAAAAGAATTGAAAAGGAGTAAATGAGCATGGATTATAAGAAAATGTGGTACATGATGAAAGAAAACCTGCTGAGAGAATCACAGCGTAGAGAACTTGGAACGATCAGAATGGATGCGGTAGAGCAGCATCTTAAAATTATGGACGACATCGAAGTTAAGGCGATGAAAGAAAGCCAGCACGTATGCGAGTGCGGAGGAGAGAAAACTCCTTGCAATCCGAAGCCGGAAAAGGAAACCGGAAATAAACGGGAACCGTGGGGAAAAACCGCATCAGGAAAATGCAAAGACACGGAAAAGCCGGAAGATGGCAAGGACATCCTGAGAAAGATTTTCGGTGATGATTTTGTAAGTGACCTGGAAACCTTGGAAAAGAAAATTGTAGAGGGAAAAGAGCCGGTAATCATGGTGGATGGTGATCTGGAAATTCCGGACAACCTGGAAAGAGCTGCCAGAGAAAAGAATATCTCTATCGCACATGTTCACTGTGGAGCGTTTGAAGTAGGAGCCGGGATTCCATTTCCGTTCCCGTTTCCTCCTGGATTTCTGAAATAAAACTGAATAAAAAACGAGAGCCCAACTCATGCCACCAGGACACTTGTTGAACTCCACGAAACGGTTGAGACTATTGTAAGTCTCTAAGCGGAAATTGTCAAGAGTGAAATGGGAGGTATAGCAAGATGGCGAAAAACGGTAAAACATACAGCATTACAGAAGCTCAGCTGGAGGATATGATAAAAAAGGCATCCGAGGCCGGGGCGGAGGCATACAAGAAAGAGCAGAGCCAGTCTACCAGGAGGAAAGTAGACCGGATGCTCTACAAGACCAAGGTTCTCCTGGAGAAATACACATGGCTCAAAGCGTATGCTAAAAATTCTGTATACACACTGGAACAGGCGGAAAAGGTCAATGACGGTATGGCAGACATCGAGGTTCTGACAAAGTTCGGTATCTTTGATAATGATAAAACACTGCACAATCTGAAAAGGGGCGTTATTACTGTCAATATGTTAATGACTCATGTGGACAATATGCTGGAGGTTTACCGTGAGAATTGTGAAAGCTCCGCCTCCAAGACAAAGCAACGCCAGTACAGAGTAGTTTATAACATGTATCTGGCAGAGGAGAAAAAGACCACAAAGGAAATTGCTGAAATGGAGTGTGAGGAGGTACGCACGATTCAGAATGATGCGAAAGCAGCCAGGGAGGACTTGACAGCCCTTATTTTTGGGTTAGATGGTATTCTGGTAAGAATACTCAGGGAGTAGTGGAGAAAAGGCTACATGAGGCTATAACAAAGCGAGAAAGGTATACCATTTACGTTTTATTTACGTTGAAACTGTTTTAAGCAAATGTTATCTTGTAAAAAGCAAGTTTCTACTTGCTAGCTGTTCGTAATCTGATCCGGTAAACAGATTACGTTTTCTCATTTATTCCCTCCGGTGGGGCGGCTTCAGCTTCCCCACCCTGGATATAGAGAACAGCTGAAAGCATGTAGTACAGCTACTCCTACAAAATAAAGTTCCCACAAAAGGGCTGTGCCTGGTCGGCATGGTCCTTTTTGTTTTATCCAGAAAGAGGTGAGAAATTAAATGAGCGAATTTGAAAACCCTAATTTACCGGAAAACTTGCCGGAAAAAAGAATTGAAGTTGTCACAATGAGGGTAGGAGACATCAAAACCGGTTTCGGTAATCCGAGAAAAATCGGAAAGAAGAAACGTGAGGAGCTGAAACGCTCACTGGAGCAGTTCGGGGATTTTGGTCTTTTTCTGATTGATGAACAGGACAACGTAATCGCCGGAAACATGAGACACGCTATCCTAAATGAGATTAACCCGGATCAGGAAGTCACATGTAAACGCCTGGTAGGATATACAGAGGCGGAGCTGAGGGCGATTAACATTAAGGACAACACCCACGCCGGGGAGTGGGATATGGACTTGCTGGCAGACTGGACAGCTGATTTGAACATGGATTTAGGTCTGGACTTGCAGGAGGGCAGCCCAGGGGAGCGGAAGATTAAGGAAATGGAGCTTCTGAATTACGAGAAGTATGATTACGTGATGATCGTCTGCAAGAATGAAATGGATTATAACGAGCTGACCCGTAGGCTGGGAATTGACGGTGCAAAGGTTAAGATCAACGATAAGAAGAAAATCAAAGCAAGGGCGGTGTGGTACCATGAATCAGGATTATCAAGCATGTAAAACCGTTGGGATATATGTTCCATCGTACAAACGCAGCGACCGGATCATGACCTGGAACGTTCTGAATGATTGCACCTATGTAGTCAGGGAATCAGAGGAAGCGGCATACCGGGAAGCCGGTATAACGAAAATTCTTACAGCTCCGGATGAAGAAATCAACAGCCTGGCAAAAGTAAGGCAGTGGATTATTGACAATACGCCGGAGGACATCGTAATCCAGTGCGATGATGATATTTCCCGGATGATCTACAAGGGCAAGAACAACAAAGTTGAAATCGCCGACAAGGACGTTATCGACATGGAGTTTGAGAGGGTAGCACAGATTCTGAGCGATTTAAGGCTTGGGTTTGCTTCCTGCACCATGACCGGGGATGTCCGGAAGTTCAATGCAGAGTTCCTGTTCAAAGGAATTACCGGAGGAATCTGCTGGTTCAATAAGGAGTGTCTGAAAAGCCGGTTCGATAATATGACCTACATAAAAGAGGACACGGATTTTGTTCTCCAGGAACTGTTGCAGAATCGGATCATCATCATTCCGGATTACTTCGGTATGCAGAATGAGTACGACAAGAACGCCGGCGGCAATAATGAGAATAAGAACTCCAGGGCGTTAAACCAGACGGTTGAGTATATGAAAAATAAGTGGGGTAAGTATTACGATCACAATTTCAAAACAAACCAGAGCCGCATAAATGTCAAAAGATAAGTTACCGGAAAGTACAGAAAATGTACAAGATGCTGAAAAGGCAGATTTGACGAAAAATCGGTTGTTTTCGCCTTGAAATCATGTGAAAAACTGCTAAAGTTAAGCTCAAGTTAAGGGAAAACCAAGGCTTGACAATCATTTTGTAGGAGGAATGAGATATGGCATACAATCAGTTAATCACAAAGAACGGACATTCATTATTCACGATGTCCAGTCTCTATCAGAAAGCAATCCGGAGATGCGATGTAAAGGCGGCAGGTTACGCAGCAAATGAGTTGTTCGACCGCTATGAGCATTATCTCTGGAAAAGAACCCTGGTAATCTCAGCAGAGGATTGTTACGGGGAATGTACCCAGGAAATCTTAGCTCTGTACTGGGCGAGCCAGGAAGTGAACAAAGGAAAGAAAGGAAATGACCGGACAAAGATTTTCATAGCAAAGGCAATTACCATTTTGCTGTACCACGCAAAGAGCAGAGATTCCGATTTCTTTGCATGTGAGGCTATGGATGATAAGAACCGGTCAGCCGGAGATTTGAAAAAGTATTTTACCGAGAAAGAGCTTTACGATCTGAACCATGGTATTGATAAGCAAATCAACCTGGAGGAGTTTCAGGAGCTGGACGGCGGTAAGATACCGAAATATGTTTACGACTGCCACACCCTGGAGGGCAAGAGGGCAGGAAAAACAAAAGAGGACTTCATGCGAGAGGAGGAGGCAGACTTACAGTACAAACAGTTGTCTTTCTTCGACCTGGAGGGAATCAAAGGAAATTTTAGTTACGCCTGAGTAAAGGCAGAGAGGAGGAGCCAGCATGATAAAGAAAACAGATCAGGTACGTAGCCTGGTAAGACAGGGGCGTTATAAAGATGCCCTGAGAATTGCAAAAGGTTTCCGGTTAGGAATAACCAGAGAGCAGAGCGACACGATGGTACGTGCGTATGAGTGCATGGTTCATCCTGATTTCTACCGGAGCATAGGCAAAAACACACAGGAGTGCATAGACGGAGGGGTAGCCGTTTTATGTCGGATATTTGGTTCCTGACCGCATAACAAAATAAAGCGAGCATGAAAGCATCTTCTCACACACGGGAGGATGCTTTTTTCGTAGTAAATTGGTAGGTGGTGAGATGGCAAATGAACAGAACTTAAAGAAGTTCGGAAGCGAGAGGGAACCGAGTGAGGCAGGTCGGAAAGGCGGCAAGGCATCCGGAGTGGCAAGGCGGCGAAAAAGAGACATGAAAAACGCTGCAAAGTTGCTTTTGAATATGCCGGTTACTGGCGAAAACACAATCAAGAATCTGGAAACGCTTGGCTTCGAGGAGGAGGACATGACAAACCAGATGGCCCTCATGGTACGAGTTTTTCAAAAGGCTATGCAGACAGGGGATGTCCGGGCGGCTGAGTTTCTAAGAGATACAGCTGGTTACAATCCGGAAACGAACCTGAAAGAACGGCAGTTCAAGTATGAAAAGGACAAGGCAAATGGTATGAACCAGGAAATAGAAGATACAAGCGATGTGGATGATCTGATATATGACGGTAAAGAAGAAAAAGACGATACCGTTTAAGTTCGGTCAGAAACACATGGATTATATCTATGCCTGTCAGTTTAATACTTACAACATCCTGGAGGGAGCTGTTCGTTCCGGAAAGACCATTGATAACGTATACGCTTTCGCACATGAGCTTAAAACCTGCCCCGATAAAATCCACCTTGCCACCGGTTCCACCATGGCAAACGCAAAGCTGAATATCGGTGATGCGAACGGCTTCGGTCTGGAGTATATCTTCCGAGGTCAGTGCCGATGGAGCAAATATAAAGACAACGACTGTCTGAGAATTAAAGGCCCGAGTACGGGTTACAAAGAAAAGATAGTCATTTTTGCCGGAGGGAAATCTTCCGACAGTTACAAGAAAATTCGTGGTAACTCCTACGGTATGTGGATAGCCACGGAGATCAATCTGCATCATGACAACACCATAAAAGAGGCTTTCAACCGTCAGTTGGCAGCAAAACGCCGTAAAATCTTCTGGGATTTGAACCCAGAGCATCCAAAAGCTCCGATTTACGCAAATTACCTGGATGTCTACGAGGCGAAAGCTAAAAAGGGAGAGTTGCTGGGAGGTTATAACTACCAGCATTTTAATATCTTCGAGAACGTGAACATCACAAAAGAGCGTCTAAGAGAGATTGTCAGCCAGTACGACCCGAGCAGTATCTGGTATATCCGGGATATAGAGGGTAAAAGAAGCATTGCTGAGGGTCTTATTTACGTCAAATTGGCTACTTCCATAGCGGCAAGCGATAATAAATACCTGATGTCCGTTGAGGCTGTAAAAAAGCTGGAAAAGGAAAATCAGTTATTGGATATTAACATAGGCGTTGACTTCGGAGGAAACGGATCCGGTCACGCTTTTGTTGCTTCTACCGCAACCAGAGGATATGAGAAATTGATAGCCCTGGCTTCTGAGTGGCACGATGCAGACGGAACAGACCCTGACGATCTGGCCAGAATGTTCGTTGAATTTGTCAAGAAGATAAAAGCCACTTATGGTAGGGTCACACATGTATATTGCGATTCTGCAGAACAGGTTTTGAAACAGGGACTACGTTCTGCCCTGATTAAAAACCAGATGGGAGATATTAAGGTTGATAACTCCCGGAAAGAGCAGATCACAAACCGTATTTTCACACTGACAACGCTAACGGCTCAGGATCGGTTTTATTATACCGAGGATTGCGAATCACTCCAGGAAGCTCTCAGCATGGCAGTATGGAATCCTAAAAATACCGAGCTGGAACGTCTGGACGATGGCACAAGCGACATCGACAGCCTGGATGCTTTCGAGTATTCGTATGAGCATGACTGGAAGAAATTCATAAAAGCAAAAGCCGGATAGGAGGTGTGCAGCATTGGCAGTAATAGATTTTTTCAGAAAGGCGTTAAGTAAAATGATACCTAAATCAAACATCGAGAAGCGGTTGAATATTTCAATCGCTACATCGGCAGTCATGGATAGAGGCATAGAGCTGTGGTCCATGATGTACGAAAACAATCCACCCTGGAGAGGTGGAGATGCTGGTGTTATACCGCTTAATCTTCCGGCAGCAATTTCAGAGGAAATGGCACGACTTGTACTCACTGAGTTCAGTATAAAGCTGACGGGAAGTGCAAGGGCTGATTACCTGAATAAACAGCTGAAGAATAACCTGGTAAACCTCAGCGATCACATGGAGCTTTTCTGTGCGAAAGGCGGCATCTGCTTAAAGCCGTTCATTTCCACAGGAGGAACTATTGATATTGATTTCACGCAGGCGGATAGGGTTTTTCCTACTGCCTACAACAGCAACAAAGAGATTACCGGAGCTGTATTCGTGGACAGCAAGAGACAAGGCGACTACGTATACACACGGTTAGAGAGCCACAATCTGAACGGGACAGACTACACCATCGTAAACAAGGCTTTCCGTTCCGAGAGATTGACGGGTCAGGCTCCGGATGATGATTTCATCAGCGTACAGCACCCGTATCAAACGCCTGTTCCCCTGAGTGAAGTTGAGGAATGGGCTTCTCTATCTGAGGAACCGGTGGTAATCAACAACGTTGAAAAGCCGTTGTTCGTTTATATCAAGATGCCAAGAGCAAATAACCTGGATCCAAACTCTCCGTTAGGAACTTCGGTTTATTCCAGAGCCACAGAGGTAATCGAACAGGCAGACAGACAGTTTTCCCGGATTCTCTGGGAATACGATGCTACAGAGGCAGCAATCCACGCATCAGCTGATATGTTCGACAGCGATAAGAGCGGTAAGCCAATCCTACCGACTGGTAGAGAGAGGCTGTACCGTGCTTTTGACTTTGAAAGCAAGGAATCTTTCCTGAAAGAGTACGCTCCGGAGATAAGGTCAGACCCGTTGTTTAAGGGCTTGAACAAATACTTCCAGCGTATCGAATTTTTGGTCGGACTGTCATACGGTACAATTTCTGATCCGCAGGACATTGAAAAGACGGCTGAGGAGATAAGGACATCGAAACAGCGATCATATACTGTAGTCTCCAGAATACAGAGTGCCTGGGATAACGGCTTTGATGCTCTCATTTACGCCATGGATGTTTTATGCACACTCTACAACCTGGCTCCAGCCGGAGGCACAGAAAAGGCTACCACATGGGGAGACGGGGTTCTGGAGGACACAGACAAAGAATATCAGAGACGGTGGGCTATGGTACTGGCTGGCAAGTACAAGCTGGAAAAGTTTTATGCGTGGTACTTCGGATGCTCCGAGGAGGAAGCAAAAGAAATGATACCAGAAGCACCAGCTGGGAATTATCCTCCTGAAGAATAGGAGGTGCTGCCATGCTGACACCTGAATATCTGGAGGCGTGTGCTGACAGCGTTCTTGGTATCTATGATGAACTCAATATTAAGATTGTTGAGGACATCGCCCGGAGAATTGCAAAAACCGGAACCGTGACCGATTCTGCAAAATGGCAGATTAAACAGGTCCAGGAAGCCGGGAAACTCATGGACGAGATCACACATGAGGTTGCAAGTATAACAGGTTTTTCAGATGCCTACGTGAAAGAGCTTTTCAATGATGCCGGGGTAGCTTCCCTGGAATATGAGAGCAGATTCGTTACCGAGGCTGGACAAACTCCGGTCACGCTGAATACTTCCCCAGCCATGATGCAGACTTTAGCGGCGGCAATCGAGAAAACACAAGGGAACCTGAACAACCTAACCGGAACAACAGCTGTTGCATCACAGAGCTTGTACCTGGAATCTACCAACATGGCATACATGCAGGTAACTTCCGGGGCTTTTCCATATCAGGAAGCCATAAAACAGGCAGTCAGAGCGGCAGCAATCGAGGGAAGCAAGGTTTATTATTCCAACGGTCACAGCTCAAAACTGGATGTCGCTATTCGCCGGTCCTTATTAACCGGAGTAAACCAGACAGCCGGACAACTTACAGAAATGTACGCCGATGATATGGGCTGTGATTATTACGAGACATCCGCCCACGTAGGAGCCAGGAATACCGGAGCCGGTTATCTGAACCATGAGAGCTGGCAAGGACAGGTTTTCTGTATATCTGGGAAAGACCATAGGTACCGGCAATTTGAGGAGGCTACCGGGTACGGAACCGGAGGAGGCTTGTGCGGATGGAATTGCAGACACAGCTTTCACATGTTCTTTCCTGGACTTTCAAAGCCGGCATACAGTGAAGCTACATTGTCCGGGTACTCGAACAGAAAGCACACCTACAAAACACCATCAGGAGAAAAGCAGATCCTGGACGAGTACGAATGTACCCAGAAACAGAGAGCTTACGAAAGGTCAATCCGGGAATCAAAGACGATCCTGGCTGGATATGATGCTGCTATAAAGGCGGCTCCAAACGCTACTCTCGAAAACTCCATGAAAGAGGAATTTGCTGCAGAGAGTGTAAAACTGAAAAAGATAGAAGCGGAAATGAAAGATTTCTGCAAACAGACCGGGAGACCGGTCGATTCTGCCAGAACCCAGGTGTATGCCGTAAAGGATGATTCCGGCAGAATTGTTAATTTTGGTAGATCAGTCAGCCAGAAAGCTGTCTGGGCTAATAAAAAATCAAGATAGGAGGTAAAACCAAAATGAAGAAACTGTTTATTTCACAGCCCATGAGAGGCAAAACGGATGAAGAAATCCTTGCCGAGAGAAAAAAGGCTATTGAAAGTGCAGAGAGAAACCTTGGAGAACCGGTAGAAGTGATTGATTCATTCTTCCAGAACGCTCCGGCGGATGCGAGACCGCTCTGGTTCCTGGGAAAATCCCTGGAGTTGCTGTCTACAGCTGATATTGCATACTTCGCCAAAGGATGGGAAGATGCAAGAGGCTGTAGAATTGAAAACCAGTGTGCTATCGAGTACGGCATCGAGGTTATCGAGGATTACACAGAGAAGTAGGGAGGAGGTGATCCTGCTATCTCCCAGTCATGGGTTAAATGACAGGCTCATTCAGGCATTTTGCCTGGTTTAAGTAACAAATTATCACGGAAGCGGAAATAAAGCCTCCACGGGCTTATCACGCATCCACAAAGCAACCTACAACAAAATATTTCACAGTTAAAACCGGGTGGTTTCCTTTTCTGGAGACTTCCCGTTTTTATTCGCCCTGGAGGAATGGCATATAAACTACTCGGCTTGCCCTGGACACGGCACATAAACTGTTCAAATTTCCGGTCATGGGCGGATATATCCCATGATAGCAGAGCCGGAGTGAACCGGCATATAAACAAAATCAGCGAATTAAGGAGGTACACCATGTACGAATTTTTGAAGAAACTTTTTGGAACTGTAGACGGACAGCCGGAGGCACTGACCTATGAACAGCTGGAGGAAAAGATCAAAGGCGATAAAAACCTGAAAATCGTAAACCTGGCGGATGGTGGTTACGTTGCCGAGGATAAGTTCAGAGCAAAAGAGACGGAGCTTACCGGAGTGAAACAGCAGCTCACGGATGCCAATACCACAATCCAGTCCCTCAAAGACAAGGGAGCGGATGTGGATAAGGTCACAAAGGAATGGGAGGACAAGTACAACAAGGACACCCAGGACTTGAAAGACAAGCTAACAGCCCAGGAACGTTCCCATCAGACGGATATGTTCTTATCTGGCTATAAGTACACTTCCAAAGCGGCACAGGCCGGTATCAGAGCAGAGTTTGAGAAAAAGAACTACGCACTGGAAAACGGTCAGTTCGGAGCGGATGCTAATGCCTACATGAAAGCACTCATGGAGAGTGACGATTACAAGGGTGCGTTCGTTATCGAGGACAACAACAATGGCGGTCAGGGAGACCAGGGAGGAAGCGGAGCCGGAGGACAGGGTACTCAGCCTCATTTCGCAGCCGGAACCAATGGAGGCACTGGTGGCGCTGGTGGAAACGGTGGAAATCAGAATCCGTTCCTGAACATGGGCTTTACCCGTTTAAGACAGCCGGAAAACAACAAATAAGGAGGATCTAAAGAATGGCAGCATTAAACTACGCAAAACAGTATCAGCAGGCACTGGAGCAGGAGTTCCCTTATGTTCTCTACTTCGGAGCCCTTTTCAACACACCTAACAACGGTCGTTACCGCTGGGTAAACTCCAACGTGATCGAGGTTCCTACAATCACAACGACCGGTCGTACCGATGGTAACAGAGATACTATCGGCGAGAAGAAACGTAACTACAACAACTCCTGGACACCTCTGCAGGTTACCAACCACAGAACATGGTCTACTCTGGTACATCCTCGTGACATCCAGGAGACCAACCAGGTAGCGAGCATCGCAAACATTACCAGGGTATTCAACGAGGAGCAGAAATTTCCTGAAATGAACTGTTACCTGATTTCCAAGCTGTATGCGGACTACACAGGAGCCGGAAAAACAGCAGACAAGACCGTTCTTACCACAGACAACGTTCTGGAGGTATTCGATGCCATGATGACCTACATGGACAACAAGAGAGTTCCGAGAGCTGGTCGTATTCTGTACGTAACACCTGATACCAGAACCCTCATTACCAACGCAAAGCAGATTGTCAAGACCCTTGACGTAAGCAAGCGTTCCGAGGCAGTTAAGAGAGCAATCACTTCCATTGACGAGGTAGAAATCCCTGACAGCGTACCGTCCGACATGATGAAAACGGCGTATGACTTCACGGAGGGATGGAAGGTAGACACTGCCGCAGACCAGATCAACATGTGTCTGGTTCATCCTCTGGCAGTCATTACTCCTATCAACTACGAGTTCGCACAGCTGGATCCGCCTTCTGCTGGTTCCGAGGGCAAGTGGGACTACTTCGAGGAATCTTTCGAGGATGTGTTCCTGCTTCCCAACAAGGTTGATGCAATCGCATTCAACATTACACCTCATGCGTAAGAGCTGGTAAATAATGATTAAAGTGACGGGAGCCTGTTATGGCTCCCTTTGTCACGGAATGGAGGAAAATATGTTAAAAGCAAGAAAAGCAAACAGAGTTATCCGCATCCCTGATGAAAAAAAGGATGCTTATATCGCACTTGGTTACAAGATTACCGATATGAATGACAAGGTTGTGGCTGAGCCTCACAATGCGGAAAAAGAGGCTGAAACATTAAAGGCCCAGGTTACCGACCTGGAGGCTAAGCTGAAAGAGGCTACTGAGTACGCAGAGAACGCCGACAAGAAGATCGAGGCTATGGAAGCGGAAAACGCAAAGCTGAAAGAACAGGTTACCGACCTGGAGGCTAAGCTGAAAGAGGCTACTGCAAAGACCAAGGAAACCAAACAGGCAACCGGAGGTTCTGAGGCTGGCAAACAGGCTGATTCCGGTAAACAGGCAACCAAATAATAGGGAGAGTGATTTATAATGCTCCAAGAGGCTATAACAAGTCCATACGTGGACTACAACTACTACTCTGAAACATACGGCGGTAATAAAATACCACAGGACAGCTTCGATGCGTGCGAAAAACGTGCCGAGGCTGTTTTACATAGAATCTCTTTTGACAGGGTTAAGCGGCTCCCTGAAATTCCGGACATGGTAAAGGATGCTATCTGTGCGATGGCTGAAATTGATTACCAGGAGGAGAAAAAAACGCCAGGAGTTAAGTCGGAAAATTCGGATGGGTATGCTGTCACTTACGCAGATTCCGGGAACACAACCGGAGCATCTGGCAGAGTGGCTTTAATGTATCAAGAGGCCAGCATTTACCTGGAAAATACCGGCTTATTATACAAAGGAGTATCGAGAAAGTATGATTGTGAACAGTGACATTACCGTTTTCAATAAGCGGTATGACAGAACCGAACGCACAGAAAGGTTCTATGGCACACAAATCAGAGGGGTTAGCTTTTATTCCAGGAAAGGTACATCATCCGGAAGCAAGGAGCTGTCGAAAAGCGATGCCTACACAATCCGGATTCCAGCAGATGCTGACACATCCGGGAAGAAATACGCAGATCAGAAAGCGTATTTGGAACTGGATGATAAGGTTTTCTCCGGCTACTGGACGTTGCAGCCTGGAGCAATCATTGTCCAAGGGCTGGTTGACCTGGAGACAGCAACAGAAACGGAGCTGAGACAGTCATATCCGGAAGTGATTTTTGTTAGGAATTTTACAGACAACAGGAGCAGAGGTTCTTCGAGCATGAGGCACTGGAGAGTAGGTGGTGAGTAGTGGCAATCACTGTAACAACACCAAGAGGGCAGATTATACGGACAACCACGAAAAGCGGAGCTGTAAAGGCAGAGCTTAGCTGGAATCCAAACTTTGCACCTCAGAAATCGCAGAACTTCACAAGGGCTCAGAAGTTTGTTGACAGCGAGGTGCTGAGGTACTGTAGTGCCATGGTTCCTTTTCAGACCGGTATGCTGGACAAATCCGGAAAGCTGGGGACGGTAATCGGGAGCGGAAATGTTCAATACATCGCCCCGTATGCCAGAACCCAGTATTATGATACGGCAACGAGCAGACCGTATGATGCAAACAGAGGAGCCAAATGGTTCGAGAGAATGAAAGTTGCCTACAAGAAAGACATACTTTCCGGGGCAAAGAAACTCATGTAACGGAGGTTTGATATGGCAAAAGCAGATTCTATTATTGATGCACTGGAAAAGTATTTCATAGGGTGCGAATTGCTGAAAGACGGGGCTTTAAGGGTTGACTTCCTGGGGGAAAAGCCGGTGGAATACACCATTGAGGTTCTGCCTTGCGATCCGGTTGTAAAGAGGTATCTCGGAGGAAGTACCGTCCGGCAATACCTTTTTGCTTTTGGATCCAGGGAATTTTACAGTCAGGAACGCCTGCAGAACATCCAGAACAGCGCATTTTATGAGCGACTTGCAGACTGGGTGGAAACCAAGAGCATGTCAGGGGTTCTCCCGGAACTTCCGGACGGAATGGAAGCTCAGCAACTCGAAGTAGTATCATCTGGGTATTTGTTTGATGGATCAATGACAAACGCCCGGTATCAGATACAGTTAAGATTATTATATTTTAAGGAGGCATGAACATGGAAACAAGCAGAAATGTTGTCAAAAGACATCAGTTTGCCGACTATCTGAACACTCAGACGGCAGACACACCAAACTATTGTCTCATGGGCGTAGGTTTCACATCGTTAAATGAGGAGCCTGGAGCCCAGACAGAATCTAAGAAGTACGTAAATGAAAAGGCATCGTCCAAGTCCGTAACCGGATATGAGACGGTGTTCCCGTTTGAATCCGATCTGATCCCGGAACAGGAGCCTATCCTGGCACTGTACAATGTCGGTAGAAATCACTACACAGGTTCCGAAGCAGAATTTGAGTATGTCAGAGTTGAACTCTGGGAGCCGAAAAAGGGCAAGGAAAACGAATTTTCTGCAAGAAAGTTTATCGTTTCCGCAGAGATTTCCGAGGTATCTGGCGATACAGACATCCAGGTTTCCGGAAACCTCAACGCAGTAGGTGATCCGATTGACGGTACTTTTAACACAAAGACAAAGACCTTTACTGCCGCAACAGCGAGCGCAGGAACAGGAGTATAACACGAGACCGCCTAAAAAGCGGTCTTTTGTTTTATTATTAGCATTCAATCCATAGGAGGTACGATTTATGAGAATAGTGGTATTAGGAAAAGAGCTGGAGTATGATTTCTTCGATGCTGATCTTCTGGAGAAGTACGAAAAAGAAAACCTCAGAGTAAAGGAAAGAATCCAGGAACCTACACAATACGATGGAAAGACAACGGCTGATTCTTTGAGAATCCAGTGTGGTATCGTGAATGATTTCTTCGATGAAGTGTTTGGTAACGGAACTTCTGAGGAGCTGTTTGGTGGCAAAAACAATATCAAAGACCACATGGAGGCTTTTGCTTCTGTGGCTGGTGCTGCCATGAGTTGTAACGGAGAACTTAAAGCCCTCACAGAGAAGTACAGCCCGAACAGAGCTGAACGGAGACAGTCTGAGAAGCAGAACAGCAAGAATTTCAACAGAAACGCCGCATACCACGGTAACAAAGGTAAACACCACTAATGAACATTCTGGTTGATGCCCTACCGGAGAGCGTTGCAGTATGCGGAGAGAAGTGCGAGATACGTACCGACTTCCGCATAGCAATCCTGTTTGAAATGCTTATGCAGGATGCAAGCATAGACCCAAAGGATAAGGCAGCGAAAGCCCTGAATCTATTTTTTCCGGTTATTCCTGGGAATCTCCAGGAAGCAACAAAGGCTATGCTGTGGTTTTACAAATGCGGCAAAGAGGAGAACCCACAGCGTAAGAAGCTGAGTGCGAAAAAAGGAAAGACCAGGGTTTACTCATTCGAGTATGACGATGATTATATCTATGCCGCTTTTATGACACAGTACAGCATTGACCTCCAGGACATAGAGTACATGCATTGGTGGAAATTCAGAGCCATGTTTAACTCCCTGACAAATCAAAATGAATTTGTCAAAATCATGGAATACCGGAGCATCGAGATAAAGAGTGACATGCCAAAAGAACAGCAGTCGTTCTACCGGAAAATGAAAAGGCTGTACGCTTTGCCGAATCCTGGAAACGAGGACGAAAAGCTGGCAGAGATCGAAAAAGCTCTCCTGAAAGGTGGAGACCTTAGAGGTGTGCTGTAGTAGGGAGGCGGTAACTATTGAGAAAATAGAAAAAAATAAAATGAACCGGGTAGAGTGCCCGGACTGCAATTACAAGATGCCTATTTTCTTTTCAGATAAGGCAGAATGTACCGGGGTGATGGTTTCTTGCAAAGGGAGAAACTGTCACTCCGTTTTTGAAGTAAAAATTAAACACGGAAAACAGATCAAGTAGTGCCATTATGAGCCGATGATTTCAAGCCCGAAAGAGAGGTGAGAACGTTGGCTTATGATGGCACACTAAAATTTGATACAAGTATTGACAGTAAAGGCTTTCAATCCGGGATAGACGGAATAGGAAGCATAGCCGAAAAGGGCTTAAAGGCGACAGGTGCCATCCTGGCCGGAACCGCAACTGCAATAGGAGCTATCGGTGCAGCCTCAGTAAAGGTTGGCTCTGATTTCGAGGCTTCCATGTCAAAAGTAGCGGCTATCTCAGGAGCTACGGGCGATGATCTGAAAGCATTAACCGACAAGGCAAAGGAAATGGGTGCAACTACCAAGTTCAGTGCTTCCGAATCGGCGGATGCTTTGCAGTACATGGCTATGGCTGGCTGGAAAACAGATGATATGCTGAACGGCTTAGAGGGTATAATGAACCTGGCAGCCGCATCCGGCGAGGACTTGGCGACCACCTCAGATATTGTTACCGATGCCTTAACGGCGTTCGGGTTGTCCGCAGAGGATTCCACACACTTTGCGGATGTATTGGCACAGGCATCTTCCAACGCTAATACTAACGTTGGAATGATGGGAGAGACGTTCAAGTACGTAGCCCCGGTAGCTGGTGCTTTAGGATATACGGCGGAAGATACGGCCCTTGCAATCGGGCTTATGGCAAACTCCGGAATTAAGGCAAGCCAGGCAGGTACTTCTTTACGTTCCATCATGTCACGCATGGCAAAACCGACCAAAGAGGTTCAGGGAGCCATGGACAAGCTGAAAGTATCGCTGACAGACAGCAACGGCAACATGAAATCGCTTAATGAAGTGATGGGAGATCTGAGAAAAGGTTTCGCTGGTCTGTCGGAGGCTGAGGCGGCAGAAATGGCAGCTGCTCTTGGCGGACAAGAAGCGATGTCTGGCCTGCTTGCTATTGTAAATGCTTCCGATGATGATTTTGATAAACTGTCCGATGCTATTTATTCATGTGACGGTGCAGCAAAGAGAATGGCTGACACCATGAACGACAACCTGCAAGGTCAGATCACAATCCTAAAATCAGGATTAGAGGGGCTTGGTATTTCTCTGTATGAGAACATGGAAGCTCCGCTGAAAGAGGTTGTAAAAGAAGCCCAGAACATGGTACAGCAACTCCAGGATGCGTTTGATAACGGTGGACTGGATGAAGTTGTTACTACGGTCGGGGATATTTTCGCCCAGATCGTAGAGAAAGCCGCATCGGCAGCCCCGGATTTGATAGACGTAGCTTCCGACATGATCCAGTCGTTCTTGACTGGCATAAATAACAATCTACCGAAAATTGCTTCTGCAGGAGTAGATATAGTAACATCCCTCGGCTCAGCCCTGATTGAAAACACAGGATTACTCTGGAGTACCGGAGTGGCGTTGCTGGCTGAGGTCCTTTCTGGATTGGCGGACAACATGCCACAGCTGATAGAATCAGCGAAAGATGCGTTGTCGCAATTTGGTTCCGCCCTCGTAGAATATGCTCCGTCCATCGGAGAATCGGCGGCAAAAATAGTATCATACCTGGCAAGTGCGGTCATTGAAAATCTGCCTCAGATCATCGAGGTAGGAAAGCAGATCGTCCAGGGATTTATAACAGGAATTGAACAGGAGTTCCCAGGTCTGGGAGCTTTTTTAAGTGGATTATTTGATGGTTTCGCATCCACACTGGCACCGATAGCCCAGACTGTCGTAGATGCCCTGAGTAATATCTTCTCTGCTCTTGATGGAGCAGACCCGGAAACCATGGAGGCACTTGGCAAAGCAATCGGAACCATAGCCGCATCCGTAGCGGCGCTGAAAGTAGCTTCTGAGGTAGTCGGAGGAGTTAAGAGCCTCCTGAGCGTACTTGGTGGTTTTGGAAAAACTGCCAGAAGCATCATAGGCATAGTACCGAAAGTGGTAGAGGGATTCCAGTTATTATCCGGAGGAGCCGGAACATTCAGTGAAGTTCTTGCCCTGGAGTTCCCAAAACTCGCCGGAATCGTAACAAAGGTAACTGGTTCATTCGGTACACTTGTAAGCACCATATCTGGAATATTTACAAAGATAGGTGCAGTTGTAGGTCCGGCTATTTCAAAGATAGCAGGCCTTATTTCCAGCATAGGTCCTACCATAGCCGGAATAGGAGCTGTAATTGGCGGAACCGTCATGGCGGTAACGAACTTCTTTGGTATGCTCAAAGACGGTTTCAGCTGGGTAAAAGAAGCTCTGATGGTGATCGGAACTGTTATAGCTGCCGTAGGTGCTGTAATTCTCGGCGCACCTGCTTTGGTAGCCGCAGTCGTAGCCGGAATCGTAGCCGCAGTAGCCACCCTGGTTGTGGTAATCAAAGACCACTGGACGCAAATTGTCGATTTCTTCAAGGGAATACCTGACAAAATCGGTGAGGTAGTGGATTCTGTCGTAGCCTGGTTCCAGGAACTTCCTGGGCGAATTTCAACCTGGCTGACAAATACCATAACGGCGATTTCTGAGTGGGGTTCAGAACTTTACACGAACATCACAACTTTCGTAAGTGAAGCTATATCGGCGGTCGGAGACTGGTTCTCTCAGCTACCTTACAAAATCGGGTACGCACTCGGTACAGCCATAGGCACGATTATCCAGTGGGGTATCAACGTAAAAGACTGGGTAACAACCGAACTTCCCAAAATCATACAAAGCGTTGTAGACTGGTTCGCCCAGCTTCCAGGAAGAATCTGGACTTGGCTCGTAGGCGTGGTAAATAATATCATCGCCTGGGGTCAGAATATGTACGCCACGATAACCACGGCTGCCACAAACGCCGTTAATTCGGTTATAAACTGGTTTTCACAACTTCCGGGACGTATCTGGACTTGGCTGGTAAATACCGTCAATAACGTAATTCAGTGGGGGCAGAACTTATACTCCACAATGACCACGGCTGCCACAAATGCAATTAACAGCGTAACGAGCTGGTTCCAGCAATTACCGGGTAAAATCTGGACTTGGCTGGTAAACACGGTAACGAAAGTCGGGCAGTGGGCGATCGACCTGAAGAATAAAGGTGTCGAGGCGGCTCAATCCCTCGTGAACGCCGTAATTGATGGGGTTTCTTCTTTACCAGAAAAAATGAAAGAAGTCGGAGTGAACATCGTGAACGGTGTCTGGAGCGGAATTTGCAGTGCAAAGGATAAATTCGTAAGCGATGTCAAGAGTTTCTTCTCCGGAATCGTAGACGGTGTAAAGGATGCCCTGGACATCAATTCCCCGTCAAGGGTAATGAAAAAAGAGGTAGGTCGCTGGATTCCTCCTGGTGTTGGAGAGGGCATTGAGGAAGAAATGCCCGAACTGTACGACCAGACAGACGAGGAAATGGCGAAGCTGGCGGAACACATGCAGGCGGCAGTCGATGTGGAAACCGGAAAAATAACGGTTCGCTCCAAAGCTCAGGCAGAGCATACAGCTGATACCGAGATGCCGACAGGTGGAGATACCTATATTGACGAGCATATCGAGCAGGAAAATAACTACCATACACCGGTGGCAACGCCGAGTGAGGTATCAAAGGCTCAGAGAGAAGCAGCAAGGAAATTGTTAGGAGGTGTGAAATAGTGGCAAATTATATAGACTTTACTCTCGAATGTAACGGAATGGCTCTTACTTTTGGTAAGTCCGGATCCGGAGAGAAAAGAGAGTTCGGTATAACCAAAATTACCGGTCTGGAAGCATCAGAGCTTGAAATCAGCACCACAGACAACGCACTTGTTGACGGTTCCTCAGTGGATGGAAAGCGTATAAAAAAACGCCCCATCCACATAGAGGCAACTCTGAGAGACGACCGGAATAACGAGACAAACCGGCAGCGGATTATTAAGTTTTTCAATCCAAAATACACCGGGAAAATGACAATAGACCATAGCGGCACAAAAAGAAATATCGAGTACGAACTGGAGGGCTGGGATTTCGTTGCAAAAAGTAACGTATTTAACCAGCTCTCTATCGTTGTAGATCTCATGTGCCCGGATCCGATGATGAAAAATATTGACAACTTCGGCCAGAACATGGCGAACATCAGTAAATTGATAGCTTTCCCGTGGCGGTGCCTGAAGAAGAAAGTAGTAGTTCCGGATCCATACAAAGGACTGTGCCTCGGTGGGAACATTACCGGGTATAGAACGCTTTCAAAAGAGGTTCTGCTTCCGAATGATGGACACGTGCCGACCGGATTGCAGATACAATTTATTGCCGAAAGAGGCCCGGTCACAAACCCTAAAATTACGCTGGTACGGACAAAGAGTGGGGAAAACGGCAAGTTTATGAGAGTTAAGGTAGCCATGAACCAGGGAGACATTCTTCTGGTTGATACGAACACCAGACACCAGGTTATTGAGCTGAATGGCGTAAACGTATACCAGAAAATCGACAGATTATCAACGCCGTTCCTGCTTGAAGTAGGAAATAACTATCTGGAGTACGATGCTGATGAAAACTACACAAACCTGGACGTTAAGCTGTTCTATACTCCGTTCTATCTGGGGGTGTGATTATGCAACTTATTGTTTTGGACAAAGATTTTGAAACCCTGGGTAGCATACCTCTTTTCCGGACATTGATCTGGGCGAGACGGTATGAAAAGCTGGGGTGTTTTGAACTTTATACGTCAAAAGAGTATTTTCCGCTTCTGAACGCAGGACAGTATCTGTACCGGAACGATGCAAAGGAGCTGGGCGTGATTGATGAAGTAAATTACTCCCAGGATGAAAATGGAGCCAGAGAAGCCTATGCAAAAGGCAATTTTGCAGAAAAGCTCCTGACAGACAGAGTAATAGCCGGGACAATAACCCTAAGCGGAAACGTTGAGGAAGCCATGAGGAGGCTTGCTGATACTTCGGCTATAAATCCTACCGATGCAGACAGAAAAGTGGCTCATTTGAAGCTGGGAAGCCTCACAGGCATATCCGGGAATATCAATATGCAGGCTACCGGAGACAACGTAAGTGAAAAGCTGTACGAAATTGGCAACACAAAGGAAATCAGCCACCGGATAAGGTACGATTTCCTAACGAATGACCTCGCATTTGAGGTATGGCAAGGCGTTGACAGGAGAGATAGCCAGGAGGAAAACAGCTGGGCTATCTTTTCTAATTCTTTCTACAATATCCGGAATGTAGTTTACAACCGCAACCGCAGTTCCTATAAGAACTTTGCCTATGTTGCCGGAGCTGGCGAGGGTTCCGACCGGATCATCATCACGGTTGATGCTCGTCTACCCGGAGAGGAAAGAAAAGAAATCTGGGTTGATGCCAGGGATTTACAGCAAAAGGACGAGGACGGTAACGAGATTCCTCTGGAGACCTACAAGCAGCAACTCGACCAGAGGGGCAGAGAAAAACTGGCAGAGTACCGGATGGTAGAGACCATAAACAGTGGTGTAGATTACCAGGCGAACCTTGTCTATAAAAAGGATTTTGACCTGGGAGACTACTGCACCTATATAAACACAGAAGTCAATATTGCAACGGATAAACGTATCACGGAGGTAATGGAGACTTACGAGGGAGCGGCTACTGAGTTGGCTGTGACCTTTGGAACTGATGAAGTATCAACAGTACAACAGCTTATCAAAAGGGAGGTGTAAAGAGTGTCACTGAGATACGGTTATTTTGATTCTGAAATAAACGGCTATGACGAGGAGGGTATGCCTATCTTTGATAGAGCTGAATCCTCCGATTTTTTGGCGATGTTTATTTCAAAAATTATTAGCGATGGTGTCCTGGCAGATCCGGCAGACTGTTTCCAGGTAGTAGCCGGGGATGGGATGAACCTGATAGTCCGCCCTGGATTTGGCATAATTCGAGGTAGATTTGCGGCAGACACACAAGAATACACAATTACGCTTTCAAAAGCTCCTACAAGCTATAAACGCATTGACAGGGTAGTTTTGAGAGCAAACTATCTACTCAGATTGTGTGAAATCATCGTAAAAGAGGGAACACCAGATGCGAACCCGGTACCGCCGGAGCTTTTACAGCCGGCATCGGGGGATTATTACGAGTTATGCCTGGCAACAGTTCTGGTAAATTCAAACCAGACTGTTATCACACAGGCAAATATTACAGATACCAGATATGACAGTAGTGTATGCGGAGTTGTTACCCAGGTTATCGACCACCTGGACACCTCCGTATTTTTTAAGCAACTGTACCGGTTTTATGACGAATTTGTTGACCGGTCGAATACCTCTTACGAGGAATTTGTTAAGCAGATGGAAGCGTACCTGGCAAAACTCGAAACTTCCGGCAATAATCAGCTCCTGGATATTGTGAACCAGCTTACTGCATTTGAAAAAAGCTCTGAAAAACAATTCCGGGAATGGTTCGACAACGTAAAAGACCAGCTTTCAGAGGATGTTGCCGGGCATCTGCAACTCCAGCTGGACGATCACGAGGAAAGAATCCAGCGTTTGGAGCAGATTGTAGAAAGCGGCGAAATGGAAACTGCACTTGCAACGGCAGGAGGCGAGGAGCTTGCTACCGATGATGGTGAAGTTATAGCTGCCTTTTGGCAGTATCAAATCATTTAAGGAGGAACACAATGAAAAAAATCGGTGAATTACCTGCAATCACAGACGTCCCGGCCGGGAGCTTGCTGATTGTAAACACGGAAAATGGCACAAAAAAAATCACTTATGAGGATTTGTGCCAGGCGGTCAAAGCAACACTCGGCATACCTACGGTGGTGCAGAGTATCGACATCACAGAACCTGGGAATATCCCTGATGGTCCGGTTATTAAAGAGGCCTTTGATTCTATGAATGATCTTCTTCTCGGAGCGGCTACGTATAGTGCTGGAAAAGAGATTGAAATGTCATGGGCGGAACTCCGGGCAAAGATCAAGACAGAGGATTTTTCCGGATTGCATATCGGGGATTACAAAGACATTGTTCTGTCTACCGGAGAGGAAGCGAGAGTTGATCTGTCTGGATTTAATACGTACATGAACGTAGGAGATACGGCTATTCTGACAGAACCGCATCTCTATTTTACGTTCAGGGATTGCCTGAAGACTACGTATCAGATGAACTCCAGCAATACGAATACCGGAGGTACAGCGGCGGCAGCTCTTACAGCTACAGTAAACACGACCATTTATAACACGCTCCCGGCAGATCTGAGAGCTGTTATGAAAGAAGTACGCCGACTGGAAAACAACAAAGGAACCTGGGCGTGGGCTTCGAGAAAACTTTGGTTGCTCCAGGAAACAGAGGCGTTCGGAAGAAATAACTGGTCCGATGGCTATGATGGCGGAGGCATCCAGCTTCCTATTTTTGCTCACTCATACAGACACATTGTTAAGGGACTTGGCAAAGGAGCAGCGGAGCGTGGTTCTCGTACGACCTGGTGGTTGGCATCTCCGGACGCCAGCAGCACCACCTACTTCTGCGTTGTCAGCCTCAACGGCGATGCCAGCTACAACTACGCATCCGGCTCGTTTGGCGTAGCCCCTGGCTTCATAATCGCTTAATCTTCCAATCTCGCCCCCTTGTGGGGCGGTTGGAAGATGGAGGAGGAATAAAGTAAATGAGCGTATTGAAAAATAATAGAGGTACGTCAGAGCTGGAATTTTACCATACGGCGATAAAGCTACGTAAAGAGATTACCCAGAACCTATTACGGGATTTTGGTGTAAAAAATAGGGATGCAGTCAGATCAAAGAATTTCCCGGATGATGAATTGCGAGTAAAGATAGTCCAAGAGTACCCGAAAATGGAATTGTTTTTCAACAAGTACACCCGGATGCAAGAAGAAATCCGCACTCGTGACGTTGTATCGGAATATCCATACTGGCTGGTTTTCCGGTTCCGGGATGAAATGATGGATTTGCTGAAACAGCTTATTGATAATATCACGGATGCAAACAGTATTTACCCGATAAATCTGCATGAGCTGGAAGTGAGGCGAGACTATCAGACAGCAGCAATCGGAGCATGTGAAAAGATGCTCCAGGAATTACAGTATATCATCGAGGTACTGCCGGCCGATGCAAATAAACTACTCCGGTATGTGGATATGATAGACAAAGAGGTTGCCCTTTTGAAAGGATGGAGAAAGGCGAATGGTAAAATTGCTAAACGCCTGGACAAACAACAGGAGGGAAACCAAAAACAAAAACCATCAAAGTGCAAAAACCAGCCGTAACAGGCTGTTTTTGAGGTTATTTTCTGTACGTGGTTCTCGTACGAACTGGTGGTTGGCATCTCCGAACGCCAGCAACACCACCAACTTCTGCAATGTCAACAACAACGGCAATGCCAACAACAACAACGCATCCAACTCGTTTGGCGTAGCCCCTGGATTCTGTGACGGCGGACTATGATTAGGTTTGTGAACCGTTCCGCTGTATCTCGGAAGGAGAAAATAACCGTCCCGAAAGGGTGAATTTGCTCAGCTGTTCTCTTATGCCCGGAGAATGGCTCTTGCTTGATATAAGCAGTCGGACGCTGCTTGCATGGCATGAGGTCTGTGCTTATCCTCATGTTTCATGGCTGGTCTTATTACGCAGATAGAGTAAGCACACAATCTGTACAAGGAGGTTAGGGCATATTTTTAAGACAATATGACAAGTGAAGAAAGAAAAGAAGCTCGATACCAGAGGAGAAAAGCATCGAGACAGAGGAGACGTGAGGAACGGTTAAAGGAATATGACGATTTTGACCGGGTTAAGGATGCGAACAACCTCATAACTGCCTTTAAGAAATCAAAATCCGGAGTTGACTGGAAAGCATCCGTACAGCGGTATGAAATGAATCTGCTCAGGAATATCAACAACACCGTAAAGGCGTTGGAATCCGGAGAGAATGTGTCGCAAGGGTTTATTGTTTTCTGGTTGTGCGAAAGAGGAAAACTACGTCTGATAAAGAGTGTTCATATCTGGGAAAGGGTAATACAGCGTTCCCTATGCACCAATGCATTGGTTCCGGTTCTGCAGACTGGTTTAATCTACGATAACGGAGCCAGCATGGAGGGAAAAGGTATTCATTTTGCCCTGAACAGGCTGGATGCACACTTGCACAGGTTTTACCGCCGGAATGGTTTCTCAAATGATGGCTACATACTGGTTATTGATTTTTCTAAGTATTTCGACAACATACTGCACGAGCCTGTTTATCAGGATTTGCAGAAAAATTTCACAGACGAGCGGATCATCAACCTTGCGGCACAGTTGATCCGCCCTTTTTGTGCTGATAGGAAAGATGGCAAAGAGATTTCGCTAGGAATTGGCAGTCAAATATCACAAATCCTGGCGGTGCGTTTCCCAAATGGCATAGATCATTTTATAGAGCAGGAGCTTGACGTACATGAACACGGCAGGTATATGGATGATTCCTACCTGATACATGAAAGCAAGGAGTATTTACAATACTGCTTAGAAGCCCTGAAAGAGAAATTTGCTGAAAAAGGTATCATAGTCAATACAAAGAAAACGCAGATCATCAAATTGTCGTCCTGGTTTACTTTCCTAAAATTCAGGTACAAACTGACCGAGACCGGCAGAGTGGTTGTTAAGCCATGCAAAGATTCCGTTACCAGAGAACGTAGAAAGCTGCATAAGCTAAAACCTAAATTTGATAATGGAGAGCTGAACTTCGGGGATTTGAGAACGCAGTATGCTTCCTGGAGAGGGTACATAGAGTACGCCGATTCCTACCGCACAATCTGTAACATGGACAATATTTTTAATCAGCTGTATGTACCGGCTGGAGAATGGAGGTAAAAAATGAATCGCTTAAAATTCAAAGGCAGCGACCAGTTTTATACTGGAGAGGTAACGCCCATCGGAAGAAATAAGGTCTCCATCGAATTTGTTGGAGGCATACCGAAAGGCATTGATACCTCTTTGATTGAGGCTTTTACTCCTGGAGGGGTGAAGTTCCTGGAATTAACAGGGTTCACAACAGAGTACAGACGAGTGGATGCAAGTCTGGTTCTCTCAAATGATGGCTCTGTTTTTGTGGGTGAAATCATCCAGGAGATCGACCAGGAAAAAGCTCTGGAGGATGCAAAAGCATCCAAGAAAAACGAAATGTGCAGTATTTGCAACGCTACAATTATTGCCGGATGTGATGTCACGGTTTCCGGTTCCATGGAACATTTCCGACTGACAACTGACGATCAGCTGAATTTGTTCGGAAAGCAGATCCAGCTCATGACAGGTTCTGAGAGGTTCGAGTACCACGAGGACGGTAACCCTTGCAGATACTTCTCTGCTGAGGAAATGCAGAAAATCATCACAGCCACCATGGCATATAAAACGTACCACACAACGTATTGCAATGCTCTGAATATGTGGATCAAGAACGCAGAAACCCTGGAGGAAGTAAATTCTATCTACTACGGGGTTGAAATTCCGGAAGCCTACCAGAACGAAGTCCTTAAAGACCTCATTGTGAAGATGGGCTCATGAGGAAGCTGGTTAAATTCTTGATCTTGCTGTCGTCCGGAGGATTGATATACGTTTTGATAGAGTTTCTTTACAGAGGGAGAAGCCACTGGAGCATGTTCCTGGTAGGTGGGATATGCTTCGTTCTGATTGGAGGTCTCAATAACTGGTTCCCCTGGAACTGGTCCATCCTCCGACAGATGGGTATATCAGCCGCCATTGTGACGGCGGTAGAATTTGTTTCTGGCATACTGCTGAACATGGTCCTGAACTTGGACGTATGGGATTACAGTAATATGCCTTTTAATATTTACGGTCAGATATGCCTGCCGTTTACGGTGATCTGGTTCTTTCTTTCGTTCCTGGCTATTGTGGCGGATGATTTTCTCCGCTGGCTATGGTTCGGGGAGAGATTCCCTGAATACCACCTTTTCACAAAGGAGGAGTAGGGCTTTGGAGGAAAAAGAACTTTTAGAGCTTCAATGTAGCATCATCGAATGGCAGAAAAATATCATAGGGGAGCTTATGAGACTGTACAGCACAGAACCGGAGTTTCACATACCGGAGGAATTGCAGCAGCAAATCCACGAGGTAAAAGAAATGTACCGGAAGCTGAACACACTATAACCGGAGAAAGGAGGTCGTCATGGATGAAGTAGTGGTTCTTTCAATACCGCAGATCATTATTACTTTCGTGGCAGCCATGGGGATTCCGTCAGCATTGACGAGTTACATGCTCAGCCGCCATGAAAAACGCCTGGAGAAGCGTGACGAGCAGAGGGAAAAAGAGAGAGCAAAGAAAGAAAAGGACATGGACACGCACCAGAAGTTACTCCTGGAGACAATCAATGCATCTCTCGCCCTCGGAGAAGCCACGGCAAGGGCTGTTCAGCGCATTCCGGATGCGAAATGCAACGGTGATATGCACGCAGCCCTGGAGTATGCTCAGAAAGTAAAACACGAGCAGAAAGATTTCCTCCGGGAACAGGCACTCGAAAATCTACATGAGGTGCCTTAAATTTGGCATTTTGCCTTGTGAGTGAATATTTCCTCACATAAACACACCAAAAGCCCCCACGAGCCTATAACGCTTTCAGAGGCACCAATATTTCAAACAGGAGGTACATAGAAATGGCAACCAATGTAATTTTAATCTTTGTTATCGTAGTCGGTGTTATCCTTGTAGGAACCGGATTGTATGTTTACTTACGCAACCGCTCCATGGAGGAGATCAGAGCGGATGTTTACCATCTGTTCCTTGTTGCAGAGCATACGTTCACAGAATCCGGATCTGGTAAACAGAAAATGGAGTGGGTTATCAGTAAGGCGAGAGGCCTCTTGCCTGGCTGGCTCCAGACCTTTGTAACCGATGAAGTGATTCTCCGGATTATTCAGGGCTGGTTTACAGCAGTCAAGGATTTACTGGACGATGGTAAATATAATAATTCGGCAAAATAAAGCAGAATGAGAGAGCCTGGGCGAAAAGCCTGGGCTTTTTCATATCCGGAAAGGAGCAGAGAATGACAGAAAAACAAATGTTTGATTTTCTGGTGACTGGCGGACTGTCAGAACATGGAGCGGCGGTTCTCCTGGGACATTTCCAGGCTGAAAGCGGTCTGAACTCCAGAAACCTGCAGAACAGCTTCCAGAAAAAGCTCGGTCATACGGACGATTCGTACACAGAGGCTGTGGACAATGGAACGTATGGCAATTTTGACCGGGATGGAGCCGGCTATGGTCTGGCTCAGTGGACTTACTGGAGCAGAAAGGCGAATCTTCGTAATTTTGCAGAACAGGCAGGAAAGAGCATCGGGGATCCGGAAATGCAGCTTTCTTTCGCACTGCATGAGCTGAGCGGTTACAAGACTGTTATTCAGGCTTTGAAAACAGCAACGTCAATCCGGGAAGCATCGGACATTGTTCTGGAGCAGTACGAGAAGCCGGCAGACCAGTCCAAGGCAGTAAAAGTAAAAAGAGCCGGGTATGGCCAGGAAATTTACAATCGCTGTACCGGCAGAAATGAGGAGGAAAAAGAATTGAAAACGAGAAGTGAAGTAGTGAACCTGGCAAACAGCTGGTTGGGAAAGAATGAGGCAGACGGCTCATATAAGAGTATCATCGACATTTACAACAGTTTTACCGGAAGTTTTCCGAGAGGAACCAAGATGCAGTATTCATGGCCTTGGTGTGCTTGTACATGGTCTGCCCTGGCTATCAAGCTGGGATATACAGACATTATGCCTATCGAGATCAGCTGTTATTACCTGATCGAGAGAGCAAAAGCCATGGGTATTTGGATTGAGCAGGATAACCGGGTACCTAAAATCGGTGAGGCTGTTCTGTATGACTGGAGCGATGGTACAGATTACGCCACCACGGACAACACAGGTACTCCGGATCATGTCGGCGTAATCGTGGAGGTACACGAATCAGCCGGCTATTTTGTTGTTGTCGAGGGTAATTACTCCAACGCCGTGAAAAAGCGTACTCTTTCCATCAACGGCAGATATATCCGTGGCTTTATCAGTCCTAAGTATGATGCTGATGGAGGTACAGTACGGTTTCAGACACCAGGAAAGAGTGTTGAGACAGTAGCGAGAGAAGTTATTGCTGGTACCTGGGGAAATGATCCGGAACGCAGCAAGAAGCTGAAAGCAAACGGTTACGATCCTGTCACAGTCCAGGCAAAAGTAAATGAGATTCTGAATGGCTCTGCTGCGAAGCCGTCCGGAACTACTCCGGAAGTGAGTGCCACAAAATCCGTTACAGCTTCCGACTACGCCCAGAAAGGTCCGGATTCTTCCGTGGCTGGTACCTACAAAACAACCGCTGACCTCTACATGAGACACGGAGCCGGAAAGAATAAGAAAGCCATGGTTGTTATTCCGGAGGGAACACCTGTCAGCTGTTACGGCTATTACAGCATTTCTGGAGGTGTGAAATGGCTGTATATCCAGGTTGTTCTTGACGGGGTAAAGTACACCGGCTTCAGCTCCGGAGCATATTTGAAAAAATAATTGTTTCCAGGAGGTGTGAGCCATGTGTTTTGCAAAACTACTTGCAGTTATCTCCATAGTGGCTGTTGCTGTGGTTCTGCTGGCTGTCACAGATTCTGCACTGGCAATTCACATAGCAGGACACTATATGTCGGAATGATTGTTAGAGAGCAGTAAAATGTAACATGTAAATGAAAGTCATGTAAACCACCTGTGGTTACTGGCAAAGCAAGGAAAAACATATCACGAATCACGAGCAGGAACCGGGCTGTAAGCTATATCATCTGTTATAACATTTGTTATAGCATTACACCCGGAAGTCCTGTTTTTCTATACCATTTCTGTTGAACAAAGTTTCTGAAAAGAGCAATATCAAAAATGCACAAATCGGTAAGTTGCCGTTTGGGTAAAATTTCAAATCGGTGCGAAAACAATTTCTTTGATATAATTATCATCCGTGGCTTAAAAGGCAAATTCAGGCATTTTAGGCACTGTCTCGCAGGTTGTCATTTTCGTGGGTTCACGAAAAAGGTCAGCAACTGTCACAATGCACAATCCCAGGTTTTCAAAATGTAATATATGCACAATGTAAGAAAAACGTGAAAAATAACGTTACTAATTCTGTTTTTGCTACTCATAATAATGAGTGAAACTCTCTGTACTCATATCTCGATTTATTTAATGCTTCTTATCTTAATGTTGCCGGGAATTTCTCATTTTTCCAATATAAAACATTATTTGTAACGTTACTAATAACATTAAAAACACCGTTACAAAATAATAAACAAAATAGAATTATTTATTATTTATAAGAAATATACTCGCATTCTGGACGGAAACGTTATGAATAACGTTATCAAAAAAACTTTTCAAAAAAATGAAAAAATAGGTTTGACAAACTCAATATAATGAGCTAAAGTTAAGCCAACAAAAGAGATAACTCATAAAAATGAAACACGAAACGGAGGAATCGAGATGCTGAAACAGCTTGCTAATATGACTACAGAAAAACTCATTGAAATGTTTGAACTTACAACAAATATGAACGATGAAAACATCCCGACAGTCAGAGGCTGGCTGATGGATGAAATCGAGAAAAGAAACCCGGACGGATTCGACAAATGGTTAGACAGCGAGGATCCGGAAGATAACACCCTGAGAAAATACATTCTGGTATAGAGGAGGTCGTAAAGATGGCAAAAATTATTCAGTTCCCGGCAAAGAGCAGCAACGCATATACAAATCTGGAACAGCTGATTGCAGTTTCTGACAGCACAGCTTCCCTTGAACAATATTTCGAGGTTATGGCAGTTTGTGATGAAGCCGGTTATTTTCTTCCAGGTGAAATCGAAAAGTTGACCGAACAGGTAAGACAGAAACGCCTTGACCTTGCAAAACCGGAGTTGAAACCGGCGGTTAATGCGGATACTCCTGGATTATATATCTACTGTCCGGAAATGGGCGAACAGAAACCTCAGTGCCAGATTGAGGCAGCCAGAAGCTACTACGGCAGACATTACCACATCAGCACACCTTTAGAGCTGAAAGGTCGTGGTATCACATTTGACAGAGTTCTGGAAGCAAAGAACCTGACAGAAAGATACCAGTACAAGGCTGGCTGGAATGAATACACAGTAACTGAGAGAGCGTTCGATATGCTCCAGCAGAAATACAGTATATCCCAGGAAAGTCTCCTGGATTGAGAAAGGCGGAAAAGATATGAAAAATGTAATCATCAAAGATGGAAAAATTTATAGCGAGAGCTTTGGTAAGGTTGATGTATTTGAGATAGTGGACAAGATCCCGACCGGGTTCTTTGTCTGGAATATCGGCGACAATATGGGTCACGATGAATATATACCGGTCTGCCAGGATTTACGGCCAGGAGATAAAGACAGTTTCGAGATCAACGCACGTACACTAAAGGCTATTAAGCTCAGCATGGAGGAAGTACAGCTGTTAAGAAAAGCTGCCGGCTATGGAGTTAATTCAAAGGAAACAGCTGAAAAAGCGTTGAGGAGCAAACGTAAAGGTCGCATGAGTGATATTAAGAGAGTTCATGCAGAAAAAACGATAGATATTTTTAACAGAATTTCAAAGTAGAACACAGGAAGAAAGGCGGTTTTGAGCATGAACAGAAATGAAATCATCGAGAAAATGCGTAAAGACGGTTACCCGTATAAGATTGTCGGAAACGGTGGATATGAAGCCACTCTTTCTGGAATACAGCCACTTTCCGGCGGAGATTACATGGCAATCTACAGATACCCAGGCGGAGAGTGCTGTCACTGCCTGGAAGAAATAAAGACTTGTTTCACGGTGGTAGAACAGTAGGAGGTTTTTGTATGAGACAGAGAAAAAGAAAGACCGTATGGGCTTACCTGGATGGTAAGAAATTGGTAAATGTTGTTCAGGCAGCTCTTGACAATAACATGATGGCGGATGATCTGAAAGCACAGCTGGTAAAAGAAAATCCAGGTCATGAAGTGGTGTTCAAAGTAGAGTAGGAGGAAAAGGTCATGAAGTTGGAAATCGAAGTAAAACGCCGCAGGTTCAGCGTTACCCAGGGGCAAGCGGATGTGTACGTGAATGGGGAAATGGTAATTTCTTTCGGCGATACAATAGAGATCATCAATGACGGCCAGCCGTACTACAGTGAAAAAATTGGTAATTGGGCGAGTATCGTTCCGGATTCTAAGTTTATCGGAGGGCTGTTGTTCCATCCATACGACGATGTGTACCACTACAGCGAAAAAGTAAAAAGAATCCTGGATGCGGAGGCGGAAAGGTTGGAGGCTATGAATTGGCATATTGAAACATCGGACGGCATCAAACAGGAGATGCAGATCCGGGAGGGATTCGAGGAGTTTCTTTCAATGGCTGTTCTTCGGTTCATGACAAAGCAGTGGGGAGAGGTGGAACCGGAGGAGGTAGAACATAACAACAAGAACCCACAGGCAGCAACCGGAGCTTATATATTCCAGGATGAAATAAAGGTGTATGTAAAGGCAGAAAACGGAGCGGTCAGAGTGTTTCTTCCGGAAGAATGGTAGGTGATGGCTGTGTGGCTGATACCGAATGAGGATGAATACTGGGAGCATGTTCGTGAGAGCTTGGAAGCACCCAGAAAAAACGAGGAGCCATATCTGGATGAGGGTACGCTGTTCCTGGATGATGAAATAGAGGAACTGGAGAAAAAGTACGGTTGTTTCATCGAGGAGTTGTACGAGGGCGATCTGGAGGAAATCGTTCTGGAAAAAGAGGGCATCGTTCCGGAATCTGCCAGGTACGACCCTCAATTTGACTGTATAGTATTCAAATATTACGAGGAGGCTTGTTAATCATGAACAGAAAAGAGACAACGGAGTTTCTGGGGAGGCTACTCAAAAAAGAGAGGTTCGGAGGAATTGGGAAGTATTGGGCGAGTGAAGTCAGCATTGATCCATGGTCCACAAAAGGTAAAGGGAAACGAGTGGACTACATGCAGTTTATCCCGGACAATCAATGTGCTATATCAGCATTGGAAAAAGGGATTTTCGTATGCTACGAGGTAAAGAGTTGCAAAGAGGATGTATACAGTGGAAACGGTTTGAATTTCCTGGGGGAAAAGAATTACATAGTTACAACGATGCAGTGTTATAAGGACATTCTCCCGGACATGAGGAGCGGTAAGTTCTGGAAACACTTGCAGGAGGTTTTCCCGGAATCCTCAGCCCATATCGGTATCATGGTTGCAATACCGTATATGTCAGAGGCTACAGACGAGTTCGAGAACCCTACGCCCATTGACGGGGAAGTAAACAGGTGGAAGCTGGCTGTTATAAAGCCGTGCAATATAGGATTGAGAAAAAGGTCCATGACAGAGCTGTTATTCTGTATGCTCAGGAGCGGACAATGAAAGGAGCAGCACATGAAAGAAAGACACGCACAAATTTTGGAAGCTATTAAGAGCTTCTACCAGGAGAACGGTTTCTGTCCGACTGTTCGCCAGATCGGGGATATGGTAGGGCTGAAATCCACGTCAACCGTGATAACGCACCTGAAAGCGATGGAGAAAGCCGGTCTGATTATCCGGAACGAATTTTCGCCACGTTCAATCATAATTCCGGGTTTTAATGACAGAAAACCCGAAAATGATAACGTTTTCGGTAAAATTGAAACGGAAAACACCGGTTTTGAACCGGTTTTCGTACTGCATGGATTCTGGATTACCGGCGATGATGCTGGAGTGGATGTCTTTGCAGTCTCTCCGGATCCTGAATATCTCCGGGAGAGAATGAGAGAGGAAGCGGAGGAGCTGTTGGCTGGGTTCCAAAACAGCGGCACAACCTTTGAAGTGGAAAACATCGAGGAAACCGGTACAAAGTACGAAGTAGAGGGCAAGTACGGCGATATGGTAAAGCTGTACATAACAGAACACGAGGTAGAGGGAGGCGAAAAGAGTGGCAAGCAATATTTTATACCTGAGAATGAAAAAGGCTGTTAAAAGGCTGAATAGAAGCCTTGACGAGAAGAAAAGGCTCATAAGGATTTACAAGAGAAGAACTGCAGACCTCCGGAGGAGGCTGGCAAAGGTCAGCCGGGAAAAGGCAGTCCTGGAGGATGGATATGTGGTGGAGTGGTGCTTGCACTGTGAACGCCAGGTAGTCATGCTCTGGAATGTAAAAGAAGATGGTATGGTGGCATATTGCCCGTATTGCAGCCAGAGAATGATGCTTTGCGAAAAGTGTTCCGGCGAGTGCGATTATAACTACGGGAACGATACTTGCAAAGAAATGTAGATAGAGGATGCAGAATGGATAATATTTTTTGGATATATGAGATAAAACAGCGAGCAAAATGATTTGTGGAGGGAAAAGAAATGGATAGATATAAAAAATACTTAGATGACAGCGGCAATCTGAAAGACAACAAAATAATTGTAGACATCCGAAAAGCTGCTGATATGTACGCAAACGGTGAGATTGTCGAAACACATGATTTACTTTTGGATATCGTAAGCGTGTTGGACGATTGGATGCATTAGGATTTAATGGAGGGAAAATGAGAGAATGTATATCAACGGCAGAGAAATTGGGGAAAGAACTGAGGGGTAGTTACGAATGCTGGAACCATATTCTGCAGAATGGCGCCGGTGATCCGTTTTGGGAAGATGGTGCGAATATGAACCTGGTACGTAATCATATCATTTACTACAAAAGACAGTGCGAAGCTGAGTTGCTTCCTGAAGAATACCCGGAGGAGTATTTCTGGGGGCTCCCTACAGAGGTGGACAATAAATATATGGCACTCCCGGAAGAAATCCGGAAACACGCCATAGAAAGCCTGGCAGCATACGAAGCAAATGAAGATTACCAGTATTTGAAAGAGGCTGTAAACAGGCTCACAGAGAAGCAGAAAAGCCAGATCAGCATCACGAACGTAATTAACTATGTTGCCGGTCTTAAAAGTTTTATAAAAAATGATTCTCTGGTGGAAATGAGGAGGCATGAGCATCCGGAGACGTATATGGAATCGTTCCAGGAGTGCCGGGAAAAGGCGGAAGCTATTCTGAACCAGGAACCGGAGGAAAAGCCGCTTCCTACCGGTCAGCTGTCTTTGTTCGATTTGTTCGGATTGACAATGGGCGGATAACTGCGATAGCATAAAGAAAAACCAGGAGGTAAAAAGGTGAAAGCAGTAGATTTTATTGTAAAACATATAGACGAAAACGGAATGACACAATCAGAAGCGGCGGCGGTTGCCGGAATGAGCCGTCAGAATTTCTGGGACAAGCTGAATAACAGAAACCCACGGTTTAACACCATGACACGTATTTTAGATGCTTTTGGGTACCAGATCCATGTTGCCAGGAAAGATGGGGAAACGCTAAACTTCTGTGAGGCGGATTTCTTTGCAACAGCGGAAAAAGAAAATCTGTACTACGATTCCCTGGAGGCAATCCTGGTTTCTATGGGGTACCTGTTGGAAATCAGCAAAAAGGCTGAGAAATAAAGCATTTTGATGAAATGGAACGTCCTGAAAAAATGGGCGTTCTTTTTTATTGCAAAAATAATATCAAAAAATGAAAAAATAGGTTTGACAAACTCAATATAATGAGCTAAAGTTAAGCCAACAAAAGAGATAACTCATAAAAATGAAACACGAAACGGAGGACACAAAAATGACATATTCTTTCAGTGATTACAGAAATTCACTTTCAGAGAGAAATAGACAGGACATCGAATCTAAGGAATGGGAAACGGCCCAGGAAAAGGTTAATGAGGTTGTAAAAGGTCTCTTAAATCAAAAGGATATGAGAATGGCAAGAGAAATCGAGGGAGAAATGATTGATCTACTCGATTCAATGTACAGCATTCCAGATTTTGCAGAAACAAAGAAAATCAGGGAGGACATTCTCAGAACCGTAAGAGAAAATATCGAATTACTGAGAAACAGTGGTTTTGAGGATATAGCAAAAGAGATTGAAAAGGAAATGGAGGATGTATAGATCATGACAAAGCAGGAATTTGAAAATATGGCTTGCGCAACAGTGACAGCTGAAGAATATAAAATTATCGAAAAGGTTTATACATGGCACCCGGCAATCCGGAACACGGACGGCAAAAACCAGATTGCAACAATCTTCCTGGCAGGAGGAATGGCTGTTATTCAGGATATGGTGGAAACGGCTGAAATGGCAATGGAGATCGACAATGAACGCCGTGAGCTGGAGGCGAAAATGAACGCTCTGAAAGAGAGAACTGACCGTTTATCATCCGGGGATAAAACTTTTGAAAAATGCCGGAAAGCTGTTGAAAGGGTCTTTGATTCTTCGGAAACGCCAGAACACCTGGAAAAAGGCGTGATGAAATTGAGAGATAGTTACGCCATTGAGGATTTGCAGGAAGCACGTAGACAGTTGGGATATTAGGAGGTATGGAATATGAGCAAATGGATTAGATGGTTCAAACACAATGAATCAATATACCCTGAGGTGGGGCAGATGCCTTTGAAAGATTTAGAAAGCGTGTTAAAGGAGTTCGGAAGCGAAGCGAGAAAGGTTTTGAAAGAAACCGGGGCAGATCATGTGATATATGCCACAAAGGAATATGACGAAGAAGATGAAGTAAAAGAGGTAAACTTCTACATGATTCCGCTGGATGATGCAGAGTTTCACCGGAGAGTAAAGAGCTTTCAAGAAACTACACCAAAATCAATGATATATGCAGTACACAAATTATAGAGAGGAGAGTACCAATGAAAGAGAGCAGTATTTTTGCGATTATCCGGGCAATAGACCCGGACAACGCACCATACATCATCCAGGACAGCGAAATCGTAAGACATTTCCAGAGAGCAGCTGAATATTTGAAAAACGGAAATAGAAAACTTGCAGGCTTCTGTTTCCGGGGAGCTAAAGAAAAGGTCGCACAGTTCGGAGAGTATTATTTGACACCGGCGAGCATCCGGGTAGGCGATGGAGTAACGGTAAACCTCTGGAGTGACAGATACGCCGCAACCGTTACCAAAGTTACAAAGAGTACGGTTACTGTCCGTAGAGATAAGGCTACGCTCAATCCGGATTTTAAGCCGGAATGGATTCCTGGAGGATTCGCCGCACATTGTACAAATCAGGACGAGCAGACATACACCTACGAGCCGGACGAAAACGGTACGGAGTACACATTCCGTTGGTCCAGAAAATACCAGAGATACGGTCAGCCAGGAAATCTGTCACTGAGCAAAGGCCGTCATGAGTTCTATGATTACAATTTTTAGGAGGTAGAGAAATGAGCAAAGAGAAAAAAATCAGCGAAATGGAAAACAAGAAAGAGCAGTTCGTAGCACTGGCAAAAGAGGTATATCCTCTAATCGAACAGATCAGGGAGGCACTGGCAAAAAGTCCATTCGGGGAATCTGCCAGTATCAGCATCAGCACTGACGGTTACATGGAGTTCCGCCCGTATGATAGCGGCTGGAGGCTGAACAGATACCGCTGTGATAGCACACCGGTAGCGCAGTATGAGTACCAGGAGAAGATCGTTCTGGAGGAGGAAAAGTAGATGGCAGATAGAGGAAATCATCGCTTAAATGCGGAAATCGAGAGACACATCAATCAGTGGTACGGCACTGTTCACGGTCAGGTTATTAAGAACA
Source organism: Candidatus Dorea massiliensis AP6 (assembly GCF_964245105.1). NCBI lineage: Bacteria > Bacillati > Bacillota > Clostridia > Lachnospirales > Lachnospiraceae > Dorea > Candidatus Dorea massiliensis. The sequence goes on along the minus strand of NZ_CAXTKW010000001.1, from coordinate 162,165 downwards.
TGTACGAGAATGGTTCGGATTATGAGAGCATTTGTGAAGCGGCGAACATTGACTATGAAGATTATGAGGAGGAGTGAACCTATGACAGTGCAAGAAGCTGAAAAAGCTGGAATGAGTGACATTGATATTGCCCTGGGTATCGTGACTGGAGAGTTAGAGGATGAATCGGAACCGGTTGAATACCGGGATCCGGTTCATGGAAGAATCACAAAGACCAGGCTTGACCCGTACCATGATGTAAAGGTGTACGAGGATGGCTACGAGGAGCGGTACTACATAGGAGATTAGGAGGAAAACCATGGTAAAAACAGTAAAAATCACTACTGACAACAAAATATCGGTTGAGGAGCTTCCGAACTGGAGCCTTGGCTCCTGGGGAAAGGCAATCGGGGCTGATTGCACAGAGACTGTAAAAACCCAGATCATGTATGACCTGTTTCGTGAGCCGGTTGTAATGATTGTTGATGAATCCGGACTTGTGAAAAACAGAGAGGTAAACGCTGTCGGTTCGTTCCTTTATGGCATCCAGAACCACGGAACGCCGATTGTTGGAGACATCATTTTCGGACTGCAGAACGGTCCGGATATTCTGCCACTCGCAGATGCGGAGCTGGTGAAATTCTTTTTAAAAGATCATTTTCCGTTACTGGAGGAGGTACAGAAGTGACAATCAGAGAAGCAGGAAAAGGCGTGGTCGTGGGTGATACCGGCGCCCAGACCTATCGCATTGGTTTTAACGGTAACGATGAAACAGAGCTGGACGCAAAGAACATGAGCGAGCTGGAAGAATTGTGGCGGTCGTTGTGTCCAGAGTTCGGATGCAAGGCAAACAGCGTGGATTATGTGGAAAGGGTGTAGGAAATGAGCATAGCAGTAAAAGAATTAAACAAAGACCTGATTCACAGGGCGAATAGTAACAGCTTTGGCGGAAAGAGGGGCGATATATCCGAGCATGAATATCAGGTGTATGTGGAGAGAGTGCTGTCCTGGCCGATCTCAGAGGAGAAAAAGCAATCCATCCTGGATAAACTGCATGAGAAATGGAGTGAAATGCTGAAATATGAGGCACAGCATGTCAGCGTAATGGTGGCAGGCCCAGCAAAGTACAATTCCAGGAAGCTGGATAAGTCAGATAAAATCCTGGAGCTTTCCGCAGCTTTTTCGGAGTGGTTCAAAGACTTGGAAGATCAGATAAAAAGAGGACAGCAGAAAAACGATAAGGCGGAGAAATTGTTGAAGCTGATTGAGTTCTGCAGGAAGCCGGACAATCCGTGTGATCCTACAAACCACCTGGCAGAATTGGCAATGTATGATAACGCCTCTTTCATCCGGATTTACGAGGAGTTGTACCCAGAATATAAGTGGCGTAAGAACAGCACTATTGCGAAGCTGTACCAGAAGTCGCTTGCCGGAGAAATTAAGGAAATCCGGAAAGAGGTATTTTTCGAGGATACAAACCTTACGGCATACAAAGAGGGCGACAGGGTTTATATAAAATTCCTGATGCGACCGAAACGGCAGCTGATTGTAGCACTGAAATCTCGTGGATGGTGGTGGAACAGCTATAAGAACGCCTGGAGTACATACCCGGATAAGCTGGATCCGGAATGGGTGGCATCTATCAGTGAGAAATACGCAAAGTACATTTAGGAGGTCTGAAATGAATTATATTTGTTCGAAGCAAGGAAAGATTGACAAGCTCTGGGGGCGTTTTATTAAGCACCTCCTGGAGCTGGAGGCGGCAGGAATCAAGGTGGAATACATCCGGAAAGGCGAAGTGATCCTGAACGGGAAAAGGTTCGAGCCGGTATACAAGGAAAATACAATGAGCTGGGAGCCGATCGGCTGGAGATATGAACCAGGTCAGAATTACATCACGTTTGTAGGTTATGACATATCGCCGCTGATTAAGTACCTGACGAAAGACAGAGGCAAAAATGGTCTGCCGCTGGAGGATGCCGTAGAGGAGTGCTTCGGTGCAAACACTCCGGAAAATTACGAAAAGGGTGTCCGGTTCGTGGCAAGCCTGGGGAAAATGGGAATTATTCCGTCATACGAGGCAGACAGGATTGTTTCCCAGATGGACGAAATAATCAGCCAGGAGGGGTAAAGCATGGAATTTCCACGAGTATCAATAAAAAGGCAGAATGAGGCTATAACGCAGTTTGGAGGCATGGAAATGTTTCCTCCGGTCGAAGAATTTGCACAGCAGGTAGCCAGGTCAACGGATGCGGCTATTACATCATGCCTGGACAAAGTAGTAGGTCCTGGGTGGGAGCTGGAAAAGGTGGAGATGGAACGCCTCCCGAATACCGACCCAACAAAGGCAGGAACCAGGTACAGAGTAAGCTATGATGGAAAACCGGTAGGGAAGATCAGGAGCATTATCGCAGTCCAGGAAAACAAGGCAATCGGTAATTTGTATGTGGAAATGGTGGAGGATTAAAAGGACATGAAAAAATACGAGTTAAACAGAAAGCAGTACGATCGCACCCGCAAGATGGATCACAATGACATGAAAGAGTATCTGAACGCAGTATATGAGAACGGGTACAGAGCTGGAGAGAGAGCCGCATCTGAAAAAGCAGCAGAGGTTCCGGATCTGATCGGTCTGGAGGAAGAAATGCAGAATATCCGTGGTATCGGAGGAGCAAAAGCAAGAGCGGTGTGTGAGGTTGTAAAGATTTTCTTTGAGAGAAAGGTGGCTGGTCCTGATGAAACCGGTTCTGAAATATCCGGGAAGTAAATGGAGGATTGCCGGAGAGATTGTGGCAAGGATTCCGGAGCATCACACGTACCTGGAGCCGTTCTTTGGGAGCGGAGCCGTATTCTTCTCAAAGGAGCCGAGCAGAATTGAAATGATAAATGACCTTGACAATAACGTGCCGAACCTGTTCCGTTGCATAAGGGATGATTCTGACAGACTGGCCAGAATTGTTGCGACAACGCCTTATTCCAGACATGAGTATGAGAGGGCGTTCGCATCGAATGAGGAGCAGGACGATTTCCAGAGAGCGGCTGACTTTCTGACTACATGCTGGCAAGGTCATGGGTTCCGGACAAATGGGTACCGGGTGGGCTGGAAAAACGATGTACACGGTCGGGAGAGTATGTACGCTCTCCGGAACTGGTACAATCTGCCGGAGGTTATCCTGGAGACTGCAGAACGCTTGCGGTGTGTCCAGATAGACAACAGGCCGGCACTGGAAATAATAAAGAGGTTCAATTATCCGGATGTTTTCATGTACATAGACCCTCCGTATATCCTGGGAACCAGGACAGCAAAACAGTACAAGCATGAAATGACGGATGCAGACCATGAGGAGTTACTGGGTGTCCTGAAAAACTCAGAGGCTATGGTAATGATAAGCGGTTATGAATCGGAACTTTACGACAGCATGTTAAAAGGCTGGCACAAGGAGCAGTTCCGGTCAAATGCTGAATACGGAGGAAACAGGGTAGAAACTGTCTGGATGAATTACGAGAGGCAGTTTACTATAAAAGATTTTCAACAGGAAAAATTATTTTAAGGAGGATTGCAAAATGGCAACTATCAAAAGAACAGAAACGAGCAATGTCACATGGAAAGAGGTTCTGGAAATCATCAATTCCGGGAAAGCGACTGAGAAGCTGAAACCAGGAACGGAGATTACGGAAACCTTAAAGGATGGCAGTAGAGCCGTAATAGCGGTGGCAGCCGTAGACTTATACCAGAACGGTGAAGTTATTTTCTGCTTCCGCAACACTGTCGGGGAAGATCACCGGATGAACAAGGAGTGGACGAACAAAGGAGGCTGGAAAGATTGCAAAATGAGAGGATACCTGAATAGCGAAATCTTGGCTCTGCTTCCGGATGAACTGGTAGAAATGCTTTCACCTAAGAAAACTATTCAGATTCAGAATGGTTCTACTTTGGAGTGTGAGGATCTTCTTTTTCTACCGTCCGAGTACGAGGTTCATGGAGAGGAGATTTATGCAAAATACAACGGGGTAGACAAACAGTTTCCGTTCTACAAGGAGAGAACGAACCGTATTGTTGTTGATGAAGATGGAGACACAACATGGAGGTGGTTGGCATCTCCGAGCGCCAGCAGCACCGCCAACTTCTGCGATGTCGGCAACAGCGGCTATGCCAACAGCTACAACGCATCCAACTCGTTTGGCGTAGCCCCTGGCTTCGCAATCCGTAAATCTTAAAATCCTGCCCCCTAGTGGGGCAGATTTTCTATCAGGAGGTTAGTATGGAATTATACAGAGGAAAATCAAAAAAGACGGGTTCCTGGATCATTGGAACGGTTGTTTGCATGGGAAACAGGGCTTTTGCCCTGGTTTCTCCGAATCTGGAGCCGGAGAGACCGGCGTACAATGGCATGGCGATGGGGTGCGGTCTGGAAGATAAAGGATTGACTGAAAAAGCCTATCTCGCCATGGAATACGGCTGGGAGGAGGCTTTGGAGCGGTACGAGGAAGATTTCCCTATCTGGGAAGAATTAGAGCCGGAAACTGTCACCAGATGCTGTGACAGGCACGATGTACCGGGGAATGTTCTGTTTGAGGGCGATGTGTACCGGAATCCGGACAATCTGTTGTTCGAGATTTGCTACGGGAAGTATATGGCATTTTGCCCGGCAGATAAGGCATGGATGGAAAGCGTCGGCTTCTTTGCAGTCTCCATGGATGTAGAGGAGCTTTACCAGGTAAAAGAACCTATGCCGCTGGGTACTACGGAGGATTACGCTTACCTAGTTGGAAATGTTTTCGATAATCCGGAACTTTCACAGGCTCATAAAGAAGCGGATCCGGGAGCAGCACAGCCCGTACTCATGCCGGCAACATAAAATCTTGCTATGCAAAAATAGGTTTGCATGGTATAATCAACGAAATACACGAAACGGAGGAAATGAAGTATGAAAAAAGTGGTTGTATGGTTAATGGTGGCTATGATGGCAGTATCTGTTTGCGGATGCGGTTTCAGTGATGGTGTGAAAGACGGCATGGAGGCGGCAGCCAACAAAGAAACAGAGACAGAGGGAGCAACTGAGGAGCAGACCGAAGCAGAGGAGACCGAAGTTAAGGAACCTGAGAGCGTTCCGGAAACAGAAGCTGAACCAGAGGAGGAAACACCGGCTGTAAGCGAGGAACAGGAAAAGGCAGAGACTGCTCAGGCTGAGAGTATCAATGTTCTTATGACCGCACCGGTAACGAAGCATGAAGAAAAGAACGATACAAAATGGGCTGAGGTTGTCGTGGATAAAGAGCTTCTGAAAGCTACCACGAATGAAGAATTTGCTGAGTTCTGCAACGAGGTTGTAAAAGATTCTGGTTATAACTGGGTAACAATCTCCTGCGGAGACGGTACCGGCATCCAGTTCCAGGGTTCTCTTTCATACCTGGCTACGTATGGAACGATTGACACGGACGGATGTATCGAGGAAGCTGCCGGAATGATTGTTCTCCAGGAGGACGGTACTTACAAATATTCTGAGAATGAGTAACCAATGTGATCCCGGATGTTGTTTACATTTGTAACATTATGGTTACAATCTTTCAATATCCGGGATGCGATGATGATTTTGTAGAGCGATTCACTACAAAATAGCGATACAACGGAATATGGAGATATGAAGAAAGCCAGGGGCGATTAAACCTCTGGCTTTTCTCTGTAGATGAACGTGTGAGACAATCCATTGCGGAATGTGATAGAGTTAACGGCCCCGTCTTTGAAAACGATGTTGTCTATGATACTGCTGAGAAAAGAATCAAGGACCTCCGGAGAGACGGTAGCACTCAGAGACTGAAAGCTGATGTAGTTTCGGTCAGTGAGTTTCTGGGAGAGTATGAAGTTGCTTGCCTTGGCGATAAATTCATCATCAGTGATAGATTGTTGCAGGCTGCCTTCCGATGCCAGGAACGCCAGCTTGTCTTCGACTTCTTCCAGGGAGTCCGAAAGCTGAATCTTCTGAGTGAGGTATTCGGATTCCGGCATAGCTTTTTCGGAATAGAGGAACAGCTTGTTCAGACGGTCAATAGCTCTTTCCAGACGGACTTTTTCCTTTTTGAGTTTTGATAGCTGCAATGGCGGCTCGGAGCCTGTTTTGATTTTGACGTCTTTTCCGAAGACCTCTCCCTTGATGGTTCCGGTGCGGAGCGTATGAAACAGATCATGTAATCCGTCCGGGGCAATGGCGGCCACCGGGGAGAAAGTATCGCCGGAGAGTAGCTGCTGTTCCAGTTCCTGTATGCTCGTTTCCGGAGAGAACGCCTTTTGAGCGTTGAGCATATTGAGAATGTAGTTGAAGACGAACTCGCCAACGATTGGGTCTGAGGTAGATTTTCCGGTACACCACAGCTTGCTTTTCCTGTGCGTAGGGCAGAAGTAGAGAGAATAGCGTCTGCCAGTAGTCTTCTTTATGGTGGAAATGGAACTGGTCATAGGTTGACCGCAATTTCCACAGATGAGCAGGCCGGAGAAAATGTGTGTGTATTTGCTCTTGCCACTCTTACGAAATGATTTGAGCCTGCGGTTGGATTCCAGGAGTGCAAGGATGCGTTCTTTCTGTTCTCGGCTTACGATGGCCGGGTGGTGGTCTTTCACGGTAATCCATTCGGATTTATCCTTAGGACGCTGCCGGTCCCCTTCCTTAAGGCGGTTGTACTGGTAATCGCCGCAGTAGAATACGCTGCGAAGAATAATATCCAGAGAGACTGGGGACCAGTCATTACCGGCACGAGTCCGGTAGCCATGTTCGTTCAGATACCGGGCCAGATAAACCAGGGAGCGGAGTTCTTCGTATTTGTCATGAATCAGATGGGCGATGTTGTACTCATCGGAGTTGAAGCTGAAACCCTGTTCTTCCGGGTCATAATCGTAGCCGTAAGGAATACGTCCGCCGTTCCACTGCCCGTTGCTGGCTCTGGAAATCATAGTGGCAGTGACACGTTCCGAAGTCATGTTACGCTCCAGCTCCGCAAAGACAAGGATAATTTTGAGCATCGCTTCTCCCATAGCCGTACTGGTGTCGAACTGCTCGTTTTTCGAGACGAAGGTAACGCCCAGGTCTTTAAGCTCCTGGTACATCTCGGCAAAGTCCAGAAGGTTTCTGGAGATTCGGTCAATCTTCCAGACCAGAAGATGTGTGTACGTGCCGGTCCGGAGTTGAGACATCATTTTCTGAAATTCTGGCCGGATGGTATTTTTACCGGAGTACCCGGCATCCTCGAAAATTGTCACATCGTCAGTGTTCAGTATCAGCTTGGCGTAGGCAATCAAATCATGACGCTGCATAGGCAGAGAATCCCTGTCAATCTGATGCAGCGTAGAGACTCGTATGTATATAGCCACTTTTGCGTGAGTGGCGGAACTGTTTGAAATCATATTTTTCCTCCAAAAATACGCCGTCCCATTACAGAACGGCGTATGTCCATTTCTACGCCCTTTTAGTCGGGCAATTCAATATTACATCCCTTAATCCGGCAAAATCCGTTATGTAAGGTTTTAGAGCTTTCAGCGAATTAAGAGAAATATTTTTCTGGTTGGGCTTTTGCTCGTTGAGCACGTAGGTAGGTAGCACGTAGAACTCCCAGTATTCCAGGGCAAGCGGCGAAACGTCTTTTGTCAGTGCTTTGTAAAGGCAAAAAACGTAGAGGTCAGAATGACGCTTGATGTCCGGAGAATATCCGGCTTTCGGGTCCCAGGCTCTGTGAGGGGCTATGCTGAACTGTATATGCTCGTGGTACGCTTCATCCCAGGACTGGAGATAAGAGGCGGATTTAACTTCGATTCGCTGTCCGGTAGGACTGGTCAAATCAAAGGGGAGCCAATCAGTTCGCATTTTCGAATCGGGGGGGGGGGTAATAACGCACTGTGTACTATGTATTCTGCAAGTACGCCCCGGTCTGTATTGTTGAGCAGATCACTGTAAGCCCAGGACCAGAAATCTACTACCGACAAGCCGGTGTCTTCCCCATGAAAAGTAAATTTGTTATCGGATGTTAATTGCTCCATGCAGGAACCCTCCCTTCACAGAGAGAAACTATGCCATGTATGTTGCCACCAAGAGCGAAAACCAACGCCCGGCGGCAGTCAATGTCTGTCAGAGTGTCAGAATAGGTATGGACCAACGGTAGAAACTCACGAACAGAAAGCGAGAGCTTCTTCCGCAGGTGCGCTATTTTGTTGATGGTTCCGGCAGACAGTGATGCAGGCCCTTCCTCCAGAGAAGAACAGAAGGAAGAGAGATAGAGCAGTAGAGCCGCAGCATCGCAATTCAGTTGTTCTTCGGTCCGGGCCAGGAAAAAGTATTTCTTTGAATCCATAAGCCCTCCTGTCCGGTATCATCTGAAACGACGATACCAATCTAAACGGATAATCTTTTTTCATCGTCAAGGTATTTCTTGCTTTCCTCAAGAGCTTTGAGGTAGCCTTTCATTTCCCCTTTAAATTCATAACGTTTTTCTGTTGGCAGAGCCTTGTAAATACTCAGCAGCTCTTTTTCGTCATCAGTGTAGGTTTCAGCCTGTGCGTCAATGCAAGCAGATTCTTTTCCGGTCAGAATGTAGTCGGTAGAGACGTGCAGAAACCGGGCGATGTCTGCAATGTATTTAGCTGGCGGCAGAGTGTTCCGAGCCTTCCAGGTAGAGTAGGAAGACTGGTTAATGCCAAGAAATTTGCACAGTGCATAAGGCGTTTGCTCCCTCTGTTCGAGAACTGTTTCGATTCTGTCGATTGCTTCCATGTAGCACCTCCGTAAAATAATTCGAGAAATCGAAGAAAAACTCTTTACAAATTCGAGTTTTCGAGCTACAATACAATCACAAGCTACAAATGATTCGCAAATGGGAAGTGCTAAATCGCATAAGTAGTTTGTGATTGCGTATGTAGTGTACGTTTGTACCGTTAAATTGTATCATTTTACTTCGAGAAAGTAAACTACATATGCAAAAATCCATCAGAAAGGAGGAAAAGCATAATGCAGGGCAATATCACTGACTGGGGCAAGGAAGTTAAGAAGGGGCTGATTGAACGTGGCTGGTCTATCAACGATTTGGCTGAGAGAATCGGCAAGTCAAGAACCAGGGTATCCGGAGTTGTGAATGGCCGGATTTACTCGGATTCGATTGCAAGTGCAATCAGCGACCTTCTCAACATCGAAAAGGCATCAGCGTCCATGAAAGAAGCAACCAGAGATTGGTGTATGCCGATGATTGAACCACCGGAGGAGGAAGAGGAAGATGCTGATTGTAAGCCAGAATAAAGAGAAGGTGCTGTGGTTCGGAAGAGCCTTTAACGCCCTGGAATATTCAGAACAGGTAGAACGCAAGGGAAAGAAGGAAACTGTCAGACACACAATTTGCATATCTGACGGTTGCCTGGAAGAGATTGCAGAGTATCAGACAAAGGAACGGTGCTTGCAGGTGCTGAAAGACTTCTGCGGTGTATATGAAAGCGAATGTTATACGATTGAGTTCTTCGACGCTGCGGCTCAGGCAACAAGACCGGCAATGTACAAGAAGAATATCGTGTACGAGTTCCCGGCGGAGTAATGTGAAGGAGGGGCGATGATGGAACACAAGATCACAATCATGAAATATCAGACGATGTTTCCGGGGATGACAAAAAAGCTGTTCGATGAGAAAGAGAGATTCTATCAGATTGCAGTTATCAGTATCAGACTGGATGAACTCCAGACAAAAGGTGCGGTACTGCAGAAAATGGGAAAACCAACAAAGAGCGGCACTAGAATGACGTTTGCACCGGTGCGGAGTGCTGGAGAGTATGAGGCGGAGATGCAGCGGATTCTGGAAGATGGGAAAAAGTTGGGTCTGAAATTTGAAAAGAAAAAGGAGGAAAAGTAATGGAGAGCAGTGAAGTTGTAAAAATCAGAGTGGAGAATATATATCCGCATCCGGATAATCCGAGAAAAGACCTCGGAGATGTGACAGAGTTGGCAGAATCAATGAAGAAACATGGAGTCATGCAGAATTTGACGGTTATTCCGGCGAGTGCATTGACAGCAGACCCGGAAGATCAGCCGGATGCTGATAAGGTTTCGGTAATCAGTGATTTCCATGTACTGATAGGACATAGAAGACTGGAGGCGGCAAAATTAGCAGGCCTGGTAGAAGTTCCATGCCAGATTAGAAGCAAGATTTCCCGGAAAGAGCAGGTAGGAATCATGCTGTTGGAGAATATTCAGCGTGAAGACCTTACCATCCAGGAACAGGCCCAGGGATTCCAGATGATGCTTGATTTAGGAGATACGGAAGACCAGATTGCAGAAAAGACGGGATTCAGCAAATCAACCGTCCGGCACCGGCTGAATATTGCGAAGCTGGACCAGGAGAAATTGAAAGAGAAGCAGCAGGACGATGCTTTTCAGCTCACATTGAAAGACCTGTACGAACTGGAGAAAATCAAGGATGTAGAAATGCGAAATGAGATTCTGGATAAGGCCAGCAGCTCCAGAGATATTGTGAGCCGGGTTCAGAACGAGATCACGAATGCTAAGAAGAAAGAGAACGCAAAGAAGCTCAAAGCGAAGCTGAAAAAGATGGGAGTAGAGAAAGCACCGGAGCAGTATTCCCAGCAGATGTACAATGGGAAATGGAAAACAGTGATTGAGTTCAACTTAGCAGACGATGTCCCGGATGAAATCAATCTGCCAGAGCAGAAAGAGCAGATGTACTGGTATGAGACGTGGCGAGATTTGAGAATTGTTACTAAGCCACCGAAAGAGAAAAAGAAGCCAACAAAAGAGGAATTGGCAAAAAAGGAGCAGGAGAGAAAATCGAAAGAGGTAAAGGAGATTTTGAAAGGAAGTGCCGCCCGGAGGAAGGAATTTATTGCCGGAATTATCTCTGGAAAAATCCCGGCTCTTAAGGATGAGAACGCAGCGAGAGAAAAAATCTGGGATGCCCTGGTGCTGATTGGTTATGGTCTGTACGGTTCGATTGCGAGAGGCTTTTTATTGGAGGGCGATGAGTGGAAGTACAGCGAAGAAGAGAGAAAGCAGGCAAATGAGACGTTCAAAGGATTGAGCATCACACATCAAATGCTTGTGTTTCTGCACGGGTCGATGAATACTGTAGGAGAAACCTATGATTATAGCGGACGCTACGCCAAAGAAAAGGCGGATAAACTGCTGAAAGGGTATGAAGCCCTCGAACTGTTTGGGTGGTTCTTTGAGATGGATGAGGAGAAGCAAGTTCTGGACGGAACAAGTGAGTTATTTGCATCTGCGGAAGAAAAGTAAACTACTGACTTGCCAACTGGCGCAAAGTAGGCTATTATAATAGGAAGAAGGAGCTACAAAGTAGCGGTACATAAGTAGTGAAATGGAGGCACGCCCTCTACATAGGGGATGCGATGTTCATCAAATAACATCCAAAACGTATATTTGTAATCAAGCGGGATTGCCGCGCGAAGCGCGGAAAATCCAAACTCGAAAGCAGAAATTAGCAAACAGAAAAGAGGGCGGCTCCGGTCCGCGGACAGGAGCCGCCCTCCTTTCGTCCGTTCTTACTTCTGTATTTTCTCTAAATCTCTGTAGAAAGCCGGATAAGAAATATTCACACAGTCCGCGCCGAGGATCTCCGTCTCCCCATCCGCATTGAGCGCCGCCACGGCGAACGACATGGCAATTCGGTGATCCAAATGACTGTCAATTACAGCCCCGTGAAGCGGATAACCACCTTCAATTATCATACCGTCATTCGTCGCCGTTACCTTCGCGCCCATAGCTGTCAGATTCTCCGTCATCACCGCGATTCGGTCAGACTCCTTCACCTTCAGCTCTGCCGCGTCCCGGATGCTCGTCGTACCTTCCGCAAAGCAGGCCATGACCGCAATCACCGGCAATTCGTCAATCAGAGTCGGAATCAGTTCCCCTTCAATGATACAACCCTTGAGAGAAGAAGTGCGAACCAGCAGATCAGCAGTGGGCTCGCCACTGTCCGTATTTTCATTCAGCAGTGTTACATCCGCGTTCATCATCCGGCAGACACGTAAAATACCGTCCCGGGTCGGGTTGGTTCCCACATTTTTAATCAGCAGCTCCGAATCCGGTGTGATACATCCCGCCGCGATAAAGTAAGCGGCAGAAGAGATATCCCCGGGAACCTGTACCTTCTGTCCGATGAGTTTCGGCTCTGGCTGAATCGCAGCCGTAGTCCCTTCACTTTTCACATTCGCTCCGAAGAAACGCAGCATCAGCTCCGAATGATTTCGGGACAGCGCAGGCTCCGTCACGCTGGTGGGCGCGTCTGCGTAAAGTCCGGCCAGCAGAATCGAGGACTTCACCTGAGCGGAAGCCACCTTTGTAGTATAGTGAATGCCATGTAAGGGCCGTCCCTGAATGCGAAGCGGCGCGCACCCATTTCCGGAAAGGCTGGTAATGGCGGCGCCCATCTGACTTAAGGGTTCGATGATACGTCCCATGGGCCGCTTCTGAATGGAGGCGTCGCCGGTCAGCGTAGTCTCGAAATTCTGACCGCTTAAGATACCGGAAATCAGCCGGGTGGTTGTACCGCTGTTGCCTGCATCCAAAATCGCAGACGGCGCGGAAAGCCCGTGTAGTCCCTTCCCGTGAATCAGAATCCGCTCGCCCTTATCCTCAATGGAAATGCCGAGCCGACGGAAGCATTCAATGGTCGAGAGGCAGTCGGCGCCCCTTAAGAAACCGGTCACCTCGGTGGTTCCCTCTGCCAGCGAGCCGAACATAACGGTCCGATGGGAGATGGATTTATCGCCGGGGATGGTAACTTCCCCGTGTAATTTCTGCGCACGTGTAAATTTCATAAATGTTCTCCTCACAGTATATTTATCGCTCATAAATGGTGTAACGGTATTTGCGAAGCAGTTCCACTGCTTTCTTATAAGCGTCTTCCTCGTAGAGTTCTACGCGGAGCACGGCTTCTTCGAATTCCCGATTGTGGATAATACCGATGTTTTTGATACTGATGCCGCCGGAGGCCAGGATGGTTGCCAGAGTAGCGATACCGCCGGCTTCGTCCACCATATCACAATAGAAAGCGTAGGTCTTCTTTAAGGGTCCTGCGGAAGCTTCCGGGATAGAATTCCGGTAATCCCGGGACGCGGCAAAGAAGGAATGTATCTTATCCGCCTCTTTCCCGGTGATTTCCGTCCGGAGTCGGCTAAGCTGCGCCTGATAATGATCCAGCGCTTTTAAAATATTTTCGGAATTGGTCATGCAGATCTGCTCCCACATATCGGGAGAAGAGGATGCAATTCTTGTAATATCCTTGAAACCGCCCGCCGCAATCCGTTTCATCAATTCGTCGGGACCGTCCAGCTCCTTCACCAGTTCCACCAGAGAAGAAGCGATCAGGTGGGGCAGATGGCTGACGCAGGCCGTGATAAAATCATGCTGGCGGTAATCCAGTACCAGCGGAAGGGCTTTTAAAGAAGAAACCAGGGCAACGAATTCATTGACCGTATCTTCAGGCACGCCTGTGCCCGGCGTGATAATATAGTAGGCATTTTCAATCAGGTGGGTCTTGGCGTTCTCGTACCCGGTTTTTTCAGAGCCTGCCATGGGATGGCCGCCGATGAACTGCCCGGTAAGCCCCAGAGCATCAACCTTCTCGTGAATATCCGTCTTTGTGCTGCCTACATCAGTCAGGAGACAGGTCTTCGGTAACATGGGCTTTAACTGCTCCAGATAGCGGGCGTTAGTCTCCACGGGCGCACAGAGGAAAAGCAAATCGCAGGCGGCAAACTGCTCGCCAACTTCGGAACAGGCCTCGTTGATCACGCCTTCGTCTACAGCTTTTTGGAGTGTGTCCTGACTTCTCATATAGGCTATCATCCGGACATCCGGGTGATATGCGCGAATGGCTTTTGCGATGGAGCCGCCGATGAGGCCCAGTCCGATAAAGCCGATGGTATTCATTTTCATGGTGAAAACTCCTTTTATGTATACAAAATCTCTAAGAATTAAGTTTAAAGTTTTTTGCGGAAAATGTCAACACTAGTTTACATTAACGCATAAAAGTGAATTGCGAAAGCAGAAGAATAAGAAGATAGAAAACGGAATGTCCGGCAGGATGACAAAAATCGATTTTTGCAGATGAATGCCGGATTTACAATATGCTGTATAAAAATTCGCAAAAATAGAAATTACTTGTAAAAAATATATAAAAACTATTGCAATATTGTCAGACTTTTAGTAAAATGTATCCATGGTGTTCCGATGCCTTTCATTTACAGAATAATCTTTTTGACAGATGAAATATCCGGAACTATAAAATTATTGTAATCGGAGGAATAGGCATGAATATTTACACAACTGACAAAATTCGTAACGTAGTTCTTCTTGGCCACGGCGGCTGCGGTAAGACCAGTCTCGTAGAGGCGATGGCATATGTATCCGGCCTGACCACCCGTATCGGTAAAGTGACTGACGGCAATACCATCAGTGATTATGATAAGGAAGAGATTAAGAGAAAGTTCTCCATTACCACATCGGTAGTTCCTCTGATTTGGCAGGATTGTAAGATTAATCTTCTGGACGCTCCGGGATATTTCGATTTTGTAGGCGAGGCAGAAGAGGCAGTGTCGGCGGCTGACGCGGCAATTATTGTGGTATCCGGTAAGGCCGGCGTGGAGGTCGGAACCCAGAAGGCATGGGATCTCTGCGAGAAGTATAAGCTGCCGAGAATGTTTTTTGTATCTGAGATGGATGTGGATCATGCGTCCTTCCGTCAGGTGGTACAGGATCTGACTGATTTGTACGGCAAGAAGATTGCGCCGTTCTATCAGCCTATCCGTGAAAATGAGAAATTTGTGGGCTATATCAACGTCTGCAAAATGGCAGGCCGCCGCTTCACCGATATCGGCAAACGCGAGGAGTGTGAGATTCCGGAATACTCCAAAGAAAACCTGGCTATCTGCCGTGAGGCGCTTCTGGACGCAGTAGCGGAGACCTCCGATGAATTTATGGAGCGGTACTTCAATGGTGAGGAGTTCACCTTCAGCGAGATCCGTGCGGCTATGAAGTTTAATGTATGCGACGGCACTGTGATTCCAGTATCCATGGGATCCAGCACCGAGCTCCGTAACATCCACAACCTGATGAATGATATCGTAGAGCTGTTCCCGAGCCCGGATAAGAAGTCCTGTAACGGTATCAATATGAAGACCAACGAGATTTTCGAGGCGAATTACGATTTCTCCAAGGCGAAATCCGCTTATGTATTTAAGACCATCGTGGATCCGTTTATCGGAAAGTATTCTCTGATCAAGGTGTCCTCCGGTGTTATTAAGTCCGACGATACCCTCTATAATCAGGATAAGGATGCGGAAGAAAAGCTGAACAAGCTGTACATCATGCAGGGCAACAAGCCCATCGAGACCACAGAGCTGCACGCAGGCGATATCGGAGCCATCGGCAAGCTGGCGAATACCAAGACCGGCGACACCCTGTCCACCAAGGCAGCCCCGATTGTGTTCGGCAGAACCGAGATTTCCAAGCCCTATACCTATATGAGATATAAGGCAAAGAATAAAGGCGACGAGGATAAGATTTCCCAGGCGCTGGCGAAGATGATGGAAGAGGATCTGACCTTAAAGAACGTCAATGATTCCGAGAACCGCCAGACCCTGCTGTACGGCATGGGCGACCAGCATCTGGACGTGGTAGTCAGCAAGCTGGAAGAGAAATTTAGGGTATCGGTAGAGCTGTCCAAGCCGAAGGTAGCTTTCCGTGAGACTCTGAAGAAGAAAGCGGATGTGGACTCCAAGTATAAGAAGCAGTCCGGCGGACACGGACAGTACGGCCATGTTAAGATGACCTTCGAGCCCTCCGGCGATTTGGAGACTCCGTATGTATTTGAGCAGATCGTAGTCGGCGGCGCGGTTCCGAAGAACTACTTCCCGGCAGTGGAAAAGGGTATTCAGGAATCTGTGGTAAAGGGGCCTCTGGCCGGATATCCGGTGGTTGGCGTTAAGGCCGTTCTGTACGATGGTTCCTATCATCCGGTAGATTCCTCCGAGATGGCCTTCAAGACCGCGGCAAGCCAGGCATTCAAGAAGGGCTTTATGGAGGCAGGCCCGGTTCTGCTGGAGCCGATTGTAACCATGACCGTAACGGTTCCGGATAAGTATACCGGCGACGTCATGGGCGATCTGAATAAGAGACGCGGCCGTGTGCTGGGCATGAACCCCATTGCGGGCGGCAAGCAGGAAGTCGTAGCGGACGTTCCGATGACCGAGATTTTCGGTTATTCCACAGACCTGCGTTCCATGACAGGCGGAAGCGGCGAATTCTCCTATGAGTTTGCGCGCTACGAGCAGGCGCCGGCGGATGTGCAGGCGAAGGAAGTGGAAGCGAGAGCCTCCGAAACTGCAGAATAATTTTACATAGGGATTATGAAAGAAGGGGAGATAGTATAAGAACAATTACTGTTCACGGCCACTATCCCGCGAGGTGTTTTGGCATGTATATGCCAAAATCCCGAGTTATGCAAGCGCGAAATTACGCGAATAGCGTAATTTCTGTGCATAGCGAAGCGGGTTAATGCGAACGAAGTGAGCAGTAACCAAGGGCATCCGGTTAGCGCCGGGTGCTCTTTTTTGGCTCTTGTAAAATATTCTTTCCGGGGGTACAATAAAAAAATATACGTGTTACGGAGGAAACAGGACATGAAACGACTGTTGTATTATATGAAAGAGTATAAAAAGGAGAGTATTTTAGGACCTCTTTTCAAGCTTCTGGAAGCCAGCTTTGAGCTGCTAGTGCCGCTGGTGGTGGCCCATATTATCGATACGGGTATCGCGAACGGGGACGGCGGCTATGTACTGAAGATGGGCGGCGTCCTGATTCTGCTGGGCTTCGTGGGACTGACCAGTTCCATTACAGCCCAGTATTTTGCGGCGAAAGCGGCGGTGGGAAGCAGTACCGCCATGCGAAAGGCCCTGTTTGAGCATCTGAACAGCTTTTCCTATAAAGAACTGGACACCATTGGAACATCCACACTGATTACGCGGATTACCAGCGATATCAATCAGGTGCAGACCGGTATCAATCTGGTGCTGCGTCTGTTCTTACGTTCCCCATTTATCGTGTTTGGAGCCATGGTCATGGCCTTTACCATTGATATGAAGGCGGCGGCGGTATTTGCAGGGGTTGTCCCGGTACTGTTCATCGTGATATTCGCGATTATGGGCATTACGATTCCCTGGTACCGGAAGGTGCAGAGCCATCTGGACCGGGTGCTTCTGCATGTACGTGAAAATCTGTCCGGTGTCCGTGTGGTACGGGCATTCAACCGGCAGCAGGATGAGATGAAAACCTTTCATCGGGACAGCACTACCCTTATGAACACCCAGCTTTTCGTGGGCCGGATTTCCGGACTCTTAAATCCCCTGACTTACGCGATTATCAATGCGGCGGTGATTCTGCTGGTATGGACCGGCGGCCGCCAGGTGGATGCGGGCATCTTAAGCCAGGGCCAGGTGGTGGCGCTGGTCAACTATATGTCCCAAATTCTGGTGGAGCTGATTAAGCTGGCCAATCTGATCATTAATGTAACCAAGTCTCTGGCCTGTCTGTCCCGTATCAATAAGATTCTGGATCAGGAAACGGGTATGACGGAAGGAACAGTCGAAGAACAGAAGCAGGAGAAGGGAGTTCCCTGCGTGGAATTTAAAAATGTCAGCATTATCTATGAGGAGGGCGCGGACGCGGCCCTGTCCCATGTGAGCTTCCGGGCTTATCCGGGCGAAACCATCGGCGTCATCGGCGGCACCGGTTCCGGAAAGTCTACCCTGGTGAATCTGATTCCCCGATTTTATGATGTGAGCGAGGGCGAGGTGTTGGTGGACGGTCGGAATGTACAGGATTACACCTATGAAGGACTGCGTGGCAAAGTGGGTGTGGTTCCCCAGAAAGCGGTGCTGTTCTCCGGTACCATCCGGGAAAATCTGCAGTGGGGCAAGAAGGACGCCAGCGACGAAGAACTGTACGCGGCGCTTGAGACCGCTCAGGGCCGTGAGATTGTAGAAAAGAAGGAAAAAGGCCTGGATACGGAAGTGCTGCAAAGCGGCCGAAACCTGTCCGGCGGACAGAGACAGCGTCTGACCATCGCAAGAGCGCTGGTGCGTGATCCGGAGATTCTGATTCTGGACGACAGCGCTTCTGCTCTGGATTTTGCTACGGACGCGAAGCTCCGGAAGGCTCTGCGGGAGCATAAAAAAGAAGCTACGGTCTTCCTGGTATCCCAGCGGGCGGCGACCATCCGGCAGGCGGACAAGATTATCGTGCTGGATGACGGCGCGGTAGCGGGCATCGGAAAGCACGAAGAACTGTATCAGAATTGTGAAGCATATCGGGAGATCTGTAACTCCCAGGTTTCGGCAGAGGAGGAAAAAGCACATGAAGCGTAAATCCACATTAAAAAGAGTCCTTTGCTATATCGAAGGGTATCGACGGTATCTGCTGGCGTCCATTCTGCTGGCGGTTCTGACCGTGGCCCTGACCCTGTATGCGCCGATTCTCACCGGTGACGCCATCGACTATATGATTGGAAAAGGAGCGGTAGACTTTGCGGCCCTGTTAAAGCTTCTGACAAAGCTTGGCGTCATCATCGGAGCCACCTCCGTATTCCAGTGGATCATGAACCTCTGCAACAACCACATCACGTATAAGGTCGTGATGGATGTGCGGACCGAGGCTTTTGACCATATGCAGGATCTGCCCTTAAGCTATATTGACAGCCATCCCCAGGGAGATATCGTCAGCCGCCTGATTGCGGATATCGACCAGTTTTCCGATGGTCTGCTGATGGGCTTTACCCAGTTATTTACAGGCGTGATGACCATTCTGGGAACCCTGCTGTTCATGCTTTCGGTCAATGTAGGCATCACATTGGTAGTGGTCTGCATTACGCCGCTGTCCCTTCTGGTGGCCGGCTTTATCGCCAGACGGACCCACAGCATGTTCAAGCTTCAGTCTGAGACCAGAGGAGAGCTTACCGGACTGATTGATGAGATGGTAGGAAATCAGAAGGTGGTCAAAGCTTTTGGACATGAGGAGGAGGCCATCGCCCGGTTTGACGAGATTAACCAGAAGCTTCAGAAGCACAGTCTGCGGGCGATTTTCTATTCGTCAATTACCAACCCGGCGACCCGTTTTGTCAACAGTATGGTGTACGCGGGCGTAGGTGTGGCAGGTGCTTTCGCGGCCATCCGTGGCGCCCTGAGCGTGGGTCAGCTGTCCTGCTTCTTAAGCTACGCAAACCAGTATACCAAGCCTTTTAATGAGATCTCCGGTGTAGTCACCGAGCTTCAGAACGCCCTGGCCTGCGCGGAGCGTGTCTTTGACTTCATCGACCGGGAGCCCATGAGCGCCGATCCGGCGGACGGCCCCCATATCGAGAAGGCGGAAGGCAGTGTGGATCTGGAAAATGTGGCATTTTCCTATACCAAGGATCGGGAACTGATTAAAAACCTGAATCTGCATGTGAAGCCCGGTCAGAGAATTGCCATCGTCGGTCCCACCGGCTGCGGCAAGAGCACCCTGATTAATTTGCTGATGCGTTTCTACGATGTGGACGAGGGCTGCATCTCTGTGGACGGAACCCCGATTCAGGATCTGACCCGGGAAAATCTGCGGCAGCAGTACGGTATGGTATTGCAGGAGACCTGGCTGAAGTCCGCGACGGTCCGCGACAACATTTCCTATGGAAAGCCGGACGCCACGGAGGAGGAGATTATCGAGGCGGCGAAAGCGTCCCACGCCCACAGCTTCATCCGGCGTCTGCCGAAGGGTTATGACACGGTGCTTTCCGAGGATGGAGGCAGCCTTTCTCAGGGACAGAAGCAGCTTCTGTGTATCTCCCGCGTCATGCTGTGCCTGCCGCCCATGCTGATTCTGGACGAGGCCACATCCAGCATTGATACCCGTACGGAGCTGAAGATTCAAAATGCCTTCGCGAAAATGATGGAGGGCCGTACCAGCTTTATCGTAGCCCACCGTCTGTCTACCATTCGGGAGGCGGATGTGATTCTGGTTATGCGGGACGGACAGATTGTCGAGCAGGGTACCCACGAAAGCTTGCTTGCGGCCAATGGCTTCTACGCGGAGCTTTATAACAGCCAGTGGGCCGTGTAAAAGACCGATTTTGCTTGACAAAGCAGTCTGGTGTGATATGATAAAATGCAGTGAGAATTCGTAAATTGTAACCCGAAGTAATTGCGAAGATTCTTATTTTTACAAGATAAACAAGAGGAGTGGAAAGAAATGGCAGTACCATTTAACCACCGCGCGGTGGAAGAGAAGTGGCGCAAGCACTGGGAAGAGCATCCGGTGAACGTCAACGACGGGAAAAAACCGAAATACTATTGTCTGGATATGTTCCCCTATCCGTCAGGCAACGGACTTCATGTAGGTCACTGGAGAGGCTATGTTATCAGTGATGTATGGAGCCGCTACAAGCTGATGCAGGGACATTACATCATTCATCCCATGGGATGGGACGCATTCGGACTTCCGGCTGAGAACTACGCCATCAAGATGGGCGTACACCCGGCAAAGTCTACCGCAGAGAATGTGGCTAATATCAAGAGACAGATTAACGATATCGCAGCCCTTTACGACTGGGATATGGAAGTGAATACAACAGATCCGAAGTTCTATAAGTGGACACAGTGGATTTTTGTACAGATGTTCAAAAAGGGCCTGGCGTATGAAAAGGAGTTCCCCATCAACTGGTGTCCGTCCTGTAAGACCGGTCTGGCAAATGAGGAAGTGGTCAACGGCTGCTGCGAGCGCTGCGGCACTCCGGTTACCAAGAAGAATCTGCGTCAGTGGATGCTGAAGATCACCGCATATGCAGACCGCCTGCTGAACGACCTGGACAAGCTGGACTGGCCGGAGAAGGTTAAGAAGATGCAGACCGACTGGATCGGCAAGTCTTACGGTGCTGAGGTGGATTTCAAGGTAGAGAACAGTGATGAGAAGATCACCGTATATACCACACGTCCGGATACTCTGCACGGCGCGACCTTTATGGTACTGGCTCCGGAGCATGCGCTGGCTGCCAAGCTGGCTACCGATGAGACCAGAGCGGCAGTAGAGGATTACATTTTCAAGTCTTCCATGCGTTCCAACGTGGATCGTGTACAGGATAAGGAAAAGACCGGCGTATTTACCGGAAGCTACGCGATCAATCCCATCAACGGAGCAAAGGTTCCCATCTGGCTTTCCGATTACGTACTGGCTGACTATGGTACCGGCGCCATCATGTGCGTACCGGCCCATGACGACCGTGACTTTGAGTTCGCGAAGAAATTCAACATTCCGATCATCCAGGTTATTGCCAAGGATGGCAAGGAAATTGAAAATATGACTGAGGCTTATACCGAGGCCAGCGGAACCATGATCAATTCCGGCGAGTGGAACGGCATGGAGTCTGCAGTCCTGAAGAAGGAAGCGCCGCTTATCATCGAGAAGATGGGCGTGGGCAAGAAGACCGTCAACTATAAGCTGCGTGACTGGGTATTCTCCCGTCAGCGTTACTGGGGCGAGCCGATTCCGATCATCCATTGTCCGAAGTGCGGCAACGTACCGGTTCCGGAAGATCAGCTTCCGCTGGAGCTGCCGGAGGTAGAAAGTTATCAGCCGACAGGTACCGGAGAGTCACCTCTCGCTGCCATTGATGAGTGGGTCAACACCACCTGCCCGTGCTGCGGCGCGCCTGCAAAGAGAGAGACCAACACCATGCCCCAGTGGGCAGGTTCCTCCTGGTATTTCCTGCGCTACGTGGACAATCACAACGATGAGGAGCTGGTAAGCAAGGAGAAGGCAGATAAGTATCTGCCGGTAGATATGTACATCGGCGGCGTCGAGCATGCGGTACTGCATCTTTTGTACTCCCGTTTCTATACCAAGTTCCTGCATGATATCGGTGTCATCGACTTTGACGAGCCGTTTACCAAGCTGTTCAATCAGGGTATGATCACCGGTAAGAACGGCATCAAGATGAGTAAGTCCAAAGGAAACGTGGTTTCCCCGGACGACCTGATCCGCGATTATGGCTGCGACGCTCTGAGAATGTATGAGATGTTCGTAGGACCGCCCGAGCTGGATGCTGAGTGGGACGACAGGGGAATCGATGGCGTATCCCGTTTCCTGAAGCGTTTCTGGAACCTGGTTCTGGACAACAAGGACAAGGGAACCGCGGAAACTCCGGAGAGTGTCAAGATCCGTCACAAGATGGTCTACGACATTACTACCCGTCTGAACAGCTTCAGCCTGAACACCGTTATCTCCGGTTTCATGGAGTACAATAACAAGCTCATCGATCTGGCAAAGCGCCAGGATGGTCTGGACAAAGAGACACTGGAGACAGCCGTAACCCTGATTGCGCCTTTCGCTCCGCATATCGCAGAGGAGCTTTGGGAGCAGTTGGGTCACAGTGAGACTGTATTTGCTCATGGATGGCCGGATGCGGATGAGGAAGCCATGAAGGACGACGAGATCGAGATCGCCGTACAGGTCAATGGTAAGACCCGTGGAACCGTTACCATTTCCAGCAGCGCAGCTAAGGAAGACGCTATCGCGGCTGGTAAGGAAGTAGTAGCAGACTGGCTGAAGGGCACCATCGTAAAAGAAATTTACGTGCCCGGAAGAATCATCAATATTGTGGTAAAACCGTAATGGATGAACAAACTAATAAAAAAGAGGAGCTGCGGGACGTGGTCCCGCAGCTTGAAAATCGGTTCCGGATTACCATCTGGAACCGATTAATCGTTCTTGCAAAATGGCTGATATTCGCTGCACTGACCGGCCTGGCGTTGGGTCTTGTAGGAACCGCCTTCGGAAAAGGCGTTTCCATGGCTACGTCTTTTCGTATGGCTCATCCCTGGATCCTGTACGGTCTGCCCTTCGCGGGCGTTCTGATTGTCTGGATGTATCAATGGGAGCGCAAACAGGAGCGCAGCAGCACCAATATGGTTCTGGATGCCATTCACGCGGAGCGTGAGATACCCTTAAAGACAGCGCCGCTGATCTTCATCTCTACGATCCTGACCCATCTCTTCGGCGGTTCCGCCGGACGTGAGGGCGCGGCCCTGCAGCTGGGCGGAAGCATCGGCAACTTTCTGGGCAAAATTCTGCGTATCGACGAAAATGATCGCCGTGTTATGATCATGGCCGGTATGAGCGCCGCCTTTTCCGCCCTGTTTGGAACCCCCATGGCAGCGACTGTCTTTTCCATGGAAGTCGTAAGCGTCGGCATCATGCACTACGCGGCTCTGGTACCCTGTGTGGTGGCTTCGTACATCGCCTATGGGGTAGCCTGCCACTTCGGGCTGACCGGAGAGCGTTTTTCTCTGGGAACTTTGCCGGAATTCAATCTCCCGAATGCAGGCAAAATCCTGTTCCTGGGATTTTGCTGTGCCGCAGTCAGCATCCTGTTCTGCGTCGTTTTACATAAAACAGAAGAGATATTTGCGGAAAAAATCAAGAATGCCTTTGTGCGCCCCCTGGTATCAGGCGTCCTGATCATCATTTTAACGATGCTTCTGGGAACCACAGATTACCTGGGTACCGGCATGCAGGTAGTAGAACGGGCTGTAGTCGACCAACAGGTTGTCTGGTGCGCCTTCCTTTTGAAGATTGTATTCACCGCCATCACCCTGTCCGGCGGCTTCAAGGGCGGCGAGATCGTCCCCACCTTCTTTGTAGGAGCTACCTTCGGCTGCCTCATGGGTCAGATCCTGCACATCTCCCCATCCCTGGCCGCCGCCTGCGGCATGGCCGCAGTATTTTGCGGCGTCACCAACAGCCCTATCTCCTCGCTGCTGATCAGCCTTGAGATGTTCGGCTTCGAAGGAGCCCCGTTTTACTTTGTGGCCATTGCCATCAGCTACATGCAGTCCGGCTACTACGGCCTCTACCGCAGCCAGAAGATCATGTATTCCAAAGTAAAGACACAGTTCATCAACCGTAATGCCAAGGAATAGGTGGTGTGCGACATAGAAAGTCAGAAAAAGGCCGGCGGAAAATTTTTCCGCCAGCCTTTTTCGTCCGTTACTTCATAAAACTCCGCGCCAGCTTCACCATCTGCTCCATCCGCGCCACCTCTTCCTCCGACTTTCCCTGCTTCAGCGTATTAAAAATCTCCTGAAACTCCCCCTCCGACATCGGATGATCCGAACTCTTCGCCATATTCATAATCTTCTGAAACTCCCTGGGATCCATACGCTCACTCCCTTCCGGCGTACCATCAAAAGAAGCCTGCCCGTCATCAGCACAGCGATCAGAACCAGAGCCGGGTGTTTGCACAGCCGTCATTTCAGCCATCATGCTGGAATACTGCATATAAGTAGTCAGTATTTCCATCATGCGAATCAGAGAATCGATTTTTCGATTCAACTCATTGCATTTATGCTGAAGCTCATAGAGGATCCGATAGCGCTCGTCGCCAGGCTTCATCTGAGTGCCTCCGGTTTTTTGTAATAAATATATGGGAAAATAGAAGAAGTATGAATGAAAAAATATGGCTGCCAATGAGGCTGCCCTTTCTCTTTTATATAGAGAAAGTTATAAAACGGCGGAGAGAAAATTGATTTCTCCCCGCCGGAAAAGTGGGCTAGCAGCCGCATCCATTTCCGCAGCCACAGCCGCTATTGCCGAAAAATCCTCCGTTTCCGCAGCCGCCGCAGCAGCACAGAATCAGAATCAGCCACAGACAGCTGTTGTCATTGCCACAGCCGTTTCCGCCGAAAAGACCGTTGCCGTTGCCACAGCAGGAAGTCAGAAGCAGCAGCCAGATCAGAGTACTGCAGCAGCCGTTGTTACCATTGTCGCAGCCACATCCGCAGTTGGTAGCAGTTAAATCACTCATAATAAATCCTCCAGGAAAATGAATTATTTATATTGCCATAGTATGAGAGGACTGAAAAAGTGTGAGGAAAGATAACAGAAAAATTATCGGGATAGAGGTTGTAAGAAAGAAGATTATGTGAGACAATACAAAAGTAAGATCTCAGAGGGTCTGCATATTTCAACACAGAAGAAAGGAAGGGTATCTATGCCTGCAACCTACGCACATTATAAATTCGGAAAGAAAGTCTATCGGGCGCTGCCCGGGGAGCTTCGGGAAATGATAAAGGAGAATAAAGCGGCCTATCTGCTGGGACTCCACGGACCGGATCTCTTATTCTATTACCATTCTTATTCAAAAAACCGTATCAATCAGTTGGGCGTGAAGATGCATGAAGAAACGGCAAGGTCTTTTTTTGAAAAAGCGAGAAAACAGTATCAAAAGAGACCAAATTACGTATTGTTGTCCTATCTCTGCGGTTTCATGTGCCACTACATGCTGGACAGCGAATGCCATCCCTATATCAGCCGTTATATGGATGAGAGAGGTCTTGGTCATCTGGAGATTGAGACTGATTTCGACCGGGAACTTATGATCGAGGATGGAAAGAATCCGCTTACGAATAACTGCACCTGGCATCTGATTCGGGATCTGGATACGGAAGAAGCCATCGCGTCGGTACTGGATGATGTGACAGCCGATCAGGTGGACGCCTGTATTCTGGGCTTTAAGAAAACCATTCGGATGTTCCAGTGCCCATCCAAAGCAAAAGCGAAGCTCCTGAAAGGCTTTTTCGCATTAATTGGTCAGAAAAAGGGGCTTGGCGGCCTGGTGATGGACGGCCAGGTGAATCTGGAATGCGTGGAGAGTGGTATGACGCTGGAACGTCTTCTGAACAGAGCTGTAGAGCCGACCACAGAGGAGATTGTAAAATACGTTCAGGCTATCAGCAATGATTCAGGGCTCAGCGAACGGCTGAACCGGGATTTTGAGTAAAAGCTTTTGAGGGAGAAAGAAGATGAATAAGACAACGAAACTGGAAAGACGCTGGATCCTGTATGATGTGGGCAATTCGGCCTTCGTTATGCTGGCGTCTACGATTATACCGATTTATTATAAAAATGTGGCATCGTCCAGCGGCATTTCCGCCGCGGATTCCACCGCGTATTTCAGCTATGCCACATCGCTTGTGACTATCATTGTGGCGATTCTGGGTCCGGTACTGGGAAGCTTCGCGGATACCAAAGGTTATAAAAAGCCGATTTTCACCTTTTTTATGATGATGGGCGTGTTGGGCTGTGCAGGTCTTGCGGTTCCGAAGACCTGGCTTGCCTTTTTGGCGGTCTATGTGATTGCCAAGGTGGGCTTAAATGCCAGTCTGGTCTTTTATGACGCCATGCTGGGTGATGTGACTACAGATGAGCGGATGGATGAGGTATCCGCCAGAGGTTATGCCTGGGGCTATATCGGAAGCTGTATTCCTTTTGTGTTCAGCCTGATTTTTGTATTGAAAGCAGATGCTTTCGGCCTGTCGGGAAGCGCGGCTACGGCGGTGGCTTTTCTGGTCAACGCGGCCTGGTGGTTTCTGGTGACACTGCCGCTTCTCAGAAGCTATCAGCAGATCCACTATGTGGAGCGGACAGCGCATCCGGTGCAGGACAGCTTCCGCCGCCTGGGTCAGAGCTTTGCGGAAATTCGAAGGACACCAAAGATCTGGTATTTTCTGCTGGCGTTCTTCTGCTATATCGACGGTGTATACACGATTATTGACATGGCAACTTCCTATGGCAAGGACGTGGGCATCAGTGATACGAACCTGTTACTGGCTCTTTTGCTGACCCAGGTAGTGGCGTTCCCTTGTTCGATTCTTTTTGGACGGTTATCCAGGAAGGTGCGCAATACTACATTGATCGAGGTTTCTATCGTCAGCTATTTTGGCGTGGTACTCTTTGCGCTGCAGCTTGACAAGGCCTGGGAGTTCTGGCTTCTGGCTGTCTGGGTGGCAGTATTCCAGGGTGCGATTCAGTCTCTGTCCCGGTCTTATTTTGCGAGGATTATCCCGAAGGAGAAAGCGACAGAATTTTTCGGCTTCTTTGACATCTTCGGCAAAGGCGCGGCCTTTGTGGGAACCATGCTGATGGGTATCTCCACCCAGCTGTTCCATACATCCCGCGCGGGTGTGGCCATGCTTGCGGTAATGTTCACGGCGGGCTTTGTGCTGTTTCGAATGGCAGTACGCTGGGGGGATGCATAAAATAACAGAAAAGCAGGGAGTCTTTTCTGTATGGATCGCGTGAGAAGGCTGCTTGAAGCACAGTCGGCATACCGGCTTGGCCTCTATGGGGAGGGCATCGGTGTGGCGGTTGTGGATTCCGGCGTCAATGACAGACACCCGGACCTAAGGGGCCGGGTGGTTTATGCTTATAATTACCTTACAAATTCCGGTGGCGCGGTGGACGACTGCGGTCATGGAACCCATATCAGCGGAATTATCGGAGGAACCGGAGAGGCATCCGGCGGCAGGTACCAGGGACTTGCGCCGCGATGCCATTTTGTTTCCCTGAAGATTCTGGACGGCAGGGGAAATGGGGACAGTGTGGGACTAATTCGGGCCCTGCACTGGCTTTTGGAGCATGGAAAAGAATACGACGTCCGCGTTATCAATATTTCTGTGGGCGGGAGAGTACCAAAGGCTGAGATACGGACAGAGCTCATAAGCGCTGTGGAGGAAGCCTGGGACGCGGGCTTTGTAATCTGCGCGGCAGCCGGAAATCAGGGACCTGCCAGATCCAGCATTACGGTTCCGGGAACCAGTGAAAAGGTAATTACAGTGGGGTCCTCTGATGATGAACTGGCCGTTCCGGTGCGCGGCATCCGAAGGGTGCATTATTCTGGCCGGGGTCCCATATCGGCGTGCGTTCTTAAGCCGGAGGTGGTTGCTCCCGGAGCGGAAATTCGTTCCTGCCGGGCGGATTTTGAGAGTCCTGGCAATCCATTTTACAGCGTTAAATCAGGCACCTCCATGGCAACCTCTGTGACAGCAGGAGCGCTTGTCTTACTTTTGTCCGCCGAACCGGAACTTACCAATGAACAGATAAAAAAGCGGCTGCAGACAGGCTGCAGAGATCTGAAACTTGCCCCGAACCATCAGGGCTTTGGTGAAATCTGGCTGCCGGGGCTTCTGAAAAAAGCATGATCCGATAAAGAGAGCATAGGCTGTAAAAAGAACTTACGGGCGGTGCGGTATGGACGAAGCATGCAGAGAAAAAATAGTGTCGGAAAATTACGCGGATTTTATCTGGCAGACCAATGTACGGGGGGAGGATATCCGGGAAATCTATCCGGATGTATGCGTGCAGCGTATCAATGATTACTACACGGTATTTTACGCGGATCGCAGAAAATGGACGGCGGATCGGGAACGACTGTACGAGTACAGTTATGAATTATTTCCTACTTTGTATACAACGCTGCAGACGGAAAATCTGGAGGCCTCCGGAATTCTGGCTCTGCAGAATCAGCCGGTCCTGAACCTTCGGGGACAGGGCGTATTGCTGGGGTTTATTGATACAGGGATTGATTATCGGAACCGCTGCTTCCTGGATAATGCGGGAAAAAGTCGGATTCTGGCCATCTGGGACCAGACGGATCAGAACGGAACGCCGCCGGAGGGTATTCACTATGGCAGTGTGTATACAAAGTCAGAGATCAATGGGGCGCTGTCTGCGGAACAGCCTTATGAAACAGTGCCTACCCGGGATATTTCCGGCCACGGAACGAAGCTTGCGTCCATTGCGGCGGGAAGCGAAAACCGTGAGACCGGCTGGATCGGAGCCGCGCCGTTGTCGTCCATTGCCATGGTAAAACTGAAACCGGCCAAGCGCTATCTGAAGGAATATTTTCTGGTACCTGAGGAAGCGGAAGCCTATCAGGAAAATGATATCATGCTGGGGGCTCGTTTTCTGCATGAACTGGCGCAAAGGGAAAGCCTGCCCCTGGTCATCTGTCTGGCTCTTGGCAGCAATATGGGCGGCCATACCGGCACTTCGCCTTTATCCTCATATCTTAACGCCATTGCCGTCCGGGCGGGACGCTGTATCATTCTTGCAGGGGGAAATGAGGCCAATCAGGGGCACCATTACTATGGCGTGATGGGAGAGGGGGAGCCGTACCAGGATGTGGAAGTGAGGGTGGCAGAGCGGGAACAGGGCGTGATGATGGAACTGTGGAGTAACACACCGGATGTATTTTCTGTATCACTCATATCGCCTTCGGGGGAAGAGGTTCCGCGGGTCACCTCGGGACAGAAAAACTGGATGTTTGATTTCCTCTTTGAAAATACCGTGATCTATGTGAATTTCCAGACACTGAATCCCTTTAGCGGCGATCAACTGATTGTTGTCCGCATGGCTGAGCCGTCTCCGGGAATCTGGCGGATCCGCGTCTACGGGGAACGTATCGTAGATGGCGTTTACAACATCTGGCTGCCGGTGACAGGCTTTGTAAGCAATGAAACTGTATTTTTAAACTCGAATCCGGATATCACACTGACGGAGCCGGGCAATACGGAGACGCCGATTACCACAGGGGCTTACCGGTCTTCCAATGGCAGTATCTATATGGATTCCGGAAGGGGATTTACACGAAACGGGAGAATCAAGCCGGATTTAGCAGCGCCCGGGGTAGCGGTAGCGGCTTATGGGCCGGAAAACCGGGCAGTGAATCTTACCGGAACCAGTGCCGCGGCAGCAGTGACAGCCGGGGCGGCAGCACTTTTACTGGAATGGGGAGTTGTGCGGAAAAACAGGCTGACGATGGGAACACTGGAAATCAAACAGCTGTTGGTTCGCGGCGCGGATCGAAGCGCGTCCCTCCTTTATCCCAACCGCTCCTGGGGCTACGGTTCCTTGAATCTCTATCAGGCATTTGCGGCGCTGGGACGATTTTGAACTTGCAGTCCCAGGGGGAATCGTCTATAATAAAGAGCAAAGCGCGGAAAAACGCAAACCCTAGGAGGACCTACGATGGAAAAAATTAAGATGACAACTCCGCTGGTAGAGATGGACGGAGATGAGATGACACGGATTCTCTGGAAGATGATTAAGGATGAGCTTCTTCTTCCATTTGTTGATTTAAAGACCGAATATTATGACCTGGGACTGGAACACCGGAACGCGACGGACGATCAGGTGACTGTGGACGCTGCAGAAGCTACCAAAAAGTACGGTGTGGCGGTGAAATGTGCGACCATTACCCCTAATGCGGCCCGCATGGAGGAGTACGATTTAAAACAGATGTGGAAGAGTCCCAATGGTACCATCCGGGCGATTCTTGACGGAACAGTATTCCGGGTTCCGATTATCGTAAAGGGCATCGAACCATATGTAAAAAACTGGAAAAAGCCAATTACCGTAGCACGTCATGCTTATGGTGATGTATACAAGGCTGCGGAAATGCGGATTCCGGGTCCCGGAAAATGTGAGCTTATATTTATCGGTGAGGATGGAACCGAGCTGCGTGAGACTATCCATGAATTCAAAGAGGGCGGCGTGGTACAGGGCATGCACAATCTGGAGAGCTCCATCGAAAGCTTCGCCAGAAGCTGCTTTTCCTACGCGGTTTCCCAGAGACAGGATCTGTGGTTTGCCACCAAGGATACGATTTCCAAGAAATATGATCATTTCTTCAAGGATACCTTCCAGGAGATTTATGAGAAGGAATATAAAGAGCAGTTCGAGAAACTTGGCATTACCTATTTTTATACGCTGATCGATGACGCGGTAGCCCGTGTGATCAAGTCCGCGGGTGGTTATATCTGGGCCTGCAAGAACTATGACGGCGACGTCATGAGCGATTTGATTGCCACTGCCTTTGGTTCATTGGCTATGATGACCTCTGTGCTGGTATCTCCGCATGGATATTACGAATATGAGGCGGCACACGGAACCGTACAGCGCCATTATTACAAGCATTTGAAGGGTGAGGAGACCTCTACCAATTCCATGGCGACCATCTTCGCATGGTCCGGCGCCTTAAGAAAGCGCGGAGAGCTGGATCAGAACCCGGCTCTGACAGAGTTTGCGGATAAACTGGAGCAGGCTTCCATCGCAACCATTGAAAACGGAAAAATGACCAAGGATTTGGCACTAATTACGACCCTTCCGAATCCGACAGTGCTTTCCAGCGGTGATTTTATCAAAGAGATCCGAAAGACCTTAGAGGAACTTTTAAATGCTGTTTAATTCCAATGCATTTTATGTATTTTTACCCATTGTATTTGCGATTTACTGGCTGACGCCCCCGAAACACAGGTGGGGCGTCCTGCTGGTATCCAGTTACTACTTTTATATGAGCGCCAACGCGAAATACATTTTGCTGATTCTGCTGACCACGGCAGTCTCTTACGAAACGGCACTCGTGATTGAGAAAACAGAAGAACAGAAGAAAAAGAAGCTATGTATGGGTCTGGCCCTGCTGGTCTGCCTCGGTCTTTTGTTCTTTTTCAAATACTTTAATTTCCTGAGCAGTTCTGTGACAGCGCTCCTGGCGCGCGCATCGATTTCCATGAGCCCGGTGACGCTGAAGCTTGTGCTTCCGGTAGGTATCTCGTTCTATACTTTCCAGACGCTTGGATATGTGATCGACGTCTATAAGGGAAAGACGAAGGCCTGCCGCCATTTTGGAAAATACGCGGCCTTTGTGTCCTTCTTCCCGCTTCTGCTGGCCGGCCCCATCGAGCGGGCAGAGCAGCTGATGCCGCAGATAGAGAAAGAGCATTCATTTGATTGTGACAAGGCTATCCGGGGTACCAAGCTGATTGCATGGGGCTACTTTAAGAAAATTGCCATTGCGGATGTGCTTTCTTCCAGCGTGGATATTGTATACAATCAGGTGACAAATTTTACAGGACTGGCTCTTGGCGTGGCCACATTTTTCTATGCCTTCCAGGTTTACTGTGATTTTTCAGGCTATTCGGATATTGCCCGGGGCGTGGCCTGCCTTTTTGACATTGATCTGGTCAATAATTTCAAGAGCCCTTATTTCGCGGCTTCTGTGAAAGAGTTTTGGGCCAGATGGCATATTTCTCTGTCCACCTGGTTCCGGGATTATGTATATATTCCGCTGGGCGGCAGCCGTGCCGGAAAATGGAAGACGTACCGGAATCTGCTTGTGACCTTTCTGGTAAGCGGTCTCTGGCACGGGGCCAGCTGGACTTTTGTGATCTGGGGCGGACTTCACGGCGCGGCGCAGATATTCGAACGGATCTGGAATCAGTATTTCCCACCCGGAAAAGAGGGAAAAAACAGGTTCAGAGTACTTCTGACTTTTGCCTTTGTGACCCTGGCCTGGCTGTTTTTCCGGGCAAATACCATGTCAGACGCAATTTATATTCTGACCCATCTCTTTGACGGCATTACCCATCCTTTGAGTTATGTGAAGGAATGTTACGTGGCCTTCAAAAAAGCCGGGCTGATTCAGAGCAACGAACTGAAGCTGGTGCTGTTCTGGGTGGTGCTGCTTATGGCGCACGATTATATTGCGCTTAGGGAAGATGTATGTCAGTGGTTTGGCCGTTTTGGTAAGCCGGTGCGCTATACATTTTATTTCGCCCTGATTTTTGTCGTGCTTTACAGTCGTCAGCTGGGCGAGTACAGTTTTGTATACTTTCAGTTTTAATGAGGACATCTATGAGACGATTTTTACGTAAAATTGCGCCGTTTGTGATTTTTATCCTGATTCTGGAGCTGGCCATTCCCATGGCGGTGGATCCTTACAATGTTTTTCATTGGCAGAAAATCCGGGATAATGGGGTAGAGCCCAACAGCAATTACATTAAAATGCAGTACATCCTGCATAATCCGGACAAGTTTGATTCCTTCCTGTTCGGTTCCTCCCGGACCGGTTTTGTGGACGTGGAGAACATTCCGGATGGAAAATGGTACAATATGTCCTATTCAGAAGGACTGCCGGCGGAGCATCTGGAGAACCTGCAGGAGATGATTGCCAATGGAATCATTCCGAAAAATGTCATGATCGGCGTGGATAATATTTCCGCCTTCGTGGATCCGTCCCTACATCAGAATCAGTTTTACCGGATCCCCTATCCGAGAACAGATAAACTGGGATTTTATGGAAAATACCTTAGCATTAAGGGCGTCCTGCTGTCCTTGGATGTGATTCGAAATCATGAAGTGACCGATCCGGATTATGTGGAACGCTATTATCGGAGCGGAAGTACGCTCCGGGATCCGTCTCTTGGCGGAACCTTCAAGGACGATGTGCCCTACTGGGACGATTATTATACCGATTATATGGCTGATTCGCTTCTGGACATCCGGCGGATCCGGGAATTGTGCGAAGAGTATGGGATTAACCTGATTGTGTTTACCAATCCGCTTTATTACCGGACCTATCAGGAGTCCAAGCATTTCGGTTACGATCAGTACCTGGGATGGCTGGCCGGAGCAGCGGGGAGCTTTTATAATTTCAGCGGGGAAAATGCCGTGACCATGGATAAGAACTATTTTTATGAATCCAGTCATTATACAGAAGTGGTGGGAGATATGATCATCGACCGCATCTTTAACGGGGTGACGGATGAGAGCCTGGAAGCTCAGGGCTTCGGCATGTATGTGACAGAAGACAATTTAGATGAATTTAATGAAGCGCTGGCCAATCATTGAGCCAGCGCTTCCCATTGTTCGTATAGAATTTCAAGACGGGCCGCAATGGCCTCCTTTTCTTTGTGAAGCTTCATGCATTCCGCCACATTCGTGTAGACGGATTCCTGAGTCAGAAGCTGATCGATTTCGCCGTCCCGGGTCTCCAGGTCGAAGATTTCCGCTTCCGTCTTTTTGAAATCATTTTCCCGTTTCCTCTGACGTGCCTGTTCCTCTTTCTGCTGTTTCCAGTCCAGTTTTCCCGCAGATTCCGGTTCTGCCGCTTTGGCCTCCGGAAGCTCCGGGTTCTGCGCCTTCGGCGTCAGAATATCATGCTTTTCCAGATAATAATCGTAATTGCCGATATAATTGACTAACTGTCCGCCGGTCAGATCGAGAATCCGTGTGGCGGTTGTGTTGATAAAATAACGGTCGTGGGAGACATAAAGCACAGTGCCGGTATAGCGGTTCAGGGCCTGCTCCAGAATCTCCTTGGAGACGATGTCCAGATGGTTGGTGGGCTCGTCAAGAATCAGGAAATTGGCCTCGGAGAGCATCAGCTTCGCCAGAGAGACACGTCCCCGTTCGCCGCCGGAGAGCTCCGAGATTCGTTTGAACACATCGTCGCCGGTGAAAAGAAAAGCGGCAAGGGTGCTTCGAATCGTTGTATTATCCAAATCCGGGTAAGCGTCGGAAATCTCTTCGAACAGCGTCTTTTCCGGGTGCAGCACGTGATGCTCCTGATCATAATAACCGATATGAACCTTGGAGCCCAGGGTAAAAGAACCGCTGTCTGCTTCCAGCAAGCCATTCAGAATCTTTAATATCGTAGTTTTGCCGGTTCCGTTGTTGCCGATAAGAGCTACCCGTTCGCCGCGCTTGACGTCGAAATTCAGATCCGTGAAGAGGGTCTGGCTGCCGAAGGATTTGGAAAGACCCTCCACGGTCAGCACGTCATTTCCGCTGACCACCTTTGGCTCCAGGGTGATATGCATCTCAGAGCGGACTTCCGTGGGTTTCTCCAGTACGTCCATCTTGTCCAGCATTTTTTCGCGGCTTTCAGCCCGTTTGATGGATTTTTCCCGGTTAAAGGATTTCAGTTTCTGGATAACCTCTTCCTGATGTTTGATTTCCCGCTGCTGATTCAGCCAAGCATGCATGCGGGCTTCCCGAAGCTGTGATTTCTTCGCGGCATAGTCGGAGTAATTGCCCTGGAAGGTGGTCACCTCGCCGGCGTCAATCTCGATAATCTTCGTGGCGATCCGGTTCAGAAAATACCGGTCATGGGCAACCACCAGAACCGCGCCGTCGTAGTTCAAAAGAAAGGTTTCCAGCCAGGCGATGGAATTCATGTCCAGGTGGTTGGTGGGCTCGTCCAGCATAATGAGATCCGGATGGGAGAGCAGAAGCTTGCCTAAAGATACGCGGGTCTTCTGACCGCCGGACAGCTTATTAACATGCTTCTCAAACTCTTCCTCTTCAAACCCCAGTCCCTTCAGCACGCCGACCACCTCGCTCTTATAGGCGTAGCCGTTTTTCAGTTCAAATTCATGGTTCATGCGGGTATACTGCTCCAGCGCCATATCCAGCGCAGCGCCGGACAGCTCCTTCATCTGCGCTTCGATCTCCCGGATACGGGTCTCCAGATCGATAACGTCCTGCTTGACCGTCAGCAGCTCCTGGTAAATGGTGTGGTCGCTGTTCAGATCCTGATGCTGTGCCAGATAGCCGATGGTTTTGCCTTTTGCCAGAACCACCTCGCCGGAGTCTGCTTCCATTTCCCCGATGATGATTTTTAAGAGGGTGGATTTGCCTGCGCCGTTGATACCGACCACGGCGGCCTTTTCCCGATCCTCCATGTGGAAGGACGCGTTTTTCAGAATCACGTCGGTTCCGAAGGCTTTGTTTATATTTTGACATGCTAATATCATAAAAACACCTCTGTTTTTCGTTGTTGAATGTCACACGAAGTCTATTATAGCGAAAAATGCAGGATTGAACAAGATAAAATCTACGATTCTTTCAGAAGAATCCAGTAAAAAGATTGACAAAAAATTTGCTTTTCGATTATAATAAAAACAGTTTTGAAAGATTTATTGAGGGATGTGCAGAATATTATGGAAGAGAGAGAGATCTCAAAAGCAGTTATCAAGCGGCTGCCGCGCTATTATCGCTATCTCGGAGAACTGATGGAAAATGGAGTAGAACGTATTTCCTCCGGTGAGCTGAGCAAACGGATGAGTGTCACGGCGTCGCAGATCCGGCAGGATCTGAACAACTTCGGCGGTTTTGGACAGCAGGGGTACGGATACAATGTCAAGTATCTGTATGAGGAAATCGGCAAGATTCTGGGCCTTGACAAGAAACATAACATGATCATCATCGGCGGTGGTAATCTGGGACAGGCTCTGGCCAATTATGTAGATTTTGAAAAACGCGGTTTCTACATAAAAGGCATTTTTGATGTAAATCCTATTTTAAAGGGCTTAAGCGTCCGGGGCATCCAGATTCACATGCTGGAGGATCTGGAGAGCTTCATCAAGGATGAAGATATTCAGATTGCGGCATTGACGCTGCCCAAGTCCAAGGCGGAGGAGATGACGAAGCTTCTGGTTCAGTATGGAATCAAGGCTATCTGGAATTTCGCCCATATCGATCTGGATGTTCCGTCGGATGTCCTGGTAGAGAATGTTCATTTGTCAGAGAGCCTGATGCAGCTTTCTTACAATATTACACGGTATGAGAAAGAGCATCCCCGTTCCTGACGGAGTATCAGAGTGAGGTATGATAAAAGGGAGCTTTTGGCTCCCTTTTGCATGTAAACGCATAGTATATTAAGGATAGTGAGGAGTGTCAGACGTGAAAGGATATAAGCGCGTGGCGGCTTATGTGGATTTGGATGCCATAGAAGATAATTTTGAGGCTATGAAGGCAAACCTGAAAGAAAAAACAAGAATTGCGGCTGTAGTAAAGGCCAACGGGTATGGACATGGAGCAGCGCCCATTGCGAGAATGATAGAAAAGAAGGATTATCTGTGGGGCTTTGCGGCAGCGACCATTGAAGAAGCTGCAGAGCTTCGAAGAAATGGCATTCAAAAGCCAATCCTGATTCTGGGGTACGTATTTCCGGAGGATTATGAGGAGCTGGTGCGCCTGGATATCCGCCCCACGGTATTTCGCCTGGATATGGCGAAGGAACTGTCTGCGGAAGCAGTTCGACAGCAAAAAGAAGTGAGTGTTCATATTAAAGTAGATACCGGTATGAGCCGGATTGGATTTGCGGATACCAAAGAGAGCGTGCAGGATGTCTGCGCTATCAGTAGGCTTCCGGGCATCAGGATGGAGGGGCTGTTTACCCATTTTGCCAAATCTGACGAGCTGGATAAAGCGGCTACCGAGAAGCAGCTTGCCCGGTACTGCGCGTTCCGGGAAGCCTGTGAGGCAGCCGGCGTGAAATTTCAGATTCATCACTGCTCCAACAGCGCCGGCATCATTGATTTGCCGGAGGCAAATCTGGATATGGTACGGGCGGGTATTACGGTATACGGTCTGTATCCTTCCGACGAGGTGAAGAAGGAGCTGGTTCCCCTGAGACCGGCGATGGAGATGAAAAGTCATATTGTACATGTAAAGACCATCGCGCCCGGAACGGAAGTAAGCTATGGCGGCATTTATACGGCGGATTCTGCGCGCCGGATTGCTACCGTCCCTGTGGGCTATGCGGACGGGTATCCGAGAAGCCTGTCCAATAAGGGCGTGGTACTGATCGCTGGTAAGCGGGCGCCTATCTGCGGCAGAGTCTGTATGGATCAGATGATGGTAGATGTGACGGAGATTCCGGAAGCAGTTCCGGGCATGGAAGTGACCATGTTTGGCAAAAACGGAGAAGCGGTTCTGTCCGTGGATGAATTGGCGGAGCTGTCCGGGCGGTTTAACTACGAATTTGTCTGTGATTTGTCCCAGCGCGTTCCGCGGATTTATCTGCGGCACGGGCAGGTGTCTGAGATTCACGATTTTTACGCCTGAAAAAGCCGGCGTATAGACACGAAAATTTTGGAAATACTCGAGAGGAAAGACCTTATGTATTTTTTAAATTGGAGTGTGAAAAATGTGATAATCAAACGGGGCGATGTATATTACGCGGATTTAAGACCGGTGATTGGTTCCGAGCAGGGCGGTGTGCGCCCGGTGCTTGTGATTCAGAATGATACCGGCAACCGGCACAGTCCCACAGTCATCGTGGCGGCCATTACCTCGAAGATGAATAAAGCGAAGCTGCCGACCCATGTGGAACTGAGCACCAGACAGTGTCAGATTGTACGGGATTCCGTGATTCTGCTGGAGCAGCTGCGGACCATTGACAAGCAGCGACTCCGGGATAAAATCTGTCATCTGGATGAAAAATCCCTTCATCGGGTGGATGAAGCATTGCGGGTAAGTCTCGAATTGGATACATAAGACTTGCCATTCAAAAAAATTAGTGCTAAAATAGAGAGAACCGTCTGTCGGGAGCTGACAGAACCGGCGGCAAAAAGTACAGAACAGGAAGAATAGGAGTGTTTAGATATGTCAGGACATTCAAAATTTGCGAACATTAAGCATAAAAAAGAGAAGAATGACGCAGCAAAGGGAAAGATTTTTACCATCATTGGCCGTGAGTTGGCTGTAGCTGTAAAGGAGGGCGGCGCTGACCCGAACAACAACAGCAAGCTGCGTGACGTCATTGCCAAGGCAAAGGCGGCCAATATGCCCAACGATACCATTGACCGCGGTATCAAGAAAGCGGCAGGAAACGCCAATGCTGTTAATTATGAGTATGTATCTTATGAAGGCTATGGACCCAACGGCATCGCTATCATTGTAGATGCGCTGACCGACAACAAGAACCGTACTGCGGCCAATGTAAGAAGCGCCTTTACCAAGGGCAACGGCTCCATCGGCAACCAGGGCTGTGTATCCTATATGTTTGATAAGAAGGGACAGATCATCGTAGACCGCGAGGAGTGCGATATGGATCCGGACGATCTGATGATGCTGGCGCTGGACGCAGGGGCAGAGGATTTCTCCGAGGAAGAAGACAGCTTCGAGATTTTGACCGATCCGGATTCTTTCAGTGAAGTACGTGCTGCGCTGGAGGAAAAGGGAATCCCCATGGCAGAGGCAGAGGTTACCATGATTCCGCAGACTTACGTAACTCTGACTGACGAGGACGCGGTTAAGAATCTGCAGAGAACACTGGATCTTCTGGATGAGGATGACGACGTGCAGAATGTATATCATAACTGGGACGAGTAATCGGGAGGAGTACATATGGATCTGGTAGCATACGGAGAGAGTTATAATCAGGCCATGCAGGGCATCGAGGATATGCTTCTGACAGAGGGCAATCCCATGACTTTCTTTAAGAAAAGCGTGTATCCGGAAGCATTTCAGGCCTACCTGCGTAAGCATCTGGACACGATAAACGCCATTGAGGCTGTATACCAGCAGGAGGAAAATCCGGCTGCCTGGCTTAATAAGCTGGCAGAGCATCTGGTGGATTGCGCCCGGGCGGAGCTTGAGGGCATTCCCAAGAAAGGAAAGAAAAATGAACAGCAGATCAATTACAATATGATCCTGGCTGTTTACGTATTTCCGGCGATTCTGGAGCAGAAGCAGAAGAATGATTCCGCAGAGCCGCTGACGGATGTGTTGGTAGCGAAATGGAACGAAGCGTTTAAGACATCGGTAGGCAAGGCGGATTATGAGAAAATAGAGCAGGGTTTCCATCGAAAGTTCTGTTATATTACGACCGCGGCCTGTGAGCGCCAGGGCAAAGCTGACGACTGCTATGAGCTGGAACTTTTACGTTCTTATCGCGATGAGTATCTTCTGAAGCGTAAGGACGGCGAAGCGATGGTAAAGGAATATTACAATATCGCCCCCACTATCGTGAACCGTATCGGACGACAGGAAGACGCAGACGCTGTATACGAAGAGATCTGGAATGATTATCTTATGGATTGTATCCACAAGATCGAAAACGGTGAGAATGAAGCATGCCGGGAGCGCTATACAGAGATGGTATATGATCTGAAGAACCGCTACATGGCTTAAGCCTTCGAACAGGTATAAATGCCCTGACCGGAAAGCATACTAAAGAAAAAGTATGTGAGAAAGGTCAGGGTATTTTTTATGGAAAAGGAAAAACAGCAGAAGACAGAAGTTCAGAAAGAACAGAACCAGGAAATCGAGGATTATGGTCAGGTGACGCTTGAGGAAGGCGAACATAGAATCCGCCTTTTGAATATCATCGGCGAAATCGAGGGGCATGAGTGTCTGGCGTCTAACGCGAAAACTACCAAGTATGAACATGTGATTCCACAGCTTGCGGCCCTTGAGGGCAGCCCGAGCGAGGAGGGTCTCCTGGTTCTCATCAACACAGTGGGCGGCGATGTGGAATCGGGACTTGCCATAGCGGAAATGATCGCGTCTTTAAGCAAGCCTACGGTGTCACTGGTTTTGGGGGGCAGCCATTCCATTGGTGTGCCATTGGCAGTTTCAGCGGATTATTCTTTTATTGTTCCCACCGGAACCATGATGATTCATCCGGTGCGGATGACCGGATTGATTATCGGCGTTCCTCAGACCTTTGATTATTTCCAGAAAATTCAGGCCCGGATTTCCGGTTTCATCACCACTCACAGTACTATTTCGAGAGAACGGCTTTCGAAGCTTATGCTGGAAACGGGAGAGCTGACAAAAGATGTGGGTTCTGTCCTGGTAGGCGGCCAGGCTGTGAAGGAAGGACTCATCAATGAGATAGGGGGAATCGCTCAAGCTTTTAAAAAGCTGCGGACGCTTATAGAGGAAAAATGATGCGTGGACAGCGAGGCCCAGAAATGATATAATAAAAATAATTATGCGAGTAAAAGGGGAGGACATAAGCGATGGCAGCAGGGAACTCCGGCAAACGCCGGACAACCACACGAAAAAAGACAACGGCCTCCAGAAAGACAACAGCGAAGCGGAAAGAAGAAAACGCGTTTATCCGGGATGAGGTGACGGTTCTGATTCTTTTTGCGGTTTCCGTTCTGCTTCTAATCAGTAATTTTGGAGTCGGCGGAGCTGCGGGCAGTTTTGTCAGCGGTGTTATGTTCGGTATTTTTGGAATATTTGCATATATTTTGCCAGTGGTTCTGTTCCTGGTTACGGCGTTTTCGATCTCAAACCGGGATAATACCATTGCGGTTGTGAAAGCGACAGCCATGGTGATAGCAGGCATTCTTTTGTGCGCGGCATTCGAACTGATATTCGGAGAAAAGGACGGAGCCGGAACTGTAACGGCTTTCTATACCTATGCGTCAGTGCATAAGACAGGCGGCGGCGCGGTTGGCGGCCTGATCTGCAAGGCGCTGACCGGAGCTTTTGGCGCGGTGGGTGCCTGGATTATCATATTGGTACTGTTTATTATCTGCGCTGTGGTAATCACCGAACGTTCTTTTATCGGCGGCGTAAAAAGCGGAAGCAAAAAGGTATACGATTCAGCGAAAGAGGACGCGAAGCGATACCGGATTCAGGCTGAGGAGCGCCGGGAGGCCAGAAGGAAGGCCATGGAAGAACGGGCAGCCATGGAGACGGAAGAACTGGAGAATGAAGAACCGGCAGAAGCGGAAAAACCGCCGAAGAAGTTCCGGGAGCCACGCAGACCCAGAGTGGAGCACAAGGTGTCCGGGATAGCGCTGGAGGAAACCGCGATAAAAGAGACAGCCGGAAAAAATACCCCGGAAAATGAAGCAGCCGGGCAAAAGCCCTGTGTGAATAAAGAAGCTTATACGGATGAAATGCGGGAGATTACCCTGCCTGATATGGATGGCACAGACGCGGCCGGATTGCCGGAGCAGGCAGAACAGCCGGAAGCTTTTGAATATACAGAAGAACCGGACCTGAAGGATCTGGATGAGATGTTCCGGATTCCGATTCACCGGGAGCGTCCGACGTCAGAGCCGGAGGAGCAGAAAGTGGAAGCAGATCCATTTGTCTGGCCGGAGCCTGAAGTACGGGAGCAGGTTCAGCCGGAAGCTTCGGCATCGGAATCCCGGCCGGAGAAGCCGGTCAGAAAGGCGGAACCGCCCCATGTGCCGACAGTGGAACCGGCACAACAGCCGAAGACGGTGCCGGAGAAAGCGGATACGCCGACAGCGCTTCCGCAGGAATACGTTTATCCGCCTCTTCGTCTGCTGAATCAGGTGAAGCATACAGAGAATAAAGACACGGATCGGATTCTGCATGAGACGGCTCTTCATTTGCAGCAGATTCTCCGGGATTTCGGCGTGGGCGTAACGGTCACGGATGTAAGCCAGGGTCCGGCCGTGACCCGCTATGAGCTTCAGCCGGATCAGGGCGTCAAGGTCAATAAGATCGTAAGCCTGGCCGATGATATCAAGCTGAATCTGGCCGTAACCGATGTGCGAATTGAAGCGCCGATTCCGGGAAAAGCAGCCGTGGGTATTGAGGTTCCCAATGCGGAGAATTCCATCGTATCTTTCCGGGAGCTGGTTTCCTCCCAGGAATTCAAGAGCCATAAGTCGAAGCTGGCCTTTGCGGTAGGCAAAGATATTGCAGGTAAAATCATGGTGACGGATATTGCCAAGATGCCCCATCTTCTGATTGCCGGAGCTACCGGTTCCGGTAAATCTGTCTGTATCAACACGCTGATCATGAGTCTTTTGTATAAGGCGTCTCCGGATGAGGTGAAGCTTATCATGATCGATCCGAAGGTGGTAGAGCTGAGTACATATAACGGCATTCCCCATTTGCTGATTCCGGTGGTAACGGATCCGAAAAAAGCGGCCGGAGCCCTGAACTGGGCGGTGGCGGAGATGACCCATCGCTACAAGCTCTTTGCGGATTACAATGTCCGGAACCTGGCCGGTTACAATGAGAAAATTAAGAATATTGAACACATTGAAGATGACACCAAACCCCAGAAGCTGCCCCAGATTGTCATTGTGGTGGACGAGCTGGCAGATCTGATGATGGTGGCTCCGGGTGAAGTGGAGGACGCCATCTGTCGTCTGGCACAGCTGGCCCGCGCGGCGGGGATTCATCTGATTATCGCGACCCAGAGACCGTCTGTGAATGTTATCACAGGTCTTATTAAGGCCAACATGCCGTCCCGTATCGCGTTTGCGGTATCTTCCGGTGTGGATTCGAGAACCATTCTCGATATGAATGGAGCGGAAAAACTGCTGGGTAAGGGCGACATGCTGTTTTATCCTTACGGTTATCCCAAGCCGGTCCGTGTGCAGGGCGCGTTTGTCTCTGACGAAGAGGTGAGCGCGGTTGTAGAGTTCCTGAAGGAGAATAACAGCGGAAACGGTTATAATGCAGCTGTCGAAGAGCACATCAATACAGCGCAGACTGCAGAGCAGGAAAGCAATAGCAACGGGTCGGGCGACGGCCCGGAGAGG
Organism: Candidatus Dorea massiliensis AP6; assembly: GCF_964245105.1. Taxonomy (NCBI): domain Bacteria; kingdom Bacillati; phylum Bacillota; class Clostridia; order Lachnospirales; family Lachnospiraceae; genus Dorea; species Candidatus Dorea massiliensis. The sequence continues at coordinate 119,207 of NZ_CAXTKW010000001.1, read as the reverse complement.
GACGCACTGTTTGCGGAAGCCGGAAAATTCATTATCGAAAAAGACAAGGCATCCATCGGTATGCTGCAGCGCTGGTTTAAAGTGGGCTTTAACCGGGCCGCCCGTATCATGGATCAGCTGTCTGAAGCTGGGGTAGTGGGCGAAGAAGCCGGAACCAAGCCCCGGGAAATTTTGATGACCCTGGAAGAATTTGAACGTTATCTGGAAGAATACGTCTGATTGCAAAAGAGAGGAAGCTTATGAAATGTCCAAATTGCGGGAGTGAGCTGGAACCCGGAAAAATATACTGTGAACATTGTGGACATGAAATTCAGATTGTTCCGGACTATGATCCGCTGGACGAGGTGCTGATTGGGCAGGAAGAACCGGAAGAAATGAAACCGGATAGCTTTCCGGTTTCGGAAGAATCCGGGACGACAGCGGGAAAGGGCAGAAAAACGTCCGGTGAAGGAAAGCGGACTTCGTTGCGCTTTCGCTATAAGAGTCTGCTCTTTCTGATGGTGCTGCTGATTTGCGGATGCGCTTTTACACTGTCTTATTCTGTAATGACCAGCGATAATAATTATTCCTATCAACTTCGAAAAGGCAGACAGTACGAGAAAAAAGGAGAATATGAAAAGGCTATCATGTATCTGCGTCGGGCGCAGGAGATTCAGAATGAGAAGAACGGCAGTGATACGGAAGCTTTGCGTCTGCTGGCAGAGGTCTATGCGAAGACAGGAGCCAAAGCCCCGGCTCTGACTTATATGAAACAGGCTGTAGAAACAGAAAGTCTGGCCCGGGGAGACAGTCAGGCATTGCAGGAGCTGTATCTGGATTTGATGGAGCTTTTAAATGAGACCGGGCAGACGGAGCTGGTAGGAGACGTGATAGCGGAATGTCCGTATCCGGATATCCGGGACGCGCTCCTGCCTTATCGGATTGAAAAGCCTGCCTGTGATACGCCGGAGGGCATTTACAATTATTATCTGCGGCTAAACCTGTCAGCAGAATATGGAAGCATTTATTATACACTGGACGGCAGCATCCCAACCAGTGAGAGCACCCGGTATGAAGGCCCCATTGAACTGATGGAAGAAGGGGAAGTTTTACTCTGCGCCGTTGCCATCAATAAAAAAGGTATGATAAGCGAACCGTTGGTACTGGCCTATAAGCTGGATTTCCCGGCAGCTGGTGCTGATACGGACGATGATAATTAAAGAGGAGGAAACATTATGGTAAAGCATCTGGTTATGTGGAATTTTAAAGAGGATTTTCCGGAGGAGAAGAAAGAGGCCCTGGCAAAAGAGGCGGACGCGCGTCTGAAAGCGCTGGTGGGACAGATTAAAGGCCTGACCTTCGCGGAAATGAAACTGAACAGGCTTCCAGGAAGCAACCGGGAACTGCTGTTGATATCCGATGTGGAGACCGCGGAGGACCTGGCGGCCTATCAGGTACATCCGCTTCACGTGGCGGTAGCGACCGAGATTATCAAACCGGCTACCTGTGATCGGGCATGCTTTGATTATGAAGTGTAAAACTTCCGGATTACATGCGCAGAAAATGAATTAACAGTTGAAATCTTCGGGAAATTGCATTATTATATTAAAGATGAGTTAGATTTGGCCGTGGGAAGCGATTCCGACGGCCCTTAAGCGGGTTTTAAAATTCGCAAGATTATACTCCAGGAGGAAACGTATGTTCAAGATTGTAAAAGCAGAGCAGCTCTCTGCAAATGTTTACAAGAAAGTTGTCCTCGCTCCGAGAGTGGCAGCTTCTTGTCAGCCGGGACAGTTCATTATCGTAAGACTGGATGAGACGGGGGAGCGTATTCCGCTGACCATCTGTGATTATGACAGAGAAGCCGGAACTGTTACCATCGTATTCCAGCCCATCGGCGTATCTACCAGCAAGATGGTAGACCTGAAAGAGGGAGATTATTTCCTTGACTTCGTAGGACCGCTGGGACGTCCGTCCGAGCTGGTTACCGACGACTTAGAAGAAGTAAAGAAGAAGAAGGTTATCTTCATTGCAGGCGGCGTAGGTACCGCTCCGGTATACCCGCAGGCAAAATGGCTGCATGAGCATGGCATAGAGTGCGATATCATCATCGGCGCCCGTTCCAAAGACATCCTGATCATGGAAGAGGAAATGAGCAAGGTCGGCAACCTGTATCTGTGTACCGACGACGGAAGCTACGGCTTCAAGGGCGTAGGTACCGCTATGCTGGAGAAGCTGGTAAGCGAGGGCCATCACTACGATCTTTGTGTAGCCATCGGACCGATGATCATGATGAAATTCGCCTGTCTGACCACGAAGAAGCTGGGCATCCCGACTATCGTCAGCATGAACCCGATCATGGTAGACGGAACCGGTATGTGCGGAGCCTGTCGTGTGGTAGTAGGCGACGAGGTCAAGTTCGCCTGTGTAGACGGACCGGAGTTCGACGGCCACAAGATTGATTTCGATCAGGCGATGAAGCGTGCAGCTATGTACAAGACAGAAGAAGGCCGCCGCATGCTTGCATACAAGGAAGGAAAGACACATCACGGCGGATGTGGAAATTGCGGAGGTGACAAGTAATGGCTGACGTATTAAAGAAGGTTCCGGTAAGAGAGCAGGATCCGAAGGTTCGTGCTACGAATTTCGATGAGGTCTGCCTTGGTTACAATAAGGACGAGGCAGTAGAAGAGGCACAGAGATGTCTCGGATGTAAGAAAGCAAAATGTATGGAAGGCTGCCCGGTACAGATTCATATTCCGGATTTCATCGGCGCAGTAAAGGAAGGCGACTTTGCAAAAGCATACAGCGTAATCAGCGAGTCTTCCGCACTTCCGGCTATCTGCGGACGTGTATGTCCCCAGGAGAGCCAGTGTGAGGGACGCTGCATCCGCGGTATCAAGGGCGAGGCAGTTTCCATCGGTAAGCTGGAGCGTTTTGTAGCCGACTGGGCGAGAGAGCAGGGCATCAAGCCGGCAGCTCCCGCAGAGAAGAATGGCAAGAAGGTTGCGGTCATCGGTTCCGGTCCTGCAGGTCTGACCTGCGCTGGCGACCTGGCAAAGCTGGGTTATGACGTAACTATTTTTGAGGCGCTGCATAAAGCAGGCGGCGTTCTGGTATACGGTATTCCGGAGTTCCGTCTTCCGAAGGACGGCGTCGTACTTCCGGAGGTAGAGAATGTAAAATCTCTCGGCGTTAAGATCGAGACTGACGTTATCATCGGAAAGTCTGTAACCATCGACGAGCTGATGGAGAATGAAGGCTTTGACGCTGTATTTATCGGATCCGGCGCAGGACTTCCGAAGTTTATGGGTATCCCGGGCGAGACAGCCTGCGGCGTATTCTCCGCAAACGAGTTCCTGACCAGAAATAACCTGATGAAGGCTTTTGACGAGAATTATGATACCCCGATCTTCCATGGCAAGAAGGTTGCTGTAGTCGGCGGCGGTAACGTGGCCATGGACGCTGCCCGTACGGCACTGCGTCTGGGCGCTGAGGTACATATCATCTACCGTCGTTCCGAGGAAGAGCTCCCGGCACGTAAGGAAGAAGTACATCACGCAAAAGAAGAGGGCATCATCTTCGATCTGCTGACCAACCCGGTAGAGATTCTCGAGGATGAGAATGACTGGGTAAAGGGTATCCGCTGCGTTCGCATGGAGCTTGGCGAGCCGGATGCTTCCGGAAGAAGACGCCCGGTAGAGGTAGAGGGATCTGAATTCGATATCGACGTCGATACCGTTATCATGTCTCTGGGAACCTCCCCGAACCCGCTGATTTCCTCTACGACCAAGGGTCTGGAAATCAATAAGAGAAAATGTATCGTTGCTGCAGAGGATACAGGAGCTACCTCCAAGGCCGGCGTATTCGCAGGCGGAGACGCTGTAACAGGCGCTGCTACCGTTATCCTGGCAATGGGCGCAGGAAAAGAGGCTGCAAAGGGCATCCACGAGTACCTGAGCCAGAAATAAATCGCACATCATGTGAATCCAAAGTCGTATCACAGAAAATCTCTGTGGTACGACTTTTTTTGGGAAGCTTCTTGCCAACCCCGGGTAGCTCTGGTAAGATAAAAAAGATTTTATGAAAGAACATTTTACAGAAAAGAGAGGAATTCCCTATGAAACTTACAATTCTCGGAACCGGCAGTGCGCTGGTGACGGAATGTTACAATACCTGTTATGTTTTAACCAGTGAAGAAGGCCATTTTCTGGTGGACGGAGGAGGCGGCAGTGAAATCCTGGCAAGACTGAAGCGGGCAGGGATTGACGTCAACGACATTCACCATATTTTTGTAACCCACAAGCATATCGATCATGTGATGGGAATTATCTGGATGCTGCGCGTCATCTGTCAGAATATGAACGCCGGAAAGTATCAGGGAGAGGCTTATATCTACGCCCATCAGGAACTGACGGAAATGCTTCGGACCCTGGCGGAGATGCTGCTGAACCAAAAAGAGACGAAGCTCATCGGCGACCGGGTACATCTGGTTCCCGTGTCCGACGGTGAGCAGAAGAAGATTCTGGGACACACCTACACTTTCTTTGATATCGGATCCACCAAGGCAAAGCAGTACGGTTACATGTGTGATCTGGGGGACGGTCGAAAACTGACCTGCTGCGGTGACGAGCCCTACAATGAGAAAGAGGAGCAGTATGCCGCCGGAAGCGACTGGCTTCTCCATGAGGCCTTCTGTCTGGATGGGCAGGCTGACATCTTCCGGCCCTATGAAAAGCATCATTCTACGGTAAAGGACGCCTGCGAGCTGGCAGAGCGCCTGCATGTGAAAAATCTGGTGTTGTACCATACGGAGGATAAGAATATCGCCCGTCGCCAGGAGCTGTACCGGGCGGAGGGAGAAACCTATTTTACCGGAAACCTTCTGATTCCGGAGGATATGGATGTGATTGAATTATGAAAATAACCTGTGTCGTAGTGGGCAAAATAAAAGAGAAATATTTTACGGACGCCATCAGGGAATATTCTAAGCGCCTGAGCCGCTACTGCAAGCTGGAAATTGTGGAACTGGCCGATGAAAAGACGCCGGATGGAGCCAGCGAGGCGGAAGAGGTGGCCATCCGGGAAAAAGAAGGCGAGAGGATCTTAAAAGCCCTGAAGGACGATGCCTACGTGATTGCCCTGGCTATCGAGGGAAAGATGCTGGATTCCGTGGAGCTGTCCCAAAAGATTGATCGTCTGGGCGTAAGTGGCACCAGCCACATCGCCTTTGTCATCGGCGGATCTCTGGGCCTGGCCCCTGCGGTCATGAAGCGGGCGGACTATGCACTCAGCTTTTCCCGTATGACATTTCCGCATCAGCTGATGCGGGTGGTATTGCTTGAACAGCTCTACCGAAGCTATCGGATTCTGAAAAATGAACCCTATCACAAATAAGAGGCAGAAAAAGGACTGACATATGAGTAAACATAAAGCTTATTCATATGTCAGTCCTTTGTATTTCAGAGACATATTATTTACAGTGTCTTATCATGCCGATGATTTTGCTCATAATCCTTCAGGCTTTCAATGACCTTCGGAGACAGCGGAATCAGCGCCATCATATTGAAGATGGTCATGAGACCAATGCCGATATCGCCCAAATCCCAGACGAAGGTGTAGGCGGCCAGGCCGCCGATAAAAAGCATTACCAGAGCCAGAACCTTGTAGAGCGTCTGGGCGCTCCAGTTGTCGCCGAACAGATAGGCCACATTGGAACGGGCATAAAAGAGGATGCCGATAAAAGTGGAGAAGCTGAACAGCCACAGGATTACGGCAACAAAGATCACGCCTGCCTCACCGATGTGGTACCGCATGGCTGTCTGTAAAAGATCCATGCCCTGGAGCCCATCGGTCAGAGATGCGGGAGTCAGCAGCATAATCAAAGCTGAGCAGCTACAAATAAGAAGGGTGTCGATAAAAACGCCCAGCGCCTGCAGAAGGCCTTCCTTGGCCGGATGACTGATGTCCGCAGCCGCAGCCGCACAGGGAGCGGAACCGCTTCCGGCCTCATTAGAGAAAAGACCGCGCTTGATTCCGTTCATAATGACCGCACCCATACCGCCGGCAGCCGCCTGGCGAAGGCCAAAGGCTTCCTGGAAAATCCGCGCGAACACAGCCGGAACCTGTCCGATATGTTTGAAAATAATAAAAAGGGTCAGGAAGAAATACAGGCCTGCCATAACCGGAACAACCACATCAAGCACCTTCACCGTGGCATTTTTCCGAAGAACGATGAAGGCTGCCACCAGTACCAATATGATGGTAGTGTACAGCGGCGGAATATGAAAGGCGTTCCGGAAAGCCGAAGATACGGAATTACCGATAACCTGGCTGATGCCGCACCAGCAGAGAAGACCAGAGAGGGCAAAGAGTATCGCAATAATGGAACGCTTTTTCCTGCTGCCCGGTTTCACAAAGAGTGCGTGGATATAGTAAGCCGGACCGCCCCGGAAGCCGCCGTAGAGCGGATCACGCTGCTTATAAATCTGTGCCAGCGTCGCCTCCGCAAAGGCAGTAGCAGAACCAAGAAGCGCCATCACCCACATCCAGAAGATGGCTCCCGGGCCGCCGGCAGAGATGGCAGCAACCACACCGATAAGATTGCCCATGCCCACCCGGGTGGCTGTGGAGACGATCAGGGCCTGCAGGCCGGAGATACCGTCCCGATGCTCGGGATTACGCTTTTCAATAGAGACACGCAGCATTTCCGGGAAAAGCCGGAAGGGAAGGAAGCGGGTGCGCAGAGTGAAATAAATCGCCGTGGGAACCAGAAGCAGTACCAGGAGGGAAAGCCCCAGGGAACTGCCGCCGGGCAGCGGAATGGTGATCAGATCGCCCCAGAGAAAATTGTAAACAAGATGGATCAGATTCATAAAGTGGATCATGGTTGTAGTCTCCCTTTTTATTCTTGCTTTTTAGTATACCTTATATTCTATGGTTTGTATATTGAAACCGAAAAAAAATTCTGGTAGAATAACGAAGAAACAAAACAAACATAATAAATACAAAAATTGATAATATATGTAAAATGGGAGGTTCCCAGTGGGTACATTAGAAGAAAATGATGAGGCATGGGAGCGCGAGCGCGCCAGAAGACGGGCAGAACGACGCAGGAGAAGACAGCGGGAGGCCAGAATAAAAAGAGCTATAGTTCTTACGGCCATGGGACTTTTCCTGTTCCTTGTGCTGGTTCTTGGCTCAATAACTGTAAAGCATATGACAAAGAAAGCGGCTGCCGGCGCGACGGAAACGGCGTATCTGGCTATGCGGACGAAAATTGAGGCGTCGATTCCCGCGGGGACTTCGGACGGAACAGATTCGGCAGAGACGGTTTCCTCTTATGCTGTGTCCGGCGACTATACCATCAGCGGATTGGACGGTGCTTCCTATCTGGGCAGCGACGAGGTGACCAGCACCCGGGCTCTTCTGGTGGACGCGGATAGCCGCACGGTCCTGTATCAGCGGGGCGCAGGCGATCGGATCAGTCCGGCGTCTATGACGAAAGTGCTGACGCTTCTGGTAGCAGTAGAGCATGTGTCGAATCTGGACGACACCTTTACGATTACCCGGGAAATCACAGATTACAGCTATTCCCACGACTGCAGTGCCGTGGGCTTTGATGAAAATGAGACCGTGACGGTGAGAGATCTGCTATACGGAACTATTCTGCCGTCCGGCGGCGACGCGGCGGCCGGACTGGCCTATTATGTATCCGGATCCCTGGACGGCTTTGTGGAGTTGATGAACCAGAAGCTGCAGGAGCTGGGAATCTCCGGCAGTGCCCATTTCACCAACTGCGTAGGGCTTTACGACGACAATCATTACTGTACTTTATATGATCTGGCGGTCATTATGACGGCGGCCATGGACAACCCGCTTTGCAGCGAAATTCTGAACGCCCGTACCTACACCACATCCGCCACGGAGCAGCATCCGGACGGTATTATCATTTCCAACTGGTTCCTGCGGCGGATTGAGGATAAGGACACCCACGGAGAAATCATCGGCGCGAAGACTGGCTATGTAGTACAGTCCGGCAACTGCGCGGTGAGCGTAAGCCGTTCGAACAGTGGACGCCGGTATATCTGCGTGACTGCGGACGCCCACAGCGCCTGGCGCTGCATTTACGACCATGTGGCGGTTTACCAGAATTATACGGAGTAAACAGGGAATTCACGAATTAGCGCAATAAAGCATTGACTATTTGAAAGCATAAAATTATAATAGGAAAAGAAATGAGGGCACAGAAAACGATGTGCTCTTATTTCTTGAGTTACAGGAAAGGACGCGGCTTACATAGTATGCAGAAGGAACTGGACTATTTTATGATTGAACATTCTTACGGAGGAAATCAGGAGTGGTTTTTGGATCCGATGATGAAAATCGGAGGCTGCGCGGCAGTGACGGCCTGCGACAGCAGCATTTACTTCGATTGTTATAAGGGAACGGAAGGCCTTTATCCCTATGAAAAGACAGCATTGACGAAAAAGGATTACGTAAAGTTCGGCATGAAGATGAAGCCATATCTGAAGCCCAGACGGACCGGCATCGATTCTCTGGATATCTATATGGACGGCTTCGGAAAATACCTGGCAGATAAGGGCTGCGACGCGGTTCACATGGAACCGCTGCATGGCACGGAGGATGCGGAAAAGGCAAAGGCGGCAGTGATAGACGCCATTGATCGGGGAGTTCCGGTGCCCTGTCTGGTTCTGAAGCATGAAAACCCGTTGTTTGAGAACTATGTCTGGCACTGGTTTCTTCTGACCGGTTACGATACGGCGGGGGACAGTTGTATGGTCAAAGCGGTGACCTTCGGTGAAAGCAAATGGCTGGATATGGATGATCTGTGGAACACAGGCCATGACAAAAAGGGCGGTCTGATTCTATATAAGTAAAAGGAAGAGAGGAATATGAAAAAATGAGTATCAGAATAGGAATTATGGGATACGGCAATCTGGGACGCGGCGTAGAGTGTGCGGTTGCCCAGAATGCGGATATGGAGTTGAAGGCAGTATTTACCAGAAGAAATCCGGAGGAGCTGCATATCTGGTCTAAGACAGCCAAAGTGGTCAGCGCATCTGAACTGGCAGACTGGAAGAACGAACTGGATGTCCTGATTCTCTGCGGCGGAAGCGCCACAGACCTGCCGAAGCAGACGCCGGAGTGCGCCAAGTACTTCAATGTCATCGACAGCTTTGACACCCATGCGCGGATTCCGGAGCATTTTGCGGATGTGGACGCAGAGGCGAAGAAGAGTGGCAGAGTAGCAATTATCTCCGTAGGCTGGGATCCGGGTCTGTTCTCCCTGAACCGTATGTACGCCAACGCCATTCTGCCGGAGGGCAAGGATTATACTTTCTGGGGCAAGGGTGTAAGCCAGGGGCACTCTGACGCAATTCGTCGCATCCCCGGTGTAAAGGACGCAAGACAGTATACGATCCCTGTGGAGAGTGCGCTGGAAGCAGTACGTGCAGGAAGGAATCCGGAGCTGACCACCCGCGAGAAGCATACCCGTGAGTGCTTCGTCGTCCTGGAGGAAGGCGCGGATCCCGCAAAGGTAGAAGAAGCGATCACGACGATGCCCAATTACTTCGCTGATTATGATACTACCGTTCATTTCATCACCGAAGAGGAAATGCAGCAGTATCACAGTCGTCTGCCCCATGGCGGATTTGTGCTCAGAAGCGGCGTAACCGGACGGGAGAAGGAGAATCATCATCTGATCGAGTATCGATTGAAGCTGGACTCCAACCCGGAATTTACTTCAAGCGTGCTTGTGGCTTACGCGAGAGCGGCATACCGCATGAGCCGGGAAGGTATGAGCGGCTGCAAGACTGTCTTTGACGTAGCTCCGGCTTACTTAAGCGCCAAGAGCGGCGAAGAGCTGCGGGCAAGCCTGCTGTAATGGACGCGCTGCGGGAGAAAATCGAAGCCACATTAAGCGCCTACCCGGTCTGCGAATACGCCTTTGTAAAGCCAAAGGAGCTTCCTTTCCGGGATGAGGTGCGTTATATCTGCCGAACCGAATGCCCGCGCTATGGTACTTCCTGGTCCTGTCCGCCTGCGGTGGGCACAGTGGAGGAATGCCGGAAACGGTGCCTCGGATATGAAGGCGTACTGATGTTCACCACTATTGCCGAGGGCGTGGATACGGAGGATATGTCCGCCATGCTGGCCACCAGACGGGAGCATGAGGAGATTACAAGACAGCTTCGGGATGAAATGAAAGCCTTCTGCGGGGAAATGCAGGTGCTTTCCACGGAATCCTGCGCCATTTGCGAAAAATGCGCTTATCCGGACGCGCCCTGCCGCCATCCGGATCGGATGTTTCCGTGTATCGAGAGCTACGGTATTCTGGTGACAGAGCCGGCGGAGAAAAATGGGATCACCTTTATGAGCGGAAGCGGCCTGGTGACTTGGTTCAGTCTCATTTTGTATAAACGGGCATAAGCGTCTAAAAAACTGCATATAGTTGAGGTAAGGAAAACAAAGGTCCGGAATTCATGAGCGTGAAAGAGCAGATGACGGAGGCTCTGAATCTGCCAAAGGATCTGACGCTGGGTGCAGTGATCTTGACCATTACCGGAAAGCATGAGGCTTATGTGGAAAACTACATGAGCCTCATTGAATATACGGAAAACCAGATCCGGATTCAGACCCGCACCTGTAAGCTGGAGATTCACGGCAAACAGCTGGAGATTGTCTATTACACCAATGAGGAAATGAAAATCACCGGCGAGCTTCTGGAGGTGAAATATTGCTGATTTGGTTGTTTCGTTATCTGAAGGGCTTTGTGCGGATCCGGGTTCTTGGGTACTCGCCGGAGCGCTTTCTGAACCTCTGTAAGGCCAGGCGCATCGTCCTGTGGGATCTGCAGAATGTGGGAAATGAATACGAAATGAATCTTAGCATCCGGGACTTCCGGAAAATCAGGCCATTGGTGAAAAAGGCCCGGGCGCATGTGACTGTTACCGAGCGCCACGGGCTTCCTTTTTTTCTGCACCGGAACCGGAAACGAAAGATGTTCCCGGTGGGGATGCTGGCCTGCTGCATGCTGCTCTATGTATTGTCCCTGTTTATCTGGGACATCCGGATCGAGGGGAACCGGGCCCGCAGTACCGACGTATTGCTTACCTATCTGGCGGAGGAGCAGATCGTCCACGGTATGCGAAAACGCGATGTGGACTGCAAGGAAATCCAGACCATGCTTCGGATTCATTTTCCCGATTTGACCTGGGTGTCAGCTCGCGTCACCGGCACACAGCTTCTGATTCGAGTGCGGGAAAATCAGGATCCGAAGACGGAACAGCCGGAAGCGGCGAATACATCAGAAAGTTCCGATCTGGTGGCGGACCGGGCAGGAATCATTACCGGCATTCTGGTGCGAAGCGGCACCGCCCAGGTGCAGCCCGGCGACGAGGTGGAGGTCGGTACGGTCCTCATCAGCGGAACGGTGGACATCCGGGACGACAGCGGCGAGGCGGTCGGCGTACAGGAGGTTCGTGCCGACGGCGACGTCCGGGCCCGGACTTTTTACATCTATGAGGACAGCTTTGCGCGGTCCCGCGAAGTACGGTATTTTACCGGGAAAAAACGTTATGGCGTGTCGATCAGAGCCGGACGGAAGTTGTTATCTTTCACGGATCCGAGAACCTTTCCTTTGTATACAACCGTGGAAACGGAGCATCCGTTGCATCTGACCGGGAATTTTTACCTTCCACTGTCTTTCGGCCTCATAGAGCGGGCCGAGTATGAGGTTTATACGGAAAAGTATACGGCGGAGGAGGCAAAAGGCCTTGCAGAAGCCCATCTTAATGAATTTTTAAATAATTTACTGCAAAAAGGGGTTCAAATTGTCGGAAATGATGTTAAAATAGATAACGGCAGGAATTTCTGCGTCTCGAAGGGGAAGATTGAGGCCCTGGAGGAGATCGGAATTCCGAAGATCAGACAAAAGGAGCAGGCAGCATTTGAGTAATATTGTGGAAAAGATGCTGGACGTACCGGCTGAACACCAGAGCAATGTGTTTGGACAGTTCGACAGCCATATCAAAAAAATAGAACAGACCCTGAAGGTGTCCGTCATTGCCAGGGATGGCGAGGTGAAGATCTTAGGTCCGGCCGATTACACCCGGCAGGCAGCCCGGGTCATCGAGCAGCTTCTGGAGCTTTCAAGAAGAGGCAACGTGATTCAGGAGCAGAACGTGGATTACGCCCTGGCCCTGTCCATGGAGGGACAGGAAGAGGCTGTGGTGGAGATTGATAAGGAGCTTATCTGCCACACCATCGCAGGCAAGCCCATCAAGCCCAAGACCCTGGGTCAGAAGAAATACGTGGACATGATCCGGAACCATATGATCGTGTTCGGTACCGGACCGGCCGGAACCGGTAAGACCTATCTTGCTATGGCCATGGCGATTACCGCCTTTAAGAATAATGAGGTAAGCCGGATTATCCTGACCCGTCCCGCCATTGAAGCAGGCGAGAAGCTGGGCTTCCTGCCGGGCGATTTGCAGAGTAAGGTGGATCCTTACCTGCGGCCCCTCTACGACGCCCTGTATCAGATCATGGGCGCGGAGAGCTTTCTGAAAAATATGGAAAAGGGGTTAATCGAGGTGGCGCCTCTGGCTTACATGCGAGGTCGTACTCTGGATAATGCCTTTATTATCCTGGATGAAGCCCAGAATACAACTCCGGCCCAGATGAAGATGTTCCTGACCCGTATCGGTTTCGGATCCAAGGTTATTGTGACCGGCGACGCCAGCCAGAAGGATTTGCCAGGCGGCACAAAGTCCGGCCTGGAGGTGGCTCTGAAGGTACTCTCCAAAGTGGACGACATCGGCTTCTGTGAGCTGACCAGCAAGGATGTGGTGCGTCACCCGCTGGTTCAAAAGATTGTACAGGCTTACGAAAGCTATGAGAAGGCCCAGGAGCGCAGAAGCTCCAGAAAGGACAGTCATGACTATCAACGTAGAAGATGAGAGCAATAAGACGCTGCCGGATGTGGATACGGAAGGGATTGCCGGAAAGGTTATTGAGGCAGCGCTGGATTATGAAAAATGTCCCTATGAGGCTGAAGTGAATCTGCTTCTGACAGATGATGAGGGCATCCATGAAATGAACCGGGAGCACAGAGGGATTGACCGTCCCACGGACGTGCTTTCCTTTCCCATGCTGGAGTATGAAAGCCCTGCGGACTTTTCCTTCGTGGAGGAGGATGAAGAGGACTGTTTTAACCCGGAGACCGGCGAGCTGGTACTGGGCGATATTGTGATTTCCGTGGATAAGGTCATGGAGCAGGCGGAAAAATACGGGCATAGCCGGACACGGGAGTACGCGTTCCTGATTGCCCACAGTATGCTGCATCTTTTCGGCTATGATCATATGGTGCCGGAAGAGGCAAGAGTGATGGAGGCGAAGCAGGCTGCCATTCTGGAAAGCCTGAATATTTTACGTTAGGGAGGATTTCCGGGATGAAGCAGGGATACCTGAAGAGGATGGGCATTCTGTGCCTGGCTGCGGGGCTGATGCTGGCGGCTGGCTGTGGCAAGGCAAAGACACAGGAGGCGGAAGAAAATGCATTTAATACCGAGGCGGAAGTAATCGCCTGGGAGGAAGAGGAACAGGCAGATAACGAGGATGACGCGGCGTCTGAGGAACCAGATAAGCCGGCGCCCCGGGAGGTGGTGGACGGCAAGATCCGAAGCTACTTTACCGGAGAATGGATCGACGAGGAGCTCGGAAAGACCAGGCCCCTCGCGATTATGCTGAATAACACCTCTGCGGCGTTGCCCATGTCCGGCGTATCAAATGCGTCTGTTATCTACGAATGCCCTGTGGAGGGCCGTATCACCCGCTGGATGGGTGTTTTTGAGAACTGGAAAAATCTGGAGAGAATTGGCTCTGTGCGAAGCTGCCGGCTTTACTACCTTCATTTCGCCCAGGAGTTTCATCCGGTGTACGCCCATTTCGGACAGGCTCAATACGCGCTGGCGGATTTGAACAGCGGCAAGTATGATGTGCTTTCCGGCGGAACCAAAGGCATCAAGCATCCGGCCACGGCCATGTATGATCGCATCAGCCGTCCGGGCAAGGCAACCGAGCATACGCTTTACGCGTTTCCGAAAGGTATCCAGAGGGATATTGAAAAAAAAGGGTATGATATGACCATGCCGGAGGAGTATCCGGGTAAATTTAAGTTCGCAGATACGGGTGAAATCGCGGAGTATCAGGGCTATCCGGACGCGACGGTCTTAAAACCCGGCGGAGATGGCGGTAAAAACGGCTTTGGCGGCGTCAAGGCGACGTTTAAGTATGACGCTTCCGATCGCAAATATTACCGCTGGACTTACGGTAATCCTCACACAGATGAGCTGAACGGTAAGCAGGTGGCGGTGACCAACGTCATTTTCCAGTACTGCGACGGCAACGTGCTGGACGCCAAGGATTATCTGCATTTTGCCACCCAGTCCAACGGAAACGAATGTAAGGTATTTACCAACGGTAAGGAGATCGACGGCTACTGGAAGAATCCGGGAGAGCTGGGAACTCCGGCCCGCTATTATGATGAAAACGATCAGGAAATTGTATTAAATAACGGAAAGACCTTTATCTGTATCATCTGGAATGATTATAAGGATGATGTGGTCGTTCAGTAAGGAAAAACGGAATCATGGGAAAGAAAAACAGTTCAAAATCCAATTATATTATGCAGGGCAGCATTCTGGCCATTGCGTCCATCGTGAGCCGGATCATTGGACTTCTCTACCGGTTGCCGGTGACCAATATCATTACAGACCATGGAAATGATTATTATTCCGCAGCCTACGAGATCTACAATGTCATTCTGCTGATTTCCTCTTACAGTCTGCCACTGGCAGTATCCAAGGTGGTGTCGGCCAAGGTAGCTCTCGGCGAATACCGGAATTCCTGGAGAGCTTTCAAAGGAGCCTTGTATATGGCTTTGGTGGTCGGCGCAGCCGGTTCGGCTCTGACCTTCTTTGGCGCAGGCTTTTTCACCGGAACCTTATTAAATACGCCGGAGAGTGAGCTGTGTCTGAAGGTACTTGCACTGGCCGTCTTTGTCATGGCGGTGATGGGCGTACTCCGTGGCTTCTTCCAGGGCATGGGAACCATGATGCCTACAGCTATTTCCCAGATCATTGAGCAGATCGTCAACGCCATCGTGAGCATTGCGGCGGCCAGCTATCTGTTTTCCTACGGCGTAAAGCTGGATGCGGCGGCAGGTATTACCAATGGGAAGAGCGGAGCCATCTACGGCGCGGCGGGAAGTACACTGGGTACCAGCCTGGGCGCAGCAGCAGGCCTTCTGTTCCTGATTATTGTCATGCTCATGTACAACCGGGTACTGCAGAAAAATATGCGCCGGGATCACGTAAGCCGGCAGGAAAGCTACGCAAGTACCCTGCGGGTGCTGATTATGACCATCGTACCGGTCATTTTAAGTACAGCTGTCTACAATATCAGCGGTATCGTGGACCAGGGCGTATTCAAATACCTGATGCTGGATGTACAGAAGGCGGATAAGAGTACGGTCGAGATCTACTGGGGCATCTATGTGGGCAAATATAAGCTTCTGACCAATGTGCCCATCGCAGTGGCGTCGGCCCTGTCCGCCTCCACGATTCCGGCTCTGACCAGAGCCCGGATTTCCGGCGACTGGGATGAGATGCGGAAAAAGACCGAGGGAGCCATCCGCATGGTCATGATGATCTGTATCCCCAGCGCCTTCGGCCTCACTGCGCTTGGCGAGCCGATTCTTGATCTGCTGTCCTGGAATACCAATGAGATTGCGCCGAAGCTCTTTTTGATTGGTTCTGCCTCTGTCATTTTCTATGGCCTGTCTACCCTGACGAACGGGATCCTGCAGGGTATTGATCGGATGCAGATTCCGGTGCGCAACGCCGTGATTGCGCTGGTGACCCATCTGCTCCTGATGATTAGTCTGGTGCAGCTTGGCAAGCTTCATATCTATGGAGTGGTGTTGGCCTATATGTTCTTCGCCATCCTTATGTGTATCCTGAACGGAGCGGCTATCCGGAAGCATCTGGATTACCATCAGGAGATCAAACGAACCTTTTTGATTCCGGGCGTGTCATCCCTGATTATGGCGCTGGCGGTATGGCTTCTGTACCAGCCCCTTCATAAAGTAATCGGGGTACGGATTTCTACGCTGTTGTGCCTGATCCTGGCTGTAATCATTTATGCGTTTTTCGTTCTGCTGCTGCATGGCATCACAGAGGAAGAACTGAAAAGCTTCCCAAAAGGGAGAACAATCGTTCGCATATTGAAGAGGATCCATCTGATTTAAAAGAAGTTGTGCATTGAAAACCCTTCTTTTTGGACATACTGTTCAAAAAAGGAGGGTTTTTTATGGCAAAACGACTTCTGGCGGCAATGGCCGGGATCGCGTTCCTGATGACACTGGCCTATTATTCCGGTAGTCTCAGGTCGGAGCGGGCTATGGAGCAGGAAAAGGAGCGGCTGCTGGCGCAGATCGAGAGTCTGGAGCTTCTGACGAAGGAGCAGGCCGCTGCGCCGGGAGACCGCGTGCAGGCGGACACCGCTGCGTCCGGGGGCAGAAAGACACAGGTGAAACCGGAAGAAACCGGAAGTGAAGAACCTGCAAAGTTCCGCTTTTTCATAAAGGAAGCCGACGGTCTGGTCAACATTTACCGGGAAGACGGAACCACACTGTATGAGACAACAGATATCCCGGTTTCCCTGCTGCCGGAGGCCCTGCGACAGGAAATCAGCGCCGGGAAGGGCGTGGCCACGGAGCAGGAACTTTATGATTTCTTGGAGAATTACTCCAGTTAAACTTGCTATTCCGGCCATTATGGTGTAAAGTTAAGTGAGTTAAAGAGTTACTGTTTACAGTAACTCTGCAAGCAGAGGACAAAATGACATGAATACAGACTACAGAGAAAAGATAAAAAACAAAAAACGCATTGTGGTAAAGGTGGGAACCTCTTCCCTGATTCATAAGGAGACGGGGGGCCTGGATCTTATCAAGGTGGAGCATCTGGTGCGGGAGCTGTCAGATCTGCATAACCGGGGCAAGGATGTGATTCTGGTCACATCCGGAGCTATCGGCGTGGGCAGGAAGGCAGCCGGGCTTCAGGAGAAGCCGGAGAGCATCCCCATGAAGCAGGCCTGCGCAGCCATCGGACAGGCGAGACTGATGATGATCTATCAGAAATTTTTCGCTGAATATAATCAGGTGGCAGCCCAGATTCTGATGACCCGCAACACCATGATCAACCTGAAAAACCGCAGGCATGCCCAGGATACCTTCGCGGAGCTTCTGGAGCTTGGAGCGATTCCTGTCGTCAACGCCAATGACAGTATCTCTACTTTTGAGATTCTCCACGGTGATAACGACACTCTGTCGGCCATTGTGGCTTCCCTGGTGGACGCGGATCTTCTGATCCTGCTGTCCGACATCAACGGTCTCTATACGGATAACCCAAACACAAACCCGGATGCGGAGTTTGTGCCCTTTGTGGAGTATCTGGATGAGGAGCTGATGGGCATGGGGCATGACGCGGTGAGCTCGGTGGGAACCGGCGGCATGGCGACCAAGCTTATCGCGGCGGAGCTTGCCACAGCGGCGGGAGCCGATATGCTGATTGCCAATGGCGGTGATATGAGTGTCATTCACAAAATCGTGAACGGGGAGAAGTACGGCACTTTCTTTCAGGCACATAAGGATGAATCCTTTGATTTAAAGACATTTCTGGAGGCGCATTTTTCATGAAAAAAGCAGGAATGGTACTGGAGGGCGGCGGCACAAGAGGCGTATTTACAGCCGGCGTGCTGGACTATTTTATGGAACAGGGCAT
Organism: Candidatus Dorea massiliensis AP6; assembly: GCF_964245105.1. Lineage (NCBI taxonomy): Bacteria > Bacillati > Bacillota > Clostridia > Lachnospirales > Lachnospiraceae > Dorea > Candidatus Dorea massiliensis. Next base: position 101,358 of record NZ_CAXTKW010000001.1, on the reverse strand, counting down.
GTATCTGCCCTATGTCATCGGCGTATCGGCAGGCGCCTGCAACGCAGTAGACTATGCGTCACACCAGCCGGGCCGGATGAAGCTGTGCACGATTGATTTTCTGGAGGCCGGAAGCTATGTGGGCCTCAAGTCCTTGGTAAAAACGCACAGCCTGTTTAACATGGATTTGATCTTTGATATATTTCCCAATAAGATCATTCCCTTTGATTATGACACATACTTTTCTTCCGGTATGGAGTGCATTCTGACAGCTACCAACGCCCTGACCGGCAAGGCTGAGTATCTGTCGGAGAAAAGCGACCGGCAGCGGCTGATGACTATCTGCCGGGCTTCGTCCAGTCTTCCGGTGGTATCGCCCATTGTGGATGTGGACGGCATTCCCATGGTGGACGGCGGCGTGGCGGATTCCGTGCCCATTCGCAAGGCTCTGCACGACGGTGTGAAGAAGCCTGTTATCATTCTCACAAGACAGGCGGGCTACCGGAAAGCGCCTGCGAAGAAGACGCTGAAAATGGCTCAGATCATGTATCAGAAGTATCCGAATCTGATTCGTGCCATCAAATATCGGGCTTACTATTACAATCGCACCATGGAACTTATCGAGGACCTGGAAAACCGGGGACATGTTTTTGTGATCCGGCCTCAGGTTCCGGTGGTCAAGAATACCGAGAATCACGCAGAAGTATTAACAGATTTTTACAACCATGGCTATGAATACGCAAAGGATATTTTTGAACAGGCAGCGTCCTTTGCGGGATGGGAAGGAGATAAATAAATGGATCCACAGAAGATTGCGCGCATCAACGAGCTGTACCGCCGTTCCAAGGCGGAGGGCCTGACTGATGCGGAGAAGAAGGAGCAGAAGCTTCTGCGCCTGGAATATATCGAGGCCGTCCGCATGAACCTGCGCGGACAGCTGAACAATATTGATATTAAGGAGCAGGACGGCAGCGTCGTAAATCTGGGTGAAAAATATGATGCAAACAGAAAAGGAAACTAAAAAAGCTTTAAAGAAGGCCTTGCGAAAAGAGATCAAGGCACTGCGGGCGGCTCATACGGACGAACAGATTCATGAGCTGAGTCTGGGCGTGCGGGATCAGGTGCTGACCCTGCAGGAATACCGGCAGGCGGAGGTGATCTACGCTTACGTGGACTGTAAGCATGAGGTGGAGACCTCGGATATCATCCGGGCGGCCTGGGCTGACGGCAAACGGGTGGCTGTCCCGAAGGTACTGGGACAGGATATGAAGTTCTTCTATATCACTTCTCTGGAAAATGATCTGGAGGAGGGGTATTACGGAATCCGGGAGCCTTACGAAAAGCATGCGGCAGATGAAAGCAGAGACGAGGAAAAAGCCCTGATGCTGATGCCTGGCGTGGCTTTCGATGAGGAACGGCACCGGATCGGTTACGGCGGGGGCTTTTACGACCGTTTCCTGGAGGCGCATCCGAAGCTTTCCCGAGTGGCGCTGGCCTTTGAATTTCAGGTAAAAGAAAGCGTTCCTTATGAAGCGTTTGATATCTGTCCGGAGAAAATCGTGACAGAGAAACGGGTAATCGGGAGGAAATAGATGACATTAGAGTGTATTGGACAGAAAGCAAAGGAAGCGGAACCGATTCTCCGGGTCATGACTCGGGAGGAGAAAGACCGGGTACTTTTGAAAGCGGCAGAGCTTCTTGTAAGCGAGCAGGAAAAGATCCTTGCATCCAATGAAAAAGATATGGAAGCGGGACAGGAGCGCGGCATGAAGCCGGGACTTCTGGACAGGCTGAAGTTGACCGAAGATCGCATCGCGGGCATGGCGGAAGGTCTTCGCCAGATTGCGGACTTACCGGATCCGGTGGGCGAAGTCATGAAGGACTGGGTGCCGGAAAATGGCCTGCATATCCGTCAGGTGCGGGTGCCTCTCGGCGTCATCGGTATCATTTACGAAGCCCGGCCCAATGTGACTGCGGACGCCTTCGGACTTTGCTTCAAGACCGGCAATCCGGTGGTGCTGCGGGGCGGAAGCGACGCGATTCATTCTAATCAGGCCATCACCGAGGTGCTGCAGCAGGCATTAACAGCCTGTGGCTGCCCGGAAAGTGCTATCCAGCTTCTGACGGATACCAGCCGGGAGATGGCTGCGGCCTTTATGAAGCTGAACCGGTACATAGATGTGCTGATTCCCAGAGGAAGTGCCGGGTTAATCGCCACCGTTGTCAACAACAGTACGATTCCGGTCATTGAGACAGGATCCGGTAACTGTCACATCTATGTGGATGAGACGGCGGATCTCGAGATGGCCGTGAATATTGTATACAATGCCAAGACACAGCGCATCGGCGTCTGCAATGCCTGTGAGTCTCTGGTGGTAAACCGTAAGGTAAAAGACGCATTTCTGCCTCTGCTGGCAAAGAAGCTTCAGGAGAAGCAAGTGGAGTTTCGCGGAGACGAAGCAGCCAGAGAAGCGGTTCCTATGACGGCAGCCACAGAGGAAGACTGGGGTACGGAGTATCTGGATTACATTCTTTCTGTGAAGACCGTAGATAATGTAGAGGAAGCCATTGCCCATATCAATCGTTATAATACCGGACATTCCGAAGCAATTATCACAGAAAATCAGGAACATGCAGAGAAGTTTTTAAAGGAAGTGGATGCAGCGGCAGTCTATGTAAATGCTTCGACCCGCTTTACCGACGGCTTTGAGTTCGGCTTTGGCGCGGAGATCGGCATCAGTACCCAGAAGCTGCATGCCAGAGGTCCCATGGGTCTTGTGGCGCTTACTTCTTACAAATACGAGATTACCGGCCATGGCCAGGTAAGGGGGTAATACATGAGAGTAATAGCAGGAACAGCCCGGAGTATGCCGCTGAAATGCATTGAGGGGCTGGATACCAGGCCGACCACCGATCGAATTAAGGAAACTTTATTTAATATGCTGCAGCCGGAGATCCCGGGCTGCCGGTTTCTGGATCTTTTTGGCGGAAGCGGGGCTATCGGTATCGAGGCCTTAAGCCGGGGCGCGGATTTCGCGGCCTTTGCGGAAAATAACCGGAAGGCTTACGACTGCATCGGCGACAATCTGGTCTTCACGAAGCTCAATGACCGGGCGCGGGTATTTTTTATGGACGCTTTGGGAGCACTTCGGGTGCTGGAGGGCGAAGAGCCCTTCGATATCATTTTTCTGGATCCGCCCTATGGAAAGGGACTGGAGCGGGATGTACTTGGTTACCTTCAAAATTCCAGCCTGATGACTGCCGATACAACCATTATTCTGGAGGCGTCACTGAACGAAGAGACAGACTGGGTTGAAGATCTGGGCTACCGGATCCGCAAGGTAAAAAAATACAAGACGAATAAGCATCTCTTTATCGAGATGGATGAGGATGACGAATGATTAGAGCAATTTATGCAGGAAGCTTTGACCCGGTGACGAAAGGACATCTGGATGTGATTGTCCGCGCTTCCCGGATCGTGGACGAGCTGGTGGTGGGTGTCTTAAACAACCGTGCCAAAACTCCGTTGTTTTCTGTGGAAGAACGTGTTAAGATGTTAGAAGAAGTCACAAAGGAATATCCGAATATCAAGATTCGCTCCTTTACGGGACTTCTGGTAGATTTTGCGAAGGAATGCGAAGCCCATATTATCGTGCGCGGCCTGCGGGCGATCACGGACTTCGATTATGAGCTGCAGATGGCCCAGACCAATCGGATCATGAGTCCGGATCTGGATACGCTGTTTCTTACGACCAGCCTGGAATACGCTTACCTTAGTTCCACGACGGTCAAGGAGGTGGCAGCCTTCGGCGGCGATATTTCCGCTTTTGTACCGCCCTATGTGGAAGAAAAAATCCGGGAGCGGATGAAGGAGCGTTACGCGTAACTAAAATGGAAATAGAGAGGAGAACGGTTTTATGAGCAGCAAGATCGAACAGATCATCGAGGAGATCGAGGAGTACATTGACGGCTGCAAGCCGCAGACATTATCAAAGACGAATATCATTGTCAATAAAGAGGAGATTGAAGAGCTGCTGCGGGAGCTTCGCATGAAGACTCCGGAGGAGATCAAACGTTATCAGAAAGTGCTGGCTAACCGGGACGCCATTCTGGCAGACGCCCAGGCGAAGGCAGACGCGATTATCAAGGAGGCCAATATACATACGACCGAATTGATCAACGAGCATGAGATCATGCAGCAGGCGTATGTACAGGCCAATGAAATTATGGCAGCCGCGGAGGCAGAGGCACAGAAGCGTCTGGATGCAGCCACCATCGAAGCCAATAACTTCCGTATGCAGGCCATGCGCTACACCGACGATATGCTGGGCAATCTGCAGAATCTGGTTCGCCAGACTATGGAAGGACACGCAGCACGCTATGAATCTATGATGAACTCTCTGAATAATTTCAACGAGATTCTGGCAAGCAACCGGGCAGAGTTAGGACCGGCTATCGCAACAGAACAGCCGGAAGAGGAAGCGCCAAAGGAAGAGCAGTAAGTCCAAGATACAGAATGGCGAAGCAGGCGGTGAGTAGGGCCGTACCGGCTTTAGCTTTCAGATAATTTAAAACCGAAAGCTGGGTTCCCTGCAGCATGCTTTCCGTCTGTGCTGCACCGGACAGACCGCCGAAGGAAACGATAAAGAGCGACAGCGCCCAGGCGGCGCGCTTGGTAAGAATCGGTGACGCGGCGGTCAGGGCAATGCCATTTGTGATTTCCAGCAGACCGACGGTCAGGCAGGAACACAGCGGCAGGGAGCCGATAAGGAGAAGCAGCAGCTTTGCCAGCATGGAGAACAGGATGAGATAGCCGCCGAGCTTCAGGATATTTTCCAGGCCGTCCATGATGCAGGCATCCACGATTTTGAAGCTGATTTGAGATCCGGATGTCTTTTTTTCTATGGATAGATCCGGAAAGGTCTGCCTGTGACGGGTCAGCGCCGCGTAGAGGAGCGGCGCGCCATAGACCAGCAGAAGGGAAACAGGGACACGCTCCGGCAGCTCCAGCGCTTCCGTCAGGCAGTAGCCGGTGAGAAAGGCGGGACTTGGGTTATTGGTAAAGGTAAGCAGGTACGCGCCTTCTTCGGGTGTGATACGGTTCTCCCGGACCAGATCGGCGGAGATCTTCGCTCCCACAGGGTATCCGCACAGGAAGCCCGTCAGCAGGCAGAAAGAACCGTTCGGAGAGAGTCCGAAAAAGCTCCGTGCCAGGGGTGCAAGGAACCGGGTGATGCCAGAGACCCCGTCCAGAGCGATCAGAAGCCGGGAGAGAATAAAGAAGGGAAGCAGCATTGGCAACAGGGTGTGGAACCACAGCAGCAGTCCTTCCGAGGAAGCCGCAGCGGCCTGTACCGGAGCCAGCAGCAAAAAAGCAAGTAAGATAAGACTGACAGTCATATAAATAAATTTTTTTCTCATAGAAATCTATATGAGAGCAAGGAGGAACAATATGCGAGTTTTGGAAGGATTAGAGCCGAAGAAGGTATTTGAATATTTTGAGGATCTGACACAGATTCCGAGAGGATCGGGAAATGAGGCCGGCGCGGCAGAATATTGTATGGAATTCGCGAAGAAGCGCGGACTATCCGCGTCCCGGGACGAGTTCAACAATGTGGTCATCGTTAAAGAGGCTTCCGCAGGTTACGAGGACGCACCCACCGTCATCATCCAGGGGCATCTGGATATGGTATGCGAGAAAGAGGCGGACTGTACTATTGATTTCGCGAAGGATCCCCTGGACGTGGCCGTAGACGGCGATTTTATCTACGCGAAGGGCACGACCCTGGGCGGCGACGACGGTATCGCGGTCGCTATCGCACTGGCGATTCTGGATGACGACAGCCTGTCCCATCCCCGTCTGGAGTGTCTGTTTACCACCGGAGAAGAGGTGGGTCTTCTGGGCGCCAAGGATTTTGATGCTTCTCATATGAAGGGGCGCAGACTTATCAACATCGACTCCGAGGAGGAGGGTATCTTTACCGTGAGCTGCGCCGGTGGCATGGACGGCATTCTGCATATCCCGGCGGTCTATCAGGAGACTGAGGGCGTACGCTACACCGTAACCGTAGACGGTCTTCAGGGCGGTCACTCCGGAGCAGAGATTCATAAAGAGCACGGCAATTCCAATATTCTCATGGGCAGAGCGCTCTGCTGGTTGGACGAGGTGGTGAATTTCCGGATTGCCGGGCTGTCCGGCGGTCTCATGGACAATGCGATTCCGCGCAGCACGAAAGCGGTACTGTACGTGCCGGAGGAGGAATGTCAGGCCTTTGAAGAGCGTCTGAATACCCTCGACGCCATTTACAAGACTGAGTTTGCGGCAAGCGACGCAGGTGTAACCGTAAGCTTCGTATCCGAAGGAAAGGCAAGCGGTCAGGCCCTGACGCCCAAGTGCGCGGCCATCCTGATGTATGTGCTTCATATGGTACCCAACGGCGTCATCAAGGACAGCATGGATATCCCGGGACTGGTACAGACGTCCCTGAACCTGGGCATCTTACGTCTTACCAACGAAGAGGCGACCGCCACATTCAGCATCCGAAGCTCCATTGAATCCGAGAAGCAGGAACTGGGCGACCGTCTCCGCCACTGTGTGGAGTTCCTGGGCGGAACCTACGAGGAGAAGGGCTCCTATCCGGGATGGGAGTACCGTCATGAGTCCGAACTTCGGGATACCTGTGTGTCTGTATTTAAGAAAATGTATGACCGGAATCCGAAAGTTATGGCCATCCACGCAGGCCTGGAGTGCGGTCTGTTCAGCGGCAAGATGGAAGGCCTGGACTGTGTCTCCATCGGACCGAATCTGTATGATATCCATACGCCGAAGGAGCGCTTAAGTATTTCTTCCACAAAGCGGATCTATGAATTTGTGGTAGAGGTTCTAAAAGAGCTGCGCTAAGCATAGAATATTTAGTAAGCATTTTTGATGCGGAGTGAAGATGCGGGATGCGTAAGCTTTCAGCTGCGGGGGCATGGTTACTGCTGCTGGGTCTTGGTCTGTTGATTCTGGGTACGGAAGAACATATCCGGAGACAGGCCGGACTTTTTAAGACGGCTCAGGCGCAGGAACGCCCGGAGGAAACTGCGCGGCGTTATTATGAGCTGTATGAAAATATCTGGAAAGATCTGGAATATTTTCCGATTCCCCAGTGGAAAGAGGAAAACCTATCCGTTACTTATGAGAACAGCTGGCTTTTCGAGCGTACCTATGGCGGAACACGCGGCCATGAGGGAACGGATCTGATGCCGCCGGAGAACGAAAGCGGGGTGTATCCGGTGATCAGTATCTCAGACGGTACGGTGGAGAGCGTCGGCTGGCTGGAAAAGGGCGGCTGGCGAATCGGTGTCCGGAGCATCCACGACGTATATTTTTATTATGCCCATCTTTCCTCCTACGCGGAGGAGTTCCAGAAAGGCGACGTCATAAATGCGGGGCAGCTTCTGGGCTATATGGGCGATACGGGCTACGGAAAGCAGGAGGGTACTTCCGGTCAGTTCCCAGTGCATCTGCATCTGGGGATCTATCTTCGAAATGAAGAGTTTGCGGAACTGGCAGTGAATCCCTACTGGTTTCTGCGCTATCTGGAAAACTGCCGGCTGACGGTATCCCGGGGCGCGTCCGGCTGAAAAGGAGAGGTATATGGAAATACAATTGTGGCGGGAGATTTTAAATCCCTATGAGCTGGCGGTCAAGGAGGTCATGACTAAGTTTAACCACCTGATCAAGGAGCACCGGGATCGGGGACTTTACTGTCCCATCGAGCAGGTGGATGGCCGGGTCAAGACCATTTCCAGCATTCTGGATAAATGTCAGAAGAAGAAAATTGATCTGGAGGATATCGAAGAGAAGATCTATGATCTGGCCGGTATCCGCATCATCTGTCAGTTTGTGGAGGACATCGACAAGGTAGTGGAGATCATCCGGAACCGCAAGGACATGGAAATCAAGCAGGAGCGGGATTACATACGAGAAATGAAAAGCAGCGGCTATCGCAGCTACCACATTATCCTTTATTATACGGTGGATACGCTGAACGGCCCCAAGCGCCTGCAGATGGAGGTGCAGATCCGCACCATGGCCATGAATTTCTGGGCCACGGTGGAGCATTCCCTCCAGTATAAGTACAAGCGGAATATCCCGGAGCATATCAAAGAGCGGCTTTTAAGCGCGGCGGACGCCATCATCACCCTGGATAATGAGATGTCCACGGTGCGCAGCGAGATCATGGACGCGCAGATCTCCTTCCGGATTCAGGCGAACATCGTGGCGGATATCCTGAACAATATCCAGAACCTGTACCGGGTGGCCAATAAGCGGGAGATCCTAAAGATTCAGGACGAATTTTACCGAATCTACGCCATGAATGACATCGATCAGCTGGAGCGCTTCGACCGACAGCTGGATATGATTGCGGAGGGCTATCGGGCCCAGTCGCTTCCTACGGAGGAATAAATGTTACAATTACCGGAATCCTTTTTACAGGAAATGAGAGAACTCCTGGGCGATGAATATGACGCCTGGGAGAAAAGCTATGAACATAACGAGGGCTTTCGCGGCCTTCGTGTCAATACAGGGAAGCTGCGTCCGGAGGAGTTTCAGGCTCTTTCGGCCTTTTCTTTGCGTGCGGTTCCCTGGACCCGGAACGGCTTCTATCTGGAGGGACAGGCGCAGGCATCGAAGCATCCGTACTATGCGGCCGGGCTTTATTATCTTCAGGAGCCCAGCGCCATGACGCCGGCAGCCTGTCTGCCCATCGAAGAAGAAGACCGGGTACTGGATCTCTGCGCAGCCCCCGGCGGAAAGGCCACGGAGCTGGCGGCAAAGCTGCGTGGAACGGGCGTTCTGGTTGCCAATGACATCAGCAATTCCCGGGCAAAAGCCCTGCTTAAAAATCTGGAGCTCTTTGGCGCCGGCAATATTCTCGTAACCAGCGAGACGCCCGAGCGGCTTCTTACCTATTTCGAAGGCTGGTTTGACAAGATTCTCGTGGACGCCCCCTGCTCCGGCGAGGGCATGTTCCGGAAGGAACCGTCCATGGTGAAGGACTGGCTGGAAAAGGGACCGGATTATTACGCGGATATTCAGAGAACTGTGGTAACTGCAGCGGCGAAGCTGCTGCGTCCGGGCGGACAGTTAGTCTATTCCACCTGCACCTTTTCGAAACATGAAAATGAGGAAACCATTGAGCGGCTGATAAAAGAGGAAGGCTTCACCCTGCTGCCGTTGCCATTACCGGAGGAACGGGAAGCGCTTGGCTTCGCGCCGGGGCTCGGGGCCTGCGCAGGCGCAGCCCGGCTGTTTCCCCATCGGTTAGATGGTGAAGGACATTTCGTGGCTTTACTGCAGAAGAATGTATGTTCTGATAATTCTGCCGCGACGTTACCAAAGCACAAGGAAAAGGCAGACTCTAAGGGTGCGCTGAAAAAGCTCCCGGAGGAATGGCTGGATTTCGCAAAGGATCTGCATGTGAAATGGGACGCCCGTTGTTTTCGCCTTTACGATGGCCGATTATATGTGCTGCCCGAGGCATTGACGGGTAAAAATATCCGTTCCTTACGCTTTCTGCGGACAGGCCTCTATCTGGGCGAAGTAAAACAGAAGCGCTTTGAGCCCAGCCAGGCTCTGGCCATGTATCTGCGAAAAGAAGAGTTTGCCCTGTCGGTGGACCTGAAAGCGGACGATGAACGTGTATTCCGCTATTTAAAGGGTGAGACGTTGGATCTGGAGGACTTGGCAGCGCGAGGGGCGAAAGGCTGGTGTCAGGTCTGTGTGGACGGGTACCCCTTAGGCTGGGGAAAGCTTGCAAACGGTACGCTCAAGAATAAATATTATCCCGGATGGAGGTGGTAGCATGCGTCTGGACAAATATCTCTGCGAAGCGGGATACGGAACCCGGAGCGAAGTAAAAAAATTGCTGCGAAGCTGCATAGTTACCGTAAACGGGGAAAGGGTTACGAAGTCGGAGACAAAGATAAAGGACGGCGATGTGGTGTGCGTAGCCGGAAAAGAGGCGTCCTTTTCCAGGGTGGAGTACTGGATGCTGCATAAGCCTGCCGGATATATTTCCGCCACCGAGGATAAAAAGCTCGACACAGTGCTGGAACTTTTGCCGGAGAACGCTCGTTCGGATTTGTTCCCGGTGGGACGGCTCGACCGGGATACGGAAGGCCTGCTGCTTTTGACCAACGACGGTAAGCTGGCCCATTACCTGTTATCCCCCAAACGCCATGTGGACAAGACCTATTACGCCAGAATTCAGGGTCGGGTGAAATCGGAACATGTGCAGGCCTTTCTGGAGGGACTGGATATCGGCGATGAGAAAAAGACCCTTCCGGCGGAACTGCGGATTCTGAAGTCCGGCCCGGAATCGGAGATCGAAGTGACTATTCGGGAAGGCCGCTTTCATCAGGTAAAACGGATGTTCGAAGTCATCGGCTGTGAGGTTACATATCTGAAACGGCTTTCCATGGGAAGTCTGAAGCTGGATGAGACTCTGGAGATCGGCGCGTGCAGGCCCCTTACGGAAGAAGAACTTCGAAAATTGAAGGAGGAGACAGGATGCTGGACGGAATAAAAGCAGTTCTTTTTGATCTGGACGGAACCCTGGTAGATTCCATGTGGATGTGGGGAGCCATTGACGTGGAATATCTGGGCCGTCATGGCCTGACAGTCTATCCCGGGCTTCAGCAGGCCATCGAGGGCATGAGCTTTTCGGAGACCGCAGCGTATTTTAAAGAGCAGTTCGCCCTGCCGGATAGTCTGGATGTGATTAAGGCCGAGTGGATCGCCATGTCAAAAGAAAAATACGCCCATGAAGTGCCTTTAAAACCAGGCGCGCGGGAATTTCTGGAATACCTAAAATCACACGGAATCAAAGCCGGAATCGCCACCAGCAATGGCCGGGAGCTTCTGGACGCCGTGGTGGCCGGACAGGGGCTTGCGCCTTATTTCCAGTGCCTGATGACCTCCTGTGAGGCAGGGGCCGGAAAACCAGCGCCGGATATCTATCTCAAGGTGGCGGCGGAGCTTGGCGCGAAACCGGAAGACTGTCTGGTCTTTGAGGACACACCCGCAGGAGCCCAGGCCGGGAAAGCAGCCGGAGCAAAAGTATGTTCGATCTACGACGCGTATGCCAAAAATCGGCAGTCTGAAAACCGCCGGCTTGCAGATTACTATATTCACGATTTTTATCAGGTGCTGGACGGGACCTATGAGACGTTGGTACCAGGACAGGAGTAATACATGAAACAGCAGGGATTTTTGCCCGCAACAAAAGAAGAATTAAGGGAACGGGGCATTACGCAACCAGACTTTGTCTATGTCATCGGCGACGCCTACGTGGATCATCCATCCTTCGGCCCGGCGATTATCGGGCGGGTGTTGGAAAGCCACGGCTACAGCGTGGCGATCCTGGCCCAGCCGGACTGGAAGGATCCAAAGAGCATCCAAGTCTATGGCGAGCCGCGCCTGGCCTTCCTGGTCTCCTCCGGAAATATGGATTCTATGGTAAATCACTATTCCGTGTCGAAAAAACGCCGGAAGACTGACGCATTCACGCCGGGCGGTGTTATGGGAAAACGCCCCGACCGGGCCGATATGGTATACAGTAACCTGATTCGCCATGTATATAAGCATGTGCCTATTATCTTAGGCGGCATTGAGGCCAGTCTCCGACGCATGGCCCATTATGATTACTGGGCGGATGGCTTTAAGCGGTCACTGCTTCTGGACAGCGGAGCGGATCTGATTTCCTATGGCATGGGCGAACGGTCCATCGTGGAGATTGCCGACGCGCTGGCTTCCGGAATTTCCATTCGGGATCTGACCTTTGTAAATGGAACTGTCTACAAGACCAGCCATAAAGAGGATATCTACGACGCGATTTTTCTGCCGGATTATGAGAGTATGAAGGCCGATAAGACTCTATATGCCAAAAGCTTCGGGATTCAGCAGAAAAATGCCGATCCGATCCGGGGAAAACGGATGGCGGAGCAGTATTCCGAACATCTGTTTATCGTGCAGAATCCACCGGCAAAACCCTTGTCCCAGGAGGAAATGGATGAGATCTACGATTTGCCGTTCCAGCGGGCGGTGCATCCTTCCTGTCTGACGCAGGGTGAGGTTCCGGCCTTCTCGGAGATCAAATTCAGTCTGGCAAGCTGTCGGGGCTGTTTTGGAGCCTGCAGCTTTTGCGCCCTGACCTTCCACCAGGGACGGATCATCCAGGCCAGAAGCCATGAATCCCTGCTCCGGGAGGCCCGGGCTATGACAAAGGATAAGGACTTCAAGGGCTATATCCACGACGTGGGCGGTCCCACCGCAGATTTCCGGCAGCCTGCCTGCGATAAGCAGCTGAAAGCCGGAGCCTGCCCGGAACGGCAGTGTCTGTTTCCGAAACCCTGTCCGAATCTGAAGGCCGATCACAGCGATTACATCAGCCTTCTCCGGAAGCTCCGGGCCATCCCCGGCGTGAAAAAGGTGTTCATCCGTTCCGGTATCCGCTTTGATTATGTGCTGGCGGATCCAAATCAGAGTTTTTTGAAAGAACTCTGTGAATATCACGTAAGCGGCCAGCTGAAAGTGGCACCGGAGCATGTGTCCGACGCAGTCTTAGCGAAGATGGGCAAGCCGAACCGCAGCGTCTACGAGGAGTTCTGCCGCCGCTATAAAAAGATGAACGAAACCCTGCAGAAAAAGCAGTATCTGGTGCCGTACCTCATGTCCTCCCATCCGGGATCGACGCTGAAAGAGGCAGTGGAGCTGGCCGAGTACTGCCGGGATCTGGGCTACATGCCGGAGCAGGTGCAGGATTTCTATCCGACGCCCTCCACCATGTCCACCTGTATGTATTACACCGGTCTCGATCCCCGCACCATGGAGAAGGTCTATGTGCCGAAGAATCCCCATGAAAAGGCCATGCAGCGGGCGCTGATCCAGTACCGGGATCCCAAGAACCGGGAGCTGGTGCAGGAAGCCCTGGAGAAATGTGGCCGCCGGGATCTCATTGGTTATGGACCCAAATGCCTGCTTCGCCCGGAGGGAGGAAGACCCGGAGAGCGGAGTGGACAGAAAACCGATTTCCGGAAAAACAGTTCCGGGAACAGAGCAGGCGGACGCACGGAACGAACAGAAACAAACGTTCGAAAGAACGCTGGAGCGAAAAAGAAGACGATCCGGAATGTACACAAGAAGAAATAGGAGAAGCTATTTATGAGTCAATATCAGCTGATCGCCCTGGATATGGACGGCACCTTATTAAACAGCAAAAAAGAAATCAGCCCCGGATGCAGAGAAGCCATCGAAAAAGCACTGGCAGAAGGCAAAGAAGTTGTGCTTTCCACCGGCCGCTGCCGCCCGGAGCTGACAGAATTCCGGAAACTGATCCCGGGTCTCCGCTATGTGAACTGCACCAGCGGAGCTATGGTTTACGATTTTCGGGAGCAGCGGGTGATTTATTCCAACACCATAGATATCCCTGTGGTCAAGGAAATCTTCCGCCTCGCTTGGAAGGAAGAAGCCATGCTGCACATCCTGGATGAGAAATCCATCGAACAGACCAACCAACTGGCCCACATCGATCGCTACGGCATGGGCATCTACAAGGAGCTGCATGCCCGGGTTGTGGAGCCCCATGACGATCTGTATGGCTTCTACATGGCCAATCCATTTCCGGTGGAGAAAATCAATTTGTATCATCAGAGTATGGAATCCAGGACGCGGACCAAAGAGCGGATTCAGGCTCTGGCGCTTCCGGTGGAAATGGTAGATGCGGAGAGCTCGTCCCTGGAGCTGACTGCCACAGGCGTCGATAAGGGCGTGGGCCTTACGAAGCTCTGCGAGGCCCTCGGCATTCCGGTGAGCGCCAGCATCGCCGTGGGAGACGCAGACAATGATTTAAGTGTCCTACGGGCCGCAGGACTTGCCGTAGCCATGGGAAATGCGTTGGATTCGGTGAAAGCAATTTCGTATGTCACCGTGGCGGACTGTGATCACGACGGCTGCGCGGAAGCCATTTACAAATATCTGCTTGGATAAAACCGGGAGGTGGAAAGGATGGAAAAAAAGAGAGCATCCATCGCAATCGTAACAGGAGCGTCCTCCGGCATGGGCCGGGAATTCGTCCGTCAGATAGCGGAAAGCTACCGCTCCATATCGGAAATCTGGGTGATCGCGAGACGGGAGCAGGCATTGCTTACACTGCAGGAGGAGCTGAAGGATAAAACGACGATTCGGACCCTGCCCATGGATCTGGCGGAAAAGGACGCCTGTGCGGAGCTTGCGGCTTTGCTTAAAAAAGAAAAGCCTGTGATCCGGATTCTGGTGAATTCCGCAGGCCTGGGACATGCCGGGAAGCTGGAAACCCAGGATGTGGATCAGATCTTAAATATGATCGATGTCAACTGCCGCGCGCTGACAGCCGTTACCATGACCTGCCTGCCCTATTTCCGGAAGGGCAGCCGAATCCTTCAGATGGATTCCGGCTCGGCCTTTCTGCCTCAGCCGGGCTTCGCGGCCTACGCGGCCAGCAAGGCCTACGTGCTGTCTTTGTCGAGAGCGATGAAGGAAGAGCTGCGCAGCCGCCAGATCTCCGTGACCGCCGTGTGTCCGGGCCCGGTGAAAACGGATTTCTTCGCCACCGGCGGCATTAAGCTGAACCCGGTCAAGCGCCTGTTCCTGATAAAGCCCGAGCGTGTAGTACGGAAGGCCCTATTTGACGCCGAAAAGGGCAAGGCCGTATCCATCTCCGGCGGCAGTATGAAGCTGGTCCGCGCGGCGTCCGGCGTACTGCCCCAGGGCCTGATGACGCGGTTGTCAGCGATGCTGTTTTCTTTCTGAAACGGGAAAATAACATATTAAAAATGGATAGGGGAGTTTTATTATGGAAAAAAGTACAGTCGGAACCTTGACGACACTGTGTTATCTGGAGCAGGACGACAAATTCCTGATGATGCACCGAATTAAGAAGAAAAACGACGTAAACCAGGACAAATGGATCGGCGTGGGCGGCCATGCGGAAGCCTACGAGAGTCCCGAAGACTGCCTGCTCCGGGAGACCTTCGAGGAAACCGGTCTGACCCTGACCGATTACCGCTTCCGTGGCATTGTCACCTTCGCCCTGAAGGGTGTCGAGACCCAGTATATGTGTCTTTACACTGCCACCGGCTGGGACGGCGAGTTGGACTACAACTGTCGGGAAGGCGTACTGGAATGGATCCCGAAGGATAAAATCGATGACCTGGAGCTCTGGGTGGGGGATAAAGTTTTCTTTAAGCTGCTGGCTCAGGAGGCGCCATTTTTCTCATTAAAGCTTACCTATGACGGCGATACGCTGGAGGAGTGCATGCTGGACGGAAAAGCACTGGATTGGCTGAAATTTCTTGACAATGGGTGCGGAACGCCATGTAAATAAGTGATACGGAGGAACGTTTATGTACAGCGACGCATTCTGTAAAGTATACAATCAGTTCGGTTGGAACTATTTTCCCGAGGCCTTCGGCGAACAGCTGCTTACCTGGCTTCACCAGTATCAGATAACTGTCCGCAAAAGCCTGGATCTGGCCTGCGGCACGGGCGTGCTCTGCGAGATTCTGGCGGGAGATGGTATCGAGGCCAGTGGAATGGATTTTTCGGAGGGTATGATCGAGATCGCGAAGCAGCGAAATCCGGAGATTTCCTATGAGGTGGCAGATATGATTACCTATCGGCCGGATGAAAAGTTTGATCTGGTGACCTGCACCGGCGATGCGCTGAATCATATCATGCGCCTGGAAGATATGGATCGGATATTCGCGAATGTATCTGCATATTTGGCAGAGGGCGGCTATTTCATTTTCGATATCCTGAATGAAAAAGAAGTGCCGATGGCGGAACCCATCGATCTGGATTTCAGCGAGACGGTCAAGACCCAGTTTATGGTGACCCACGATCCGGATGGCCGCATCAACCTGAAAACCACCGTTTATGAAAATGGCGTAAAGGAATTCGAGGAGAATATCAAAGAAATTGTCCACGACGAGAAAGCCGTCTGTGAGCTGCTTCGAAAGAACGGTTTCCGGGTGGAAAAATGTGCCAATCATTTCCTGGAAAATGAAGGAAATTTCAGCAAAACCTGGTATATCATTGCAAGAAAATAAAAAAGTTTTTTTCTTTATCCCATAATACACCACGCCGACCGCGTCCGCCAGAAACCATCCAATCGGTACTGACCACCAGATGCCGACCACTCCAAAGGCCGGAATCGCCGACAGAGCGAAGGAAGCCATCACGACGGGTCCGAAGCTGTTGACCAGCCCCTGGACCGCCAGAATACCCAGATTCATAATGGATTGCTGGATACAGGTAAGCCCGGCATTGAGCCGCGAAATTTTGTCTTTCTCACAAAAAAGAATGCTTGAAGTATGCAGGAGATCTGCGTATAATGAAATGCGGGTGAGAAGCCCCTTGACAGAAATGGTTTGACAGAAAAAGGAGAGTTTATCATGAAGAAATACTGGCTGGCTGTGCTGCTGGGCGTTTCGGTGCTGGCGGCAGGCTGTAAAGGTACCACAGATAAAACGGATACCGCCAGGGAAGCCGAGGCGGAGAACAAAGAAACCGAAGATCAGGAAAAAGAAGCTTTAAAGACCGATGGAACGAAAGACGCTATCCTGGCAGGCGCAGGTACCCTGTCTGACGCCGCAAAGAGCGCTTACCGTTCTGTGCTGGATGATATTTATTATAATCAGCAGTTCCCCAATGGTTTAGAACTAGATTATAACGGCTTGGATCTTTCGGAAAATAAATACGGTGTCTACGATATCGACGGCGATGGCCGCGCCGAGCTACTGATCGCTTATACGACAGCGTCCGCGGACGGACAGATGTTCCTGATCTATGATTTTGTGGAAGCGCTGGACGCGGTGCATGAGGAATTTACCGGCTTCCCGGCTGCGACGTTCTATGACAATGGTGTAGTGCGTGCGGACTGGAGCCACGATCCAAGTACCGTAGAGGGCAGTGATTTCCAGCCCTTTACGCTCTTCATTTATGACGAGGAAGTGAATACGTATGAGTTTCTGGGCTCTGTCTGTCAGCAGGATAAGCCTGACGTCTATTATCAGACTCTGGCAGGCGGGGAGGAGACGGAGATTGACGAAACCGTTCTGAAAGACTGGCTGGATTTCTGCATCGGAGACGCAGGCCAGATCGAGGTTCCCATGGTAGATCTGACAGAAGAGAACATCAAAGCATTAAAATAAACAAAGTCATCCTATAAAGGAATTACAAGGAGAACCTATTTATGCGAAATGTACCCCAGAAAGGCGACCACGGCTATACGGACGCCCATAAAAAAGCGCAGATTATTAAGACCATTATCTTTTTCCTGCTGCCCGCCGTCATCTTTACCGTCGGCTATGTGACGTCCGGGACACGCCTGAATCTGTTCACAGTGGTGGCGGTTGTAGGCTGTCTTCCGGCCTGCAAGGAGCTGGTCAACGTGATCGTGTTCTGCAGACGCCGTTCCATCCCTCAGGATCTCTACGAGGAGCTGGAGCGACACACCGGCGGTATGGAGCACGCTTATGAGCTGGTTCTGACCACCTATGAAAAGAATTATCCTGTCCATAGCCTGGTGATCCGCGGAAATGAGATTGCAGGCTACACCACACTGAAAAATACGGACTTAAAACCGGTGGAGGCGCATGTCACCAAGATCCTGAAGGAGAATGGGATCTCCGGTGTCCATGTGCATGTGTTTGCGGATCTGAAGGCCTATCTGGATCGGGTGGACGCCCTGGCGAAAAAGGAACCGGAGGAGATCCCGTTTACGCCGGATGAGCGCTATCCGTCCCTGAACCGGGAGCAGCTGATCCGGGGGTTAATTCTGGCACTGTCCCTGTAAAAATGAGCAAAACGATAATGCAGCAGGCTTTCTAAATATCAATGGCCTGCTGTATTTTCACTTATAGGATGTAAAGGAGAGAAACCATGCGTCTTCTGACCGTAGGCGAAAACGAAGCCGGACAGCGGCTGGACAAATTGCTGGGAAAATATATGGACAAGGCCCCGGCCAGCTTTATTTACAAAATGCTGCGCAAAAAGAATATCACCCTGAATGGGAAAAAGGCGGAAGGAAAAGAGCGCCTGAAAGCAGGAGACGAGATCAAGCTGTTCCTGGCGGACGAGACCATAGACGGCTTTTCCAGTATGATGGGGGAAATGGGAACCGAAACCAGACAAAGTGGGAAAAAGGAGACCATGGCAGCAGGAGCCAAGTCAAAGAAAAAGCTCCCATTAAGGCTCCGACCGGAAATCATCTACGAGGACAAAAATGTCATTTTCTTTAATAAACCGGCAGGTCTCCTGTCACAGAAAGCGAAGCCCTCGGATATCTCCCTGGTGGAATACCTGACGGAGCATCTTCTGGAAACCGGCGAAGCCACAGCAGAAAGCTTACGCAGCTTCCGTCCCGGCATCTGCAACCGTCTCGATCGCAACACCAGCGGTCTGGTAGCCGCAGGCAAGAGTCTCCGTGGCCTTCAGGAGCTGAACGAGCTGTTCCGTATCCGCAGCCTGCACAAATACTACCGCACCATAGCTGCAGGCTCTGTCATGGATAAACAGCACATCGAGGGCTGGCTTCAGAAAAATGAAAAGACCAATCAGGTACAGATTTTTAAGCAGGAGAGAAAGGACGCTTTGCCTATCTGTACCGAGTATATGCCGTTAAAACAGCTGACTTACAACGGAAATCCTTATACCTATCTGGAAATCAACCTGATTACAGGCCGATCCCATCAGATCCGCGCGCACCTGGCCAGCATCGGCCATCCGCTTATCGGGGATACCAAATACGGCAGTCCGAAGATAAACGCGGAATTCCGGAAAAACTTCGGTCTGAAATACCAGCTTCTCCATGCCTATCGGCTGGAGCTTCCGGATCTCACCGGAGCTCTTTCGAATCTTTCGGGGCAGCAGTATATTGCGCCGCTTCCCAAAGAATTTATGAACGTTTTGAACCGTGGCTGATGTAAAAGCCACGGTTTTTCGTTATTCTACACAAAACCTTTTCGAAAAATTCATATAGTATTCACAAAAATTTAAGAAACACTTGCAAAGTAAAAAATCCTGTGCTAAAGTATTATCAGATTGAGAGACAATTACATCGTGGTTTCACATACGACGTGTTACTGGTTAGGCAGGCAAGATCGGGTGAAAATGAAGAGGATAGAAAAGTGCGGATAAGCTGTATCAGTATCTGCGTTTTCTGTTGGAAATTCATTTCACTGGGTCTTTTTTTGTGTGAAATTTTCTGATGCGTACCAGGTCTTTCGATACCATATATTCTGGCCGGATATAAGAACCTTATATTTTACACATTTACAATACAAAGGAGAGAAAACCATGGATTACAACAAAATTGCCCAGGACATTCTTGACAATGTGGGCGGCAAAGCCAATGTAAAACAGGTGACACACTGTTTCACCCGTCTGCGCTTTATCCTGAAGGATGAGAGCCTTGCAAAGAAAGACGTGGTAGAGCATCTGGAGGGCGTTATCTCTGTCGTCGTTTCCGGCGGACAGTTCCAGGTGGTATGCGGCGCAAAGGTCACAAAGATTTATGACGCAACCGTAGCGATCCTCGGAGACGCCGTTGCAGGCGGTTCCGTAGACGAGCAGGTTCCGGATCAGAAGCAGCCTCTGGGCAACCTGATTCTGCAGAAGATCACCGAGATCTTCACACCGCTGGTACCGGCTATTGCGGCAGCAGGTCTGATCAAGGGTCTTCTGGCAGCATTTGCCAAGGTGCCGGGCTTCGATACAGCCAACAGCACCTACATCATCATGAACACCGCCTCCAATGTTATTTTCTACTTCATGCCGATTTTCCTTGCTTACACCGCATCCAAGGCATTGAAGTGCAGCACTGTTGTAGCTATGATGCTGGGCGGCTTTATCTGCCATCCCACCATTGACGCACTGGTTCAGGACGTAGCTACCAAGTCCACCATCTTCGGACTTCCGGTTATCAAGATGGCGTTTACCGTAGGAGAGTCCTCTAAGGTATTTGCTTACACTGAGTCCGTTATCCCGATTCTTCTGGGCGTGATTGTACTGTATTTCCTGGAGAAATTCTTAAAGAAGGTCATTCCGGAGATTCTGCAGCTCATCCTGGTACCGGGTCTGTCCCTGATTATCATGGTTCCGGTTATGCTGACTGTTGTAGGACCGGTTGGTATCTATGTTGGTTATATTATTCAGTTCCTTTACAATGCGCTGTACGGCTTCAGTCCGGTACTGGGCGGTATCATCGTCGGCGGTCTGTGGGGCGTATGCGTTATCTTCGGCGCGCACAGAGCACTGCTTCCGATTGGTCTTAATGACGTAGCCCTGACAGGAACCAACACCCTGATGTGCTTCGCTGGTTCCGCAAACTTCTCTCAGGCAGGCGCAGCACTTGGCGTTATGCTGAAGACCAAGAGCCAGGATTTAAAGCAGGTAGCAGCTTCCGCATCCCTGTCCGCATGGCTGGTAGGTATTACTGAGCCGGCTATCTACGGCTGTAACCTTCGTCTGAAGAAGCCGATGGTATGCGCGGTAATCGCCGGAGCTCTCGGCGGTGGTATCATGGGTATCGGCCACGCAGTCAACACAGGTTTCGCAAATAATGGTATTCTGACCATTATGTCCTACTATGGCGAGGGAACAAGCCTGGGACAGTTCGTAGCTTACTTACTGGGTATCGCAGTGGCATTCTTTGGCGCGGCTATCCTGACTTACATCGTAGGCTTTGAAGATGTGGACGCAGTTCCGGCAGGCGCAGCAGCACTGGAGTCTGACCTGGCTATGCCGACCGCACCGGTTCACACAGGCGAGACCGTAGAAATCGCTTCTCCGGTAGAGGGAAAGGCTTACCCGTTAAATGAGGTGCAGGACGAGGTATTTGCTTCCGAGGCACTGGGCAAAGGAATCGCAGTTCTTCCGACCAAGGGAGAGGTGGTAGCACCGGCTGACTGTACCGTATCTGTTCTGTATCCGACCCTTCACGCTATGGGCCTGAAGCTCGAAGACGGCACAGAGCTTCTGATTCACATTGGTATGGACACGGTAGCCATGAACGGCGACGGCTTCACAAAGCATGTGAACGAAGGAGACAAAATTAAAAAAGGAACCCCGATTGTATCCTTTGACATTGACAAGATCAAAGCGGCAGGCTATGATACTACCGTAAGCGTTATCATTTCCAATACGGCTGATTTCGCAGAGGTCACCGGTGTTCCGGCAGAGAAGGCTGACCTTACCAGGGTTGTTATCAAAGCTGTAAAGTAATTGTTTGAATCTGTAACAAAAACATCCGCCGGGCGGAAGTCAGTACACTTCCGCCTGGCTTTTACAACTTTTAAAGGAGAACCTTATCATGACAAATTTTCCTGAAAATTTCCTCTGGGGCGCATCTTCTTCCGCATTTCAGATCGAAGGCGGCTGGGATGAGGACGGCAAGGGCATGACCGTGGCCGATTACAATTCCTTCAAGCGTTCCGACAAGCAGGCGGACAGCAAGGTGGCCAGTGACTTCTATCATCACTGGAAAGAAGATATTGACCTGATGAAAGAGATGGGTATGAAGGCATACCGTTTCTCCCTTTCCTGGGCCCGCATCATTCCGGACGGAGACGGCGAGGTCAACCAGAAGGGCATCGACTTCTATAATAATGTGATCAACTATCTGCTCAAGCAGGGCATCCAGCCCCTCGTAACCTTATACCATTTCGATCTGCCCTACGCTCTGGTAGAGAAGTACAATGGCTGGGAGTGCAGAGACTGTGCCTTCGCTTTTGAGCGTTATGCGCGGGTCTGCTATAAGGCTTTCGGAGACCGGGTAAAATACTGGCAGATGATCAACGAGCAGAACCTGATGATCCGTGTCAACAACCGTATGAATATCTACACTGAGGACGAATGGGAAGCAGACCGCATGCGTGCCCAGATGGATTACCATATGTTCCTGGGTCATGCGCTGGCGGTCAATGCCTGCCATGAGCTGGTTGAGGGCGGAAAGGCCGCTCCGGCCGTATCCTCCACCTGCACCTATCCGCTGACCAATAAGCCGGAGGATGTATGGGCCGCGAAGATGAACGACTGGTTCAAGACAAACTACTGCCTGGAAATGCACATCAACGGCGAGTATCCGGGTTACTATATGTGTTATCTGAAGGAGCGCAATATCGTTCCGAAGATGGAAGAGGGCGACGCAGCCATTCTGAAGTCTGCGAAAATAGACTACATTGCTCTGAACTACTACCGTACCCTCTGTGCAAGCTATCTGCCCGCAGACGAGGAACATCCGGTTGGATCCAGAGTCTTCCGCGGCAATGAGGTAGACTTTGACCAGTACGGCTACTGCCGGGACGAGAAAAACGAGAATCTGAAAGCCAGCGAATACGGTGCCCAGATTGATCCCATGGGTCTTCGGATTGTACTGAATGAGTACTATCGCAGATACCATCTGCCGCTGATTATCACCGAGAACGGTCTCGGTATGGCGGACGAGCTGACCGAGGACGGACGCGTGCATGACGATTACCGGATCGACTATCTGCGCGGCCATATCCAGGCTATTTCCGACGCCATCGACGATGGTGTGGAAATGATGGGTTACTGCCCCTGGTCTGTGATGGATCTTTTAAGTTCCCATCAGGGCTTCCGGAAGCGCTACGGCTTTATCTATATCAACCGCGACGACTTCAATCTGAAGGATCTGGGAAGAATTAAGAAAGACAGCTTTTACTGGTATCAGAATGTAATTAAGACAAACGGGGAGAGTTTGTAATACCATGCGTGTAATTAAGGTGCTGAACAATTCACTGGTGCTTGCGCTGGACAACGCGGGCCAGGAGTCTATTCTCATGGGAAAGGGAATCGGCTTTCACAAGTCCATAGGATATGAGTTTCAGGAAAGTGAGATTGAAAAGGTCTTTGTTCTCAAGGACAAGGAGGTCTCCCGGAACATCATCCGTCTGGCGGCAGAGACAGACAGCGTCTTCTTTGAGCTGGCCAAGGCGGTGATTGATTATGCCATTGAACAGTTCGATATGAAGCTGATGGATCATATCTATCTGTCCCTGACGGATCATCTATCCTTTGCGGCCAGACGGGTACGGGAAGGCATTGTTCTGCAGAACTTTTACACGCTGGAAATGAAAAAATTCAATCCTCAGGAGTTTCAGGTGGGGGAATATGCGGTGAAACTCATGCGGGAGCGTCTGGATCTGGAGATTCCGGTGGATGAGGCGGGCAATATCGCCTTTCATTTCATCAACGCCCAGTTCAACCATCCCTATAACAGTCAGAATCTTCTGATTAGCCGCACTCTGGACGCAGTGCTGGATATTGTAAAATATGCCTTTGGGATTACTTACAACGAGGACAGCACTTCGTATTCCAGGTATGTAACCCATGTGCGCCTGTTCGCCCAGCGTCTGGTGAGCCGCAATCAGCTGCCGGATGAGAAGAACAGTATTCTCTATGAGCAGATTCATTCCATCTGTCAAAAGGAATTTGCCTGTGTGGAGAAGATACAGATCTATGTATATGAGCAGTTTCGCCAGAAGCTGTCCAGCCAGGAAAAAATGTATCTGGCACTTCATATCCATCGGGTGCTGGAAGAGGATTAAATATTAATACGGAAAGTCAGCTCTTTGGGAGCTGGCTTTTTGCATCCCCGGGCTTTGCTTTTCCGAAATCAGAGGTTGTTTTATCATGACTTCCGATTTATAATGATATTTGATTTTATTCGCGTAAAAATTTTCAGATAAAGAGGACCTGACTATGGCGACCTGGAATTCCAGAGGGCTCAGGGGTTCTACCCTGGAGGATTTGATTAACCGGACCAATGAAAAATACCGGGAACAGGGACTGGCGCTGATTCAGAAGGTGCCGACCCCCATTACCCCCATTAAGATTGATAAAGAGCACCGGCACATTACTCTGGCTTATTTTGACCAGAAAAGTACCGTGGACTATATCGGAGCTGTACAGGGCATTCCCGTGTGCTTCGATGCCAAGGAATGCGATACGGACACGTTTCCACTCCAGAATATTCATGCCCATCAGGTGGAATTTATGGGCGATTTCGAGCGTCAGGACGGCGTGTCCTTCCTGATCATTCTTTTTGCAAAGCGAAATGAACTCTATTTTCTTCCGTATAAAAAAATGAAGGAATTCTGGGAGCGGGCCGAGGCAGGCGGACGGAAGAGCTTCCGCCATGACGAGCTTGACCTGTCGTATGTGCTTGCGCCCCACGGCGGCTACCTGGTTCCCTATCTGGACGGAATTCAGAAAGTGATTGACGAATCGGGTTAAACACTTTATAATGGTAAATCAGTAAAGCGTTTAGGAGGCAGAAAGTAAGATGAAGAATCAAAATCCGCTTTTGCATACCCCGGAAGGCGTCCGGGACATCTATGGTAATGAGTTCGTACAGAAATTTGAATTGCAGCAGCTTTTATACCGGATCCTTGCGGGCCGCGGCTATCAGGGTATTGAGACGCCTACCTTCGAGTTTTTCGACGTATTTTCCAGAGAAGTCGGTACAGTTTCCTCCCGGGAGCTCTATAAATTCTTTGACAAAGAGGGCAACACCCTGGTACTCAGGCCGGATATGACGCCGTCCATCGCCCGAGCCGTGTCCAAATATTTTCACGATGAGACCCCCATCCGGCTCTGCTATATGGGCAACACCTTTATCAACTATGACAAATATCAGGGCCGCTTAAAAGAGACTACCCAGATGGGCGCAGAGCTCATGGGAGATGGCAGTGTGGCGTCTGATGTGGAACTGCTTTCGGTGCTGATTGAAGCCCTGCAGGAGGCGGGCCTTCGGGAATTTCAGGTGAGCGTAGGCCAGGTGGAGTTCTTTAAGGCGCTGCTTCGGGAGGCCGGTATCGGTAATGCGGCGGAGGAGAGTCTGCGGAGACTCATTTCCGATAAGAACCGGTTCGGCGCGGAGGAGCTGCTGGCAAGCTATGATATTTCTGAAAAGCTGCGCGCGACCTTCCTTGAGATGGCGACGCTGACCGGAGGCGAGGAGGCTTTGCAGAAAGCCAGAAGCCTGACAGACAACGCGGAGGCACTGGAGGCACTGGAGCGGCTTCAGGAGATCTACGAAGGTCTGAAGGAAAAGGATTATGAAAAGTACGTAACCTTTGACCTGAGCATGCTAAGCAAGTATAATTACTATACGGGCATTATTTTCCATGCCTATTCTTACGGCTACGGCGAACCCATTGCCAAGGGCGGACGGTACGATAACCTGCTGTCCCATTTTGGCCGGGAGCTGCCCGCGGTTGGCTTTGCCATCGTGGTGGATCAGCTGCAGCGGGCTCTTCGAAATGACGCGGAGAAGAAGGTGAACGCCACCGATGACGGCAAGCGTTATCTGACCTTCGCGCTGACCAAGGGACGTCTGGCCAAGAAGACCCTGGAGCTTCTGGAAAAGGTGGGTATCACCTGCGAGGAAATGAAGGATCCGGACAGCAGGAAGCTGATCTTCGTAAATGAAGAGCTGGGTCTCAAATTCTTCCTGGCCAAGGGTCCGGACGTCCCCACTTATGTGGAGTACGGTGCGGCGGACATCGGCGTGGTCGGCAAGGACACCCTGGTGGAAGAGGGCCGGAAGATGTACGAGGTGCTGGATCTGGGCTTTGGAAAATGCCGTATGTGCGTCTGCGGACCGGAATCGGCCCGGGAGAAGCTGGCTCATCAGGAGCAGATCCGTGTGGCCACCAAGTACCCGGATATCGCAAAGGATTATTTCTATAATCAGAAGCATCAGACCGTGGAGATCATCAAGCTGAATGGCTCCATCGAGCTGGCGCCCATTGTGGGGTTGTCTGATGTGATCGTGGATATCGTGGAGACCGGCTCCACGCTCCGCGAGAACGGCCTTGGCGTGCTGGAAGAGGTAATGCCTCTATCTGCCCGCATGGTGGTCAATCAGGTGAGCATGAAGATGGAATCAGAGCGGATTACCAAGCTGATTCAAGATCTGAGGGCTGCACTGTAAATCGGAGGAAGCATGCAGCAAAAGCGTTTGGACTATCTGGATATGGCAAAGGGCATTGGAATCTTTCTGGTGATCCTGGGTCATATCGAATATATACAGGAGGATACCCTGAAATGGATTTCTTCCTTTCATATGCCGCTGTTTTTCGTGGTGGGAGGAATTCTGGCACGTCTGAAGCAGGGAGAAAAGCGTTCGATCTTTCAGTCCATTGAAAGCCGGGTGCGGGGCGTACTGACGCCGTATCTGTCCTTTTCTCTGATGCTGCTGACCATGAATACGATTACGCATCTGCTGAACAGCGAGGCCCTGTCCGGAGCGGCGCTTGCGAGACAGTATGTGGATACCTTTACAGGTTACGGTGTGCATATTTTATGGTTTTTACCGGCCTATTTTATCGCAGGCACGCTGTTCGCGGTGCTGACGGGAACCTGTAAGGAATGGCAGAGAAATTTTCTGATTGTGCTGTTGGCCGCCGGCGCTTACGGCATTTCTGCCGGGCTTGGGCTTGATCGGTATGTAACCTGGGAATGTACCTTAAGCGGATATCTGGGTTATGATATCCTAATTACGGTGTTGCGTGGAGTTCTGGCTATGCCGTTTCTGGTGATGGGCTGGTACATGACGAGGCTTCCCAAGGGCTGGCCTGCGTTGCTGCTGATTCCCGGAAGTCTGCTGGCGCTGCGGGCTCCGGTGTTTGATCTGCATTACCTGTATGTACATCCGGTGCATTACCTGAACGCGTTTCTGTGCTGCGCCGGGCTCATCGCCCTGGTGAAGGCACTGCCGGTGAGCCGCGTGTTATCCTGGCTTGGCCGGAATTCTTTAGTCATTATGTGTACACACGCCACCTTTTTGGTGGTATACTATGTGTCACTGGGAATGTTTTTTGTAAAAAAATGGATACCAATGTCCCAGCCTGCGTTTAATCTGGGCGTTGCCATATTGGTCTGTGCCGCGGAGGTTCCCATTGCCTGGATTTTTAACCGCTGGTTCGGACGTCTTATTGGGAGGTCATCAAAATGAAAGTCGTTACATTGGATGAAAACAGCAAACAGAATCTGCTGGATGAATTGTTGAAGAGAAGCCCCAATCATTACGGGGAGTTTTCCGAACGGGTCAACGCCATCATCGAAGATGTAAAAAAGAATAAAGACGCGGCCCTGTTTTCCTATACGGAGCGATTCGACGGGGCGAAGCTTGACGCATCCACCATCCGCGTCACCAAAGAGGAGATCGAGGAGGCTTACCATGAGGTAGATCCGAAGCTTCTGGAGGTCATCAAAAAAGCCCTGGTCAATATCCGCAGCTACCACGAGAAGCAGCGCCGTTACAGCTGGTTCGACAGCAAGCCGGACGGCACCTTGCTTGGCCAGAAAATCGGGCCCATCACCTCCTGTGGCGTCTATGTACCCGGCGGCAAGGCAGTCTATCCGTCCTCCGTTCTGATGAACGTGGCCCCGGCCAAGGTGGCCGGTGTGGAGCGTATTGTCATGACCACACCGCCCGGAAAGGACGGCAAGGTATCTCCGAATACCCTGGTGGCAGCCTGTGAGGCGGGCGTGGATGAGATCTACAAGGTGGGTGGAGCCCAGGCCATCGCGGCGCTGGCTTTCGGTACGGAGAGTGTACCGAAGGTAGACAAGATCGTGGGGCCCGGCAATATCTATGTGGCTCTGGCAAAGAAGGCCGTATATGGCTACGTAAGTATTGATTCCATCGCAGGCCCCAGTGAGATTCTGGTACTGGCTGATGAGACCGCCAATCCCCGCTATGTGGCGGCCGATCTGCTTTCCCAGGCGGAGCATGACGAGATGGCGTCCGCAATCCTGGTAACCACCAGCAAGGAGCTGGCGGACAAGGTTCAGGTAGAGATCGAAGGGTTTGTGCAGAAGCTGTCCAGGAAAGCGATTTTGGAAAAGTCGCTGGAAAATTATGGATATATTCTGATTGCGGAGAATCTGGATGAGGCCATCGCGGCGGCCAATGAGATCGCCAGCGAGCATCTGGAGATCGTCACAAAGGATCCTTTCCAGGTGATGACTAAAATTCGAAACGCAGGCGCGATTTTTATCGGCGAGAATTCCAGCGAGCCCCTGGGGGACTATTTCGCGGGACCGAACCACATCCTGCCGACCAACGGTACGGCGAAGTTCTTCTCCCCGCTGAGCGTGGACGATTTTATGAAAAAATCCAGTATCGTATACTATTCAAGAGAAGCGCTGGAGGCGGTACATGAGGATATTGAAACCTTCGCGAAAGCGGAGCGGCTGACGGCACACGCGAACTCCATTGCGGTACGCTTTGAGAAAAAGGAGGACTAGACTATGGAACGAATCGCAAGTCTTTCCAGAACCACGAAAGAGACGGATATTTCCATTACCCTGAATCTGGACGGCAGCGGAAAAGCGGATATCTCCACAGGCATCGGTTTCTTTGACCATATGCTGAACGGCTTTTCCAGACACGGACTCTTTGACCTGACCTGCCAGGTGAAGGGCGATCTGGAGGTGGACTGCCACCATACCATCGAGGACACCGGCATTGTGCTGGGGCAGGTGATTCGTGAGGCCGTGGGAGATAAAAAGGGCATCGTCCGCTACGGCACCTGCATTCTGCCCATGGATGAGTCCCTGGTGCTCTGTTCCCTGGATCTGTCCGGCAGACCCTATTACGTCTCCGACGTGGAATTCCCTACGGAAAGAGTAGGGGAAATGGATACCCAAATGGTGAAGGAGTTTTTCTACGCCATTTCCTATAGCGCCGGTATGAACCTGCATTTCAAGATGCTGTCCGGCGGCAACAGCCACCATATGGTCGAGGGCATGTTCAAGGCCTTTGCCAAGGCCCTCGACATGGCGACCACACACGATCCGAGAATTACAGACGTGTTATCTACGAAAGGAAGTCTTTGATATGAGTGAAAAAAATATCGCAGTGATCCGGCTTCTGGCCGGAAAGGTGCAGGGAGAGGGCGCGGACAAAGAAGCGGCTGTCCTTGCAAGATATTACAGTGACAATGGAGCCGACGAAATTCTGGTCTTTGACCTGTCCGACGGGGATGTGGATCACGATCTGTCCATCGGCGCGTTGAAAGAAATCTGCCGCGCCGTGGAGGTTCCGGTGAAGGCCGGCGGCAGAATCAAGCGGCTGGAGGATGTGAAAAAGATTCTCTATGCGGGCTGTGAGAAAGCCATTTTAAACTATGGCCGTCAGAAAAATATCGACCTGACTGAGGATGCATCCAAGCGCTTCGGCAAAGAAAAGATTGCAGCTTGCGTGGACAGCTCTGATGTGGTCAGCGCCCCTGCGGCTCTGATCGAGGAGTATGTGAGCGAGCTGATTTATCTGAATGAGCTCGTACCCTTCGTGGAGAAAATCCGCCCCTTAAGCTGCAATATGGAATGGTCCGAGTTCAAGCTTGGCCCGGACGGCCTGGTTCCGGTGGTGGTACAGGATTACCGTACCGACGAGGTACTGATGGTAGCCTATATGAACGAAGAAGCCTTCCATAAAACCATCGAGACCGGCAAGATGACCTACTGGAGCAGAAGCCGCCAGGAGCTTTGGGTCAAGGGTCTGACCAGCGGACATTACCAGTATGTAAAGGAGCTTAAAGTAGACTGCGACTGCGACACCATTCTGGCAAAGGTATCCCAGACCGGAGCAGCCTGCCATACGGGCAATAAGTCCTGCTTCTTCCACGAGATCGCTAAAACCGATTACAAGAATACCAATCCGCTGAAGGTTTTCGAGGATGTATACAAGGTGATTGCAGACCGCAGGATACACCCCAAGGAAGGTTCTTATACCAATTATCTCTTCGACAAGGGTATCGACAAGATCCTGAAGAAGGTGGGAGAGGAAGCTACGGAACTGGTTATCGCGGCAAAGAATCCGGATCCGGAGGAGATCAAGTATGAGATGTCGGATCTGCTATATCACGCTATGGTTCTGATGGTGGAGCGGGGTGTGACCTGGGAAGATATTACGTCGGAGCTGGCCAACCGGTAAAATAAAAACCATGGCAGTTCTGATTTCAGAATGCATTTCATAATGTATAGTAATTCCCACGAAATATAAGGCGGCATCTTTATGAAAAAAACAGAAAGACAGGGCGGACAGTACCGGCAGCTTCTTTTGGCGCAGCGGGGGCAGGCCCCGGCTCAGGAGGAACCGGTCGGACGAATCTGGATGAGGATTCGCTTTTATGTCTGTCTCTGTCTTTTTGCGGCGTATATGCTTCTGGATTACAGCCATGCAAATATCGCTTCCTGGAACAGTGAACGGATCTGTCAGGAGGTGGAGCGGGATTACTCCGAACAGCTTGGCTTTGATTTGAATCAGGTTCTGAGCCAGGCTGCGTCGGCCATAGAATGAATACAGGATCTTTAACTAATGAGTAAGACTTTTAAATTCGCATTCGTGAAAACCATCCCGGTTATGCTGGGATACCTTTTCCTGGGACTGGCCTTCGGCCTGCTTCTGCAGGAAGCCGGTTACAGCTTCTGGTGGGCTCTTCTGATCAGCACTGTCGTCTACGCCGGTTCCATCCAGTTCGTACTGGTAGGTTTCCTGACCGCCGGGACAAGCCTTCCGGTGGTGGCTGTGATGACATTACTCATCAACAGCCGTCATGCCTTTTACGGCCTGACCTTCATCGAAAAATTCAAGGCCATGAAATCACGGTCTTACATGATTTTCTCCCTGACCGATGAAACCTATTCCCTTTTATGTTCCTTAAAGGTGTCGGAAGAAATAGATGAAAAGAAAGTCATGTTCCTGATTTCTCTGCTGGATCAGCTTTACTGGATCGTCGGCTCTGTGGCAGGCGCGGCGCTGGGACAGGTGCTGCCCTTCGATATGACAGGCATTGATTTTGCCATGACGGCACTCTTTGTGACCATCTTTGTGGATCAGTGGAGAGAAGCGAAGAGCCATCTGCCCGCAGTCATCGGTCTTATCAGCTCGGTGATCTGTCTTCAGATCTTCGGCGGCAGTAATTTTATCCTGCCGTCTCTCATCATTACAGTGACAATTCTGATGGCATTGCAAAAAAGACTGGAAGGAAGGGTGGAAAATACATGACAGCGACGCGCGCATTTGTTATAATTCTGGTGACAGCTGTCTGCACGCTGATTACCAGGCTCGTTCCCTTTATGCTGTTCGACAGGAAAAAGGAGATGCCGAAAGCAGTCAATTATCTTGGCGCGATTCTGCCCCCGGCGATTATGGCAACTCTGGTGGTCTATTGTCTGAAGGGCGCGGATCTCTTTTCCCCCACCCATGGCATTCCGGAACTTTCGGCCACGATTCTGACAGCGCTTTTACATGCCTGGAAACGGAACGTGCTCCTTAGCATCGCGGCGGGAACCTTCTGCTACATGCTTCTGGTGCAGGTAGTTTTCTGAAATAATATTTTTGAAGTAGGAAAGACATGAATTTAAACAAATTAAAACAGAACAAAAAGAAACTTTTTGCAGCAGCGGCAGTCTTGTGGCTGCTTGTTTGCATGTTTGTCACGCCGGTATTTACGACGGTGACACTGACCTTTGAAAATGACCCTCATGGCGAGGTGGTAACAACCGTTTTTTCCGGACCGGGTGAAAATGTCAGCGGCCGGGATGAGCACCATCGGGTGGTGGTGAATGGGGTTGCCCGGATCTTCTTTGGCGATCTCCAGTACGGCAGCCACTGCTCCCTGAAACGTATCGACCCGCTGGACCAGCATTATTCCACAGGCGAGCCGCTGACCATCACAAGACTTACTGTGTTGAAGAACGGTATTCAGACGGTGGATCTGACCGGTGACAAGCTGGGGACTTATTTTACGGTTAATTCAGATCTGGAGCTCTTGGGAGAGGACAGTTTCACCTTTCTGGTGACCGGAGAGGATTCCCAGATGCTTCCGACAGAAGCCTTTCAGACACTGTACGCGCAGACACCCTTTGCCGTGCGGCTTCTGGGAGCGCTTGGCAGCGGCATTCTTCTGGTACTGGCTATTCTTTTGGTACGCTGGTTCACACGGACAATCGCGGGACAAGGTCTCTTTTCTAAATTGATTTTCTGTGTGTTGTTCGGCGGACTTTTCGCGGCCACCTTGATGACCATTTTTACCGGCTTCTGGAATCCGTTCTATCTGAATCCGGACGAATATCATACCCTGTCGGCAGTCAATTATTATTTCTCGCACTTTATGCCGCCGGATATGCGGGATCCGGCCATCATCGATTCCTATGCCATCTACGGAACCACCAGGCACAGTGAATGGACGCTCTTTTATTTTCTGACTGCGAAAATCGGACAGTTTTTTTCAGACCCCATTATCCGGGTGCGTTTCTTTACGACGGTGACCTTCTGTATCATGGCTGGCATTGCGCTGAAGAACGTAAAGAAGAACTGGGCGCTCTCTGCCATGCTGCTTCTGACGCCCCAGGTGTGGTATCTGTTTTCCTACTGTACTTCGGATTCCCTGGATTTTTTCATGAGTTTTCTGTGCATGTATGAAGTTATGAAAAAGGACAGCATGCTGAACCGGGTGCTGGACGAACCGTTTTGCAAAAAGCAGCTGCTTTGCATGGCGCTTCTGGGCCTGCTGTTTGTGCAACCCTTGTGGGGCAAACCCACATTCTATGTAGTGCTGATTTTCATTTTCCTGATACTGCTGATTCGGCTGTTCTATACGCCGAAGACGGAACGAAAGGTCCTGCTGTACAAATATCTCGGTATCCTGGGCTTTACCCTTGGTATCTTCGCCATCCGATATATGATTACCGATTTCCCCTATTACGGCCTTTTCGGAAAATATCGGGTCTACATGGATATGATGGAGCAGACGGCCCTGCCCGGATACAAGCTTTCCACGCCGGCTTTGGAACGGGCTTATTCCATGAGCTTTATGGAGAAGGGCGTTACCCTGGGCGAGCTTCTGACCGGCTTTGATTTCAATAAGAACCTGTTCCGCACCTTCGCAGGCTTCTTTGGATCTTACGCGTTCGGCGCCCGGGACTGGTATTATATGGCCATAGCGGTTCTGTATCTGGCCATCCTTGCTTATCTGCTGGTACAGGCCTTCCGGAAGAGAGATTCCCAAACCTGGTGGGAGATTGGCGCAGCGGCTCTGGCTATGTTCATTCAGTACGCGCTGATTGTATACAATGCCTGGGTGGTGGACTTCCAGCCCCAGGGACGCTACCTTTTGCCGATTCTGTTCTATACGGCTTATCTGATTCATCGAGCGGACAGTGAGAGCCAGAGCAAGGTGCTGCGAATTCTGCTGTGTCTGACCTGCCTCTTGTCTCTGTACAGCTTTTATACCGTTGGCATTCCGAATTTGGTGTCGGTACATGGAATACAAGCTTAATCGGATTTGAAATGGAATGCAAAACGATGCGCTTACTGATATGCCTTTAAACAGGCGGACGAAGGAGAAATATAGGTTATGACCTGGTTGAAAGACAAACGAATATGGATTTTGCTTGGCTTCTATGGAGTCCTGGCGATTCTTTTTCATATGTGCTGGCTGAAGCTTGGCGGCGGGGATGATTATTACTTTATGACCTGCCTTGATGATACCAGCTTCGGCTCATTCATGGTGAAGCGCTGGTATGGCTGGTCCTCCCGCCTGGTAATCGAGGGCGTGCTGGTACTGGTATTGCAGCAGCCGATCCTGGTATGGAAGGTGCTGGATATTCTGGTGTCGGTGCTAATTGCGTGGCTGTTGTGCGGATTTTTCTGCAGCGGCTATGGGAAACATGGAAGTGGCAGCAGTATCCAGACCGACAAAAACACTTTGTCTGGGACTCGGACGGTTGTCCCGCTTACATCCCTGATTCTGTTCCTCTGCCTCCTTCTTTCCTATGATTTCCGGGAAATGGATTCGGCAGGCTATATGACCACGACCATCAACTACTGGTGGCCCCTGGCAGCGTTAATGGTAGCGGCGCTGCCTCTGTATCTCTGGTATCAGGAAGGTACCTGCAAGAAAAGTTACTATGTCCTCGGTACGCTGGCGGCCATTTTCGCCATCAATCAGGAGCAGATCTGCGCCATGGCATTGCTGGCCTGTCTGTATCTGCTGATTACAGATAATCTGCGGGGAAGAAAGACGAATCCCTATCTGTATGTACTCCTTGCCCTGTCTGTATGCTTCGCCATCTGCGTCGCGATTTGCCCAGGCAATGCGGCTCGCAAGGCTTCCAACATTGATTTCTGGTTCCCGGCCTACGCCGGATTCAATCTGGTGCAGAAGGTATTGCTTGGTTGGTACAGTCTACTAAAGACTCTGTATCAGGACGTCAATCTGCCCTATTTTCTGATGAGCGCCGTGCTGTTTATGGCAGTCCGAAAAAAGCAGAAGAGACTTCCGGCACGCCTTATCGCAGCCATTCCACTGCTCTCAAATTTGGGACTTCTGGGCGTCCTGCTGTTCGGAAAATACCGGGAATACCCCTGGGTACACCTGATTCTCCATGTGTTTGATTTCGACCAGCCCGTAGTATACTATCAGGGCAGTCTGCCGAATTCCAACCGGCTCCTGCTGCTTGTATACACGTTCTGCTGCGCCTGCGTGGTGATTTCCCTGTTCCTTATCTGGAATAAGAAAGAGCGCTCCATCGACGCATTAGCACTCCTCGTCATTGCCTCCGCCTCCAAGATCAGTATGGGCTTGTCGCCTACAGTCTGGGCCTCCTCGGAGCGCACCAGTATTTTCCTGGATTTCGGATTTATTCTGCTGGGAATGCTGGCGGTACGGGAAATGGAGCCGTGGAAAGCTGCTAAAAAATCGTGTTGTGCCATACCGTAAAGTAATGTATAATAATTCCCAGTGCTTTATGCATTATTTAACTGGACATATTTTGTTCTTACGATGTAATAAAGGAATATAGGTATTTCATGAAACGTAATAAAATAAAAAAAATTCAATATATCATATGTTGTGTTCTATTAATATGGGGTGCAATTGATAGTTTAATCCAATTTGTAAGGCTGGTTACCAACCCGGCATGGAGTGCTTCTTATAGTGCGCCGTTGCTGTGGTTTCTGATTATTTATTTTGTACCAGTGTGTATTATATTTTTTATATTTGAAATAATCAAACGATTTATTAAATAAATTAGGGGGAATCACATAATAGCGGAACAGGTTACCACTCCGATATCATTACCGGAAAATCATGTTGTATTTAATGAGTTCCCTGATCTATGCTATTGTGCAATTATTTTATGTGTATATAGCACAAAGAACAGCGAGGTATGTATGAAAAAATTAGCTTTGTCCGATGAAATTTTGCTGAAGATAGATAAACCGGCCCGATATCTCGGAAATGAGATCAATGCAGTGATGAAAGATAAAAATAAGGTAGATATCCGTTTTGCCATGTGTTTCCCGGACGTCTACGAAATAGGCATGTCCCATCTGGGCATCCAGATCCTGTACGATATGTTCAATCAGCGGGAGGACGTCTGGTGTGAACGCGTCTATTCTCCCTGGACCGATCTGGACAAAATCATGCGGGAGCAGCACATTCCGCTCTTTGCCCTGGAGTCGCAGGACCCCATTCGTGAGTTTGACTTTCTGGGTATCACGCTGCAGTACGAGATGGCCTACACCAACGTCCTTCAAATCCTGGATTTAAGCCAGAGCCCGCTCTATGCCAAAGAGCGTACCTGGGATGACCCCATTGTCATTGGCGGCGGTCCCTGCGCTACCAATCCGGAGCCGCTGGCGGATTTCTTTGATCTGTTTTATATCGGAGAGGGCGAGACCTCCTATTTTGCGCTGTTGGACGCTTATAAGGCTTCCAGGGCAACAGGAGAGAGCCGTGTACGGTTCCTGGAGCGTGCGGCGGAAATCCCGGGAATCTATGTGCCTTCTTTTTATGATGTCATTTACCATGAGGACGGAACCCTTGCGTCCATGGAGCCCAACAATCCCCATGCGCCCGCAAGGGTACAGAAACAGGTGGTCACCGATCTGACTCACAGCTTCTATCCGAAAAAGCCGTTGGTTCCGTTTATCAAGGTGACCCAGGATCGTGTAGTTCTGGAGATTCAGCGTGGCTGCATCCGCGGCTGCCGTTTCTGCCAGGCCGGTATGCTGTACCGCCCCAT
This sequence comes from Candidatus Dorea massiliensis AP6, assembly GCF_964245105.1. NCBI lineage: Bacteria > Bacillati > Bacillota > Clostridia > Lachnospirales > Lachnospiraceae > Dorea > Candidatus Dorea massiliensis. Next base: position 65,222 of record NZ_CAXTKW010000001.1, on the reverse strand, counting down.
CCGGGAGCGTTCCCTGGAAATGCTGGAAGAGGCCGCCACAGAGATGCTTAAAAACACCGGACATGAGGAGATTTCCCTAAGTTCCTTAAGCTCCAGCGATTTCAGCCGCCTGCCGGAGCTGGTGAATTTCCTCATCGATACCTTTGGTAATAAGGGCGTCAATATTTCCCTGCCGTCTCTGCGTATCGACGCCTTTTCCCTGGACGTCATGAGCAAGGTCCAGGATATCCGCAAGAGCAGCCTGACCTTTGCGCCGGAGGCCGGTTCCCAGCGTCTCCGGGACGTGATCAACAAGGGACTGACTGAAGAAATCATTCTGGAAGGCGCCGGACAGGCCTTTGAGGGCGGCTGGCAGAAGGTGAAGCTGTATTTCATGCTGGGACAGCCCACAGAAACGATAGAGGACGAGAAGGCCATCGCCTGGCTGGCGGAGAAGATCGCAAAGCGTTACTACGAGATTCCCAAAGACAAGCGCAACGGTAAATGTCAGATTACCGTCAGCACTTCCTTCTTCGTGCCGAAGCCCTTCACCCCGTTCCAGTGGGCGCGCATGTGTACCAAGGAAGAATTTCTCGACAAGGCCTATATCGTCAACAGTGAGATCAAGGCCCAGTTAAATAAAAAGAGCATCAAATACAACTGGCATGAGGCCGACGTGACCGTGCTGGAGGGCATTCTGGCCCGCGGCGACCGCCGGGTGGGCGCGTCCCTTCTGGCTGCTTACCGGAACGGCTGTCTCTTTGATTCCTGGAGCGAGTGCTTCGATAATGACAGGTGGCTTCAGGCCTTTGAAGAGACCGGACTGGATGTGCCGTTCTATACTACCAGACATCGTGATGAAAATGAGTTGTTCCCCTGGGACTTCATCGACATCGGCGTTACGAAAAAATTCCTGCTGCGGGAGTGGAAGCGGGCTCACGAGGAGACCGTAACCCCCAACTGCCGTCAGCAGTGCCAGGGCTGCGGCGCGGGCAGTTACCGTGCCGGCTGCTGTCCCACAGCGCTTACAGGAGGTGAAAACGCATGAAAATCCGTATCAAATTCCGCAAATATGGTATTATGAAATTCATCGGCCATCTGGATATCATGCGCTATTTCCAGAAGGCCATGCGCCGGGCGGACATCGACATCTGCTATTCCGCAGGCTTCAGCCCCCATATGATCATGTCCTTTGCGTCTCCCCTGGGCGTGGGGCTTACCAGCGACGGCGAGTACCTGGACATTGAGATAGGAAATGAGCTGTCCTCCGAAGCGGCAGTAAAGCGTCTGAACAGAGTTATGGCCGAGGGCGTGGAGGTTCTTTCCTTCCGGAGGATCCCCGAGGAAAAATCCGCCAACGCAATGTCTCTGGTGGCGGCTGCCGATTACGAGGTCCGTTTCCGGGAAAACAGCCTGCCTGCGGACTGCGTCTTTGGAAATGGCCTGGATGAAAAATGGGCGGCGTTCTGCGCACAGAAACAAATCCTGGTGACAAAAAAGACGAAAAAAGGCGAGCGGGAGCTGGATTTAAAACCATTGATTTACGATACAAAATGCCAGGATGATTCCATTTCCTTACAGCTCTCCGCCGGAAGTGCCGAGAATGTGAAGCCGGAGCTGGTACTGGAAGCCTTTGCCACTTACGCAGGCTTTGAACTTCCGGAATTTGCCCTGCTGATTCACCGGAAGGAGCTGTACGCAAACCTGGCCGGTGAGGGCGAGCCACGGAAGCTGATAAGCCTGGAAGATCTGGGAGAGGAATTCTGATGGAACAGACAGAAATCATGGCAGAGCATACTTCTTCTTCGCACGCCGGGCAGCAGGGAGGCGGCGCCTTTCTGGTAACTACCCTGACCATCAGGGACCGGGAGCGCACAGTCTACGCTTTTTATGAAAATGACCATGCCGCCGAGCTGTCCTGTCTGCCCGCAGGCGGAGAATCCATCCTCGGAAATATCTATGTGGGCAAGGTGAAAAATATCGCTGCCAATATCAGCGCGGCCTTTATCGAGATTGCAAACGGGCAGCTCTGTTATTACGCCTTAAATGACAATGATGCGCCCATTTTCACGACACCGAAGAAAATGAACACACTGGTGGCCGGAGATGAGCTTCTGGTGCAGGTGAGCCGGGAGGCCGTCAAGACCAAAGCCCCCACAGTCACTGCGAACCTGAATTTTGCCGGAAAATATCTGGTTCTGACCAGCGGCAAGCATCATCTGGGTCTGTCTTCCAAGCTTTCTCCTGAGGATAAACAGCGGCTTCGCACTATCGCAGAGCCTTTTCTTGGGAAAGATTTCGGCATCATCGTCCGTACCAACGCAGCGGAAGCCTCGGAGGATGAGCTGCGCGCGGAGCTTGGCGAACTGACAGAAGCCTATCGTCACACCGTGGAGACCGGGCGAAACCGCGCCTGTTTTTCTCTTGTATACAAAGAGCCGTCCGCTTACGCGGCAAGACTGCGGGGACTACGTGCCGACAGCTTTAATAAAATCATGACGGATCGTGCGGACATTTACAGGGAACTAAAAGCCTATCTGACAGACCGTCAGCCGGCAGATCTGCCAAAGCTTTATTTCTATGAAGAGACAGCACCGTCCCTGGACAGCGTCTATGGCCTGTCCAAGGCCTTTGAAGAAGCCGGAAAAGAGCGTGTATGGCTCAAATCCGGCGGCTATCTGGTAATTCAACCCACGGAAGCCCTGACCGTTGTGGACATAAATACGGGTAAATATACGGGCAAAAAGAAGAAGGACGACACCTTCCTGAAAATCAATCTGGAGGCGGCCAGAGAGTTGGCGAGACAGCTCAGGCTCCGGAATCTGTCCGGTATCATTGTGGCAGATTTCATTGATATGGAGCGAGAGGAAGATAAGCAGACACTGATGGCAGTGCTGGCATCGGAATTAAAAAAGGATCCGGTACGGACGTCCCTCGTAGATATGACGCCTCTTGGCCTGGTAGAAATTACTCGTAAAAAAGTGCAGAAGACACTGGCAGAGCAGGTAAACAGCTGATTTCACAGACATCCGGAAAACACATTCAGGAACGTTTTAAGGGGACTGAATGCATGAAAAACAGACGAAAAATATTTAGCTGAAATATAATAGAAATTACTTGACAGCAGGAAATTGTCCTGCTATTATATAAAAGATGCCGCACAACGAGGTATAAGTATGTGCTTTTTCAGTCCGACTGGAGGGCGCGTCACCGAAATTGGCGAGTAATTATATTAGGAGGTGCCACAGAATGTACGCAATTATTGCAACAGGTGGTAAACAGTACAAAGTATCTGAAGGCGACGTGATCAAGGTTGAGAAGCTTGGCGTTGCAGCTGGTGAGACTTATGAGTTCGATCAGGTTCTCGCAGTTGGCGGAGATTCTCTGACCGTAGGTACACCGACTGTAGCAGGAGCTACTGTAACTGCATCTGTAATCGGTGATGGTAAGGGCAAGAAAGTCATCGTTTACAAGTACAAGAGAAAATCTGGATATCACAAGAAGAATGGTCACAGACAGCAGTACACAGAAGTGAAGATCGAGAAGATCTCCGCGAACTAATTGTCATGATAACCGTTACCATATATAAGAAATCCAATCAGTATCTGGGGTTCGATATCAATGGACATGCCGGATACGCGGAGGAGGGTTCCGATATTATCTGCGCAGCAGTCAGTGTGCTTTCACTGAATACGCTGAATTCTATCGAGGCCTTTACAGAAGATGAATTTTCCGGTGAACAGGGTGATGGGTCGCTGACCTGCACCTTCCCGGAGCCTTTGTCAGAGAAAGCCGCATTGTTGATGGATTCCATGGTACTTGGGCTGACAGACATTCAAAAAAGCTATGGGAAACCATATATCAGGATTGTATTCAAGGAGGTGTAATACCATGTTACAGATGAACCTTCAGTTATTCGCTCATAAAAAGGGAGTAGGTTCTACAAAGAACGGCAGAGATTCCGAGTCCAAGAGACTGGGAGCTAAGAGAGCCGACGGACAGTTCGTAAAGGCCGGAAACATTCTTTACAGACAGCGCGGAACCAAGATTCACCCGGGTGTGAACGTAGGACGCGGTGGCGATGATACACTGTTTGCTCTGACCGACGGAGTCGTAAGATTCGAGAGAAAGGGCAGAGATAAGAAGCAGGTTTCTATCGTTCCGGTAGCAGCAGAATAAGTTGGTTGTAAAAGGCTTCAAGTCGGAAGATTTGAAGCCTTTTTTACCATTTTAATTTTCGGAGAATTATTATATGTTTGCAGACAGAGCAAAAATTTTAATCCGCTCCGGTAAGGGCGGAGACGGACATGTCAGCTTCCGCCGGGAGCTGTACGTACCCAACGGCGGTCCGGACGGCGGAGACGGCGGACGCGGCGGCGATGTGATTTTTGAAGTAGACGAGGGACTGAATACCCTCTATGAGTACCGTCATAAGAGAAAGTTCAAGGCTCAGGACGGCGAAGAAGGCGGAAAACGACGCTGCCACGGTAAAGACGGCAGCGATATTATATTAAAGGTTCCGGAAGGAACTATCATCAGAGAAGCGGAGAGCGGAAAGGTGATCGCGGACATGTCCGGCGAGAACCGCAGACAGGTAATCCTGCAGGGCGGCCGTGGCGGCGCGGGAAATATGCATTTTGCCACATCCACCATGCAGGTCCCGAAATACGCCCAGCCGGGCGTACCGGCCCAGGAGCTGGAGGTTCTTCTGGAGCTGAAGGTCATCGCGGACGTGGGACTGGTCGGTTTCCCGAATGTGGGAAAATCCACGTTCTTATCCCGTGTGACCAATGCACAGCCGAAGATCGCCAACTATCATTTCACCACTCTGAACCCGAATCTGGGCGTGGTGGATTTGCAGGGTGCTCCTGGCTTCGTCATCGCGGATATTCCGGGACTGATTGAGGGTGCTTCCGAGGGCGTGGGTCTGGGACATGAGTTCCTGCGCCATATCGAGCGTACCCGCGTACTGATCCATATTGTAGACGCTGCTTCCACGGAAGGCCGTGATCCGGTAGCGGATATCTACGCCATCAACAAGGAGCTTGAGGCTTACAATGAAGAGATCGCGGCGCGTCCGCAGGTCATTGCAGCCAATAAGATAGACGTCCTGGGCGACAATGAGGAGCCCATCCAACGTCTGAAGGACGAGTTTGAGCCACAGGGCATCAAGGTATTCCCGATTTCCGCTGTGGCCGGAAAGGGACTGAAGGAACTCCTCTACTATGTAAGGGAGCTCCTTGATCAGGCGCCCCAGGAGGCCATTGTCTTCGAGCAGGAGTACTTCCCGGGCGAGGAGCTGGTATACGAGAACCTGCCATACACCGTTACCAAATCCGAGGAGGAAGAGGGCGTCTTCATCGTGGAAGGACCGCGTATCGAGAAAATGCTGGGCTACACCAACCTGGATTCCGAGAAGGGCTTTGCCTTCTTCCAGAACTTCCTGAAGAATACGGGTATCTTAAAGGAGCTTGAGGAAGCCGGTATTCAGGAGGGCGATACGGTCCGGATGTACGGACTTGCATTCGACTACTTCCGTTAGGCAATGAGCAGTGCGGAAGAAAGGAAAGACAGACACGTTGTACCCGAAGGGCACATAAGGGGCTGTTTTTGCTTTCTTTCATAGGGCGAAGCCCGCGAGCGAGATGGAGCGTAGCGGCAAGGTGAGCCCGGAGGGCGAGAGAGTGTCCTGGGGCAAATCGAGCTGCACTGCGAAGTAAATATAATTTAAAGGAGAAATCATGACAAGTAAACAGCGTGCTTATTTAAAAGGCCTCGCAATGACCATGGAGCCGATTTTCCAGGTGGGCAAATCTTCCGTTACACCGGAATTTACCAAGGCTGTGGACGAAGCGCTGACTGCCAGAGAGCTGATTAAGCTCAGCGTTCTGCAGAACTGCGCGGATGATCCCCGCGCCATCGCAGAGGTAATTGCCGACCGCACCCGCTCTCAGGTCGTGCAGGTGATCGGCAAGAAGATCGTGCTGTATCGTGAGAATACAGACGAAAAGTACAAGAAAAAGAAGATTGTACTTCCGTTATAAGATTTTATAAAACACAGATTCTCAGGGAAAGGCGGTTATTTTCATGGAGCTTACACGAAAAAAGGTCGGCATCTTGGGCGGAACCTTTGATCCGATTCATACCGGACATCTGATTCTGGCGGAAGCTGCCTATGAGTCCTTTTCCCTGGATTATGTGCTGATTATGCCAAATGGCAACCCGCCCCACAAGGCCGGTCAGGTGAACGCTACCATGGAACAGCGCACCCGGATGGTGGAGCTTGCTGTGGCGGATAATCCGCATCTTAAGGTATCGGATTTCGAGAAAACACCGCAGGATTATCATTATACCTACGAAACCCTGGAGTTTCTGAAAAAAGAGCACCCGGATACCGATTACTATTTTATTCTGGGAGCAGATTCCCTGGTTCATTTCCACACCTGGATGGAACCCAGACGGATCTGCGAAGCCTGCAGTATCTTGGCGGCTACCCGGGATCATATGGAAAGCGAAGAGTTGACCGCCCGCATTCAGGAGCTTTCCCAGGTGTTCGGCGCTCATATTTATCCCATGGAGACGCCCAACATCGACATTTCCTCCAATATGATTCGGGAGCGTGTCCGCACCGGTCGTTCTATCCGGTATTATGTGCCTGAGGCAGTGGAGGAATATATTTATAAAAAGGGATTATACTGTCCGGCTTAAGGAGTTACTGATTATGATGAAGAATTATGATATGAAATCCTATCAGAAAAAGCTGAAGCGGGAAATGGATGAGGGCAGATATCAGCATACACTGGGCGTCATGTATACTTCCGCGGCCCTGGCCATGCGCTACGAATATGATATCCAGAAGGCACAGATGGCGGGACTTCTGCACGACTGTGCGAAATGTATTCCCAATGGAAAGAAATTAAAGCTGTGTGAGAAACACAACATTCAGATCACAGAGGTGGAGCGCCGCAATCCCTTTCTGCTGCATGCGAAGCTTGGGGCCTTTCTGGCCATGCATGAGTACGGCATCAACGACAAGGAGATTGTCAGCGCCATTTTAAACCATACCACCGGTAAACCGAATATGTCATTGCTCGACAAAATCGTCTACGTGGCGGACTATATCGAGCCCCGCCGTAACAAGGCACCGAATCTGACGGAGGTACGGAAGCTTGCGTTTATGGATCTGGATGAGGCTCTGTATAAGATTCTGTCTGATACACTGGCTTATCTGGACGACGGCCCGGGCGAGGTGGACGAGATGACAGTCAAAGCTTATGAATATTATAAGGCAAAGCGTGAGGAGGCAAACCATGACACAGAAGCAGTCTAAAGAAATGGCGCGTCTGGCTTATCAGGCCATGGAAGACAAGAAAGCGCGCGATATCCGTATCATTGATATTTCTGAAATTTCCGTTCTGGCCGATTATTTTCTGATTGCCAGCGGTTCCAATAAGAACCAGGTACAGGCCATGGTGGACAATGTACAGGAGGAGCTGCATAAGGCAGGCTTCGTTCCGAAGCAGGTAGAGGGCTACAACAGCGCCAACTGGATTCTCCTGGACTATGGCGATATCATCATCCATGTATTTGATGAAGAAAATCGTCTGTTCTACGATCTGGAGCGGATCTGGAGAGACGGATCCGTCATTGCTGCCGAGGATCTGGAGGCATAAAAACCATGAGTAAGATCGAAAAGGTCACCAAGACCACCGATAACCGATTCCTGAATATGTACGATCTGGATGTCGTTACAAAAACCGGTCATAAGGGACTTTACCACGTGGCATCCCGGGCAAAGGACGTGTCTGATTTGAAGTTGAATACTCATGTTAACAAACCGGATGGAGTCATTATCTATGCCCTCTATGGCGAAAAGCGGGAGCAGGTGGTCCTGATTCGCCAGTATCGGTTCAGCATCGGCGGTTACATCTATGAATTTCCGGCGGGACTGGTGGATGAAGGGGAAAATTATCATCAGGCAGGTGTGCGGGAACTGAAAGAAGAGACCGGACTTACGTTTCATCCTATTGAAGTAGATGAGATGTACAGCCGCCCTTATTTTACGACCATTGGAATGACCGATGAGTCCTGCGCTGCTGTATACGGTGCCGCAGACGGTGTAATTTCCAGGAATGGTCTGGAAGACGGAGAAGAGATAGAAGTCGTTTTGGCAGATCGCACGGAAATTCGAAGAATTCTGAAGGAAGAGAATGTATCACTGATGTGCGCTTACATGATGATGCATTTTCTGTATGAGGATCCGGAGAAGCCTTTTGGATTTTTACATGCGGAATATACATGACATCAGATGAATATGACTCTGCCAGGAAGGTGACTGTCATAGAGAGCAACACATTGAAAACTTATGTGTTATATTGAATTTTGGATTATAATGTAGAAAGATGTAACATTGTAAAGGCTCTGTATTACAAATCATATGTAATACAGAGCCTTTTATAGGATAGCTTTTTTTTATTACACTTTTCAGTAATTACCGGAAGAAGCGGAACACACCGAACACCTTACCAAGGACCTGACAATCCGGCACGATAATCGGATCCATGGTATCATTTTCCGGCTGCAGACGGATGTGATCGGCCTCGCGATAGAAGGTCTTGACCGTCGCGGAGTCGTTGATCAGCGCAACCACCATGTCGCCATTGGCAGCGGTCTGACACTGCTCCACAAGAATGGTGTCGCCGTCAAAGATGCCCGCATTGATCATGGACTCGCCTTTAACCTGTAGCATAAAACATTGCTCATTTGGCATAAACTCCATCGGTACCGGGAAATAAGACTCCACGTTCTCCACGGCCAGAATGGGCTCTCCGGCTGCCACACGGCCTACAACCGGGACGTTAACAACTTCACCGCGGCGGGCCGTATTGAAGTTATCATCCATGATCTCAATCGCGCGGGGCTTAGTGGGATCCCGGCGGATATAACCGTTTTTCTCCAACGTCTCCAGATGGGAATGAACGGACGAGGTGGATTTTAACTGTACCGCCTCGCAGATGTCACGGACCGAGGGCGGATATCCCTTGTTAATGATCTGTGATTTAATATATTCAAGAATTTCGGACTGCTTTTTCGAAATTTTACCGTAAGCCATAGTTAGATTCCTCCCGAACGTAATAAGGTCTGTATTTACTATCAGTATACCACAGGATGTATGATGATGCAAACAAATGTTTAGAAAATTTGTTCGTTTCTTTTTGAAAGTATACATAATATAATTATGTATACTTAGGCGTTACAAAATTGCATATTTGTGTAAATTTTAAGCATATTTTACATTTTTACTGGTATCTTATTACAGAACGTGATATAATTGTTACCAGATTATTAAATTCTACACAGGAAGGAAACTATGCAGATGAAAAAACGTTTAACACTGATTCTGCTGACCTTATCTCTTGCAGGCCTCCTTAGCCTTACCGGCTGTGGTAAAGGCGATCAGGAAGCTACATCAGATAACACTTTTTCCACTGAGGATGAAGTGACAGCGGATGAAGCAGAGGACACAGAAGACACCGAAGAGGAAGAGGAAGAGGTTGCTCCGGAAGGTATGTACCGCAGTGAACTGACCAATGAGTGGATCAGCGAAGATCTGAAGGATCAGCGTCCCATTGCTGTTATGGTTGACAATGAGAAGACCGCACTTCCACATTATGGACTGTCTCAGGCAGACATTATCTACGAGATGATGAACAGTACTCTGAATGACCATATCACCCGTTTCATGGTTCTGGTAAAAGACTATGACAGCATCAAGCAGCTGGGAAGCGTACGAAGCGTACGTCCGACCAACCTGATGATCGCGCCGGAGTGGAATGCCATCGTATGTCATGACGGCGGCCCGTTCTATATCAATACATTCCTGAATAATCCCTATGTGGATCATTTCAGCGGAACCTTCTCCCGCGTAAAGAACGGAAAGCCCCGTGAGTTTACCGAATATATTCTGACCGGCGATATGGCAAAGAACTTCAAAAATAACTCCAGTATCGACCGTAGCTATAATGAATATGCTCCCAAAGAAGCACATTTCCAGTTTGCTTCCGAGAGTAAACCGATAGAGCTTGACGGAACGGATTGCACACTGGTAGACCTGCCCTTCAAGCACAATGGCTCTCAGCTCGATTACGATGCGGAGAGCGGCACCTATCTGTATTCCGAATACGGCTCCAAGCATTTGGATCCGGGCAACGGTAACAAGCAGCTGGCATTCAAGAATGTTATCCTGCAGAAGATGTCCTACAGCCAGTTAGACGAGCATGGTTACATGGTATGGAACTGTCTGGCAAGCGGTCAGGAAGGCTATTATATCACCAATGGTAAGGCCATCCCGATTACCTGGACCAAGACATCCGATACCGAACGTACGGTTTACCGTGATCTGAACGGCGACGAGATTACTATCAATACCGGTAAGACCTACATTGGCTTCGTAGCAGATGATGTGTGGAGCGAACTGGTAGTTGAGTAAACAAACTTCAAAAAATGGAACCCGCGAGTTTCAGCATGACTGAAAACCGCGGGTTCTTTGTTGTCTTTCACAAATTTAAAAGCTCCTCCTGCTGCCGCTGAATCTCCTCCAGACGTTACCGATAAGCTGGTAAGCAGCGCAAAGACCTCTGCGGTTGCCATTGACAAGGGCAATGAAGACCTGCTTGAGATTGTGAATAAAGTAATTGCCGAGCAGCAGGAGCAGGGTAACTTCGACAAGTGGGTAGAAAAGTACAGCACCATCGCAGCAAAAACGCAGCAGATTAGTTTTCACTTCATCCTAACGCTGCTTCCTCAAAAGGCCCTGCAGGTGATTCATTCATCTGCAGGACCTCTCTTTATTCTTTCCGAAGCTTTACCACATTCGCCGCGCTGCGTCTCCTGGACTCATCCTGAGCAGCATAGTGCTTCCTTGTGGTATTGACGTCCTTATGACCCAGGACATCCGCCACCAGGTAAATGTCGCCGGTTTCCTGATACAGCGTTGTACCGTAGGTACTCCGAAGCTTATGTGGGGTGATTTTCTTCAATGGCGTCACCTGCCTGGAATACTTTTTTACCAGATTTTCCACGGCCTTTACGCCGATACGACGGCGCTGGGTGGAATAGAAGAGGGCTTTTTCATGGCCTTCCTGGGGATTCACAAGCTTTCGGCTGCCATTGATATAATCCTTCAGCGCCTTTTCCACTTCATCACCGAAATAGACTATCATTTCGGAACCGCCTTTTCGGATGACGCGGATGCCATTGGTATTGAAATCAATATCAGTCACATCCAGGCCCACACACTCGGAGACACGGATTCCCGTACCCAGAAGAAGCGTCACAATAGCCAGATCCCGTTCTTTGGTTTTCTCATAGTAGACTTTTTTCTGACCGGTCAACTCATCGCCGCCATGCTCGATAAAATCAAGTAAACGGGCTGTTTCATCCGGTTCCAGGCGGATGATGGCTTTCTCATGAAGCTTGGGCATGTCGACAAGGACGACCGGGTTATTTTTTATCAGTTCGTAACGGTAAAGATAATTAAACAAACTACGGACGGCAGATAACTTTCTTTTCATACCGCGTTCTCCATTTGTAATATCAATTTCGCCCTGTTCTTCCTCACGTTGATATAATTTTAAATATTCTTTGTATTCCTCAATGTCAACGGTACTAATTTTATCTAAATCCTCATATGTAAAATCTGTTGTTTTATAATTTTTAAATAAAGGATTTTTCTCTACCAGAAAACGAAAAAAAATTCGTATGTCATATCCATATGAAATTCTGGTGGTAGTAGCCATGCTCATTTCCTTTGCCCGGAAAAAATCGCTGACGAAAGAGGGCAGGGTAGTAAGCACCTCCCGCAGCCGCTGAATATTCTCCGCATCCTTCTGTTCGTGATAATTTTTATATTTCATTGTGCCTGCCCGTCCTTTCTGTGGTTCTATTTTATCATTTTTTATGTAAAACTTCCAGAAAAGAATTGACTTTTCTGTATATACTGTTATAATAAATTTGTACAATTCCATATAAGGTATTAAGTGCTCAGATGGCCCCTCAGCCAGATGAGAAAAGGGAATCAGGTGTGAATCCTGAGCGATCCGGTCACTGTATTCAGGGAGTATCCTTTGATTGAATCCATTGTACTTTTACAGTATGAGAAGGAAAAAGGTATATGATGATCTGTAAGTCAGGAAACCTGCTTAGTATTTGAGGAGAGACTTCCGATGAAAGTTCAGTTCCTGACAGAAAGGTATTTGCGTTATGCCTTTTTGGGGTGTCTGCTTTTGGAAGCAGGCATTTTTTGTTTATGGAATGCGCTCGATGTGGAACCGTACAGGCAGCCGGGATGATATAAATCTTGAACATGCATTTTGATTTCTGGTCTGACAGGTCGTGACGGCATTCGGTCTGTTACGCTGGGAAGATAAATGTACCTCACCAAAATCCCTCAAAAAGCGATATATTATTACCCAACGAATTCGCTTACATTATAAACCAACCCAAATATTCAATCCGGCAGCCTCGACATCTGCGTCAGTGCTGTTCAGATTTTTCGATTTCACCTTATTGGGATTACCTGCAGCTTCCCGGTAGAGCGAATGAGAGAGGTTTGGACGTGCTGATAGCAGATGTTTTTTGTACCTTTTTTTATAATACCTGGAGCTGTATGGAATCACGCATATAGAAATATATAGCTATATCTATTCGAAAAACAAGGATTTGGCGTATAGATCTAGGTCAGTCTGTACGGCACTCTTCACCGATAAATACATTGTGTTTCGCGCAGGCTTGTAGATTAAAAGCCGGATATTTAATCTTTTTGCAGACTAAACATCCGGCTTTCTTTTGTACCTTTTCCATCTCTCTGGTGTTTGTTTAAAATTCTCGTGTATCTTATTGGCAACGATTTATTTCTCTTATGTATTTTATTTTCTTATGTATTTCGTGCTCACCAATCTTTTGTGTCTTAAAAGCTTTTGTACCTTTTAAAAATTCTCTCTTTTGTATATCTATGTAAAACTCAGTGGTACCACTGACAAACATAGCGCATCTGCCATGGTGGTCAATCGCTTACTTATACTCTGCAGAATAATACGGCATTATCAGATACTGGCCGGATACGATACTGTCGCTGTCTGCAATACCGTTAATCTGACGTACCTCTGCTACATAGACCGCACGGGACTCATACTGGTCACCCATATAATCCTCTGCCAGATCCCATAGGGTGTCGCCGGGCTGAATCTCAATATTCGTATAATACTTATAATAGATAGTATCCGACTCCTTTGCCTCGGCCTGGGAAAGAAAACTGCCGAACAAAAAGGTGAAGGCAAGGGCCAGGCAAAGGCCGGAAACCAGAATCAGAAAATTCCTTTTTCTTTCATATGCTCTTCTTCTTTCGTATCTTAATTTTCTTCCGTACATAAGATATGCCCTCCCCACTCTTGCGCTCTCCAGTGCGCCTACTGTTCGAACACGTTTTCCGAACAGCTGTTCTTTTTGATATTTGTATTATAAGTCTCGAACATTCGTTTGTCAATACATATGTTCGAATTTTATATAAAAAAGAATGTGCCAATGGCACATTCCCATGTTTCGAAAATTATTTACTGTTACATAAAAGCGGTATCCCTGTCCTTCTATTTCCGAAAGTCAGAAACACCGCCCGTACGGTTCTGTTTAAATATAATACATATCCTGCCCGCTGCTCAGGCGCTGCTGATAATCCGCTTTCAGTTCTTCCAGCGTAAGCTCTGACAGAAACCGTTCCATAGCCTGATTGATCGGGTCAATCAGACGCTTCTGCATGGTCTCTGAGACAGCGTAACATCGACTTTCCGAAGATACTTCTTCATCTGCTATCTGATAAGAACCCTCCAGGATCTCCAGGATCTCCGCTGCTGTAATGTATTTGGGACTCCGGGCAAGCTGATAACCTCCCTGGGGCCCTTTTAAGGCCTTTACAAGCCCTGCGCGGCGAAAAGAAGCAAATACCTGCTCCAGAAACTGTGCCGGGATTTCTCCGCGTTCTGCGATGTTGCTCAGGGAAACATACTGATTCTGCGGCGCAGAAGCCAGATCAATTAATGCCCGCAGTCCGTAGCGGCTCTTTTTCGAAAGCTGCATAAGTAAGTCCTCCTCATGAAAAAGATAAGGGGCAGATGCATGATCCGCCCCTGTACTCAGTCTTTTACTGTACTGCCTTGAATGCCTCGTCCAGATCCTGAATGATATCGTCGATATTCTCAGTTCCGATGGAAAGACGGATGGTGTTCGGCTTAATGCCCTGATCCAGAAGTTCTTCCTCTGTGCACTGGCTATGCGTGGTGGTTGCCGGATGGATAACCAGAGACTTCACATCAGCTACATTTGCAAGCAGGGAGAACAGCTCCAGGTTGTCGATGAAGTCCTTCGCCTTCTGTGCGTCGCCCTTGATTTCAAAAGTAAAGATGGAGCCGCCGCCGTTCGGGAAGTACTTTGCGTACAGTTCCTTCTGCTCCGGATCATCGGATACAGACGGATGATGAACCTTCTCTACCTGCGGATGGTTGTTCAGATACTCTACCACCTTCAAAGCATTCTCTACATGACGTTCTACGCGGAGAGAAAGGGTTTCAAGTCCCTGCAGGAAGAAGAATGCATGGAACGGAGAAATGGTTGCTCCGGTATCACGAAGAAGGATAGCGCGAATCTTGGTGACAAACGCAGCCGGTCCTACCGCCTTGGTAAAGCTGATTCCGTGATAGCTGGGGTTCGGCTCTGTCAGGGACGGGAATTTTCCGGAGCCCTCCCAATCGAATTTTCCACTGTCTACAATGACTCCTCCGATGGTAGTTCCATGACCACCGATAAATTTGGTTGCGGAATGAACGACGATATCCGCGCCGTACTCAATGGGGCGAACCAGATACGGGGTTGCAAAGGTATTATCTACAACCAGCGGGATTTTATGCGCATGGGCAATCTTTGCCAGTCTCTCGATATCTACCACATCAGAGTTCGGATTTCCCAGAGTCTCAATGTAAAGAGCCTTCGTATTGTCCTGAATGGCTGACTCTACCTCATCGTAGTTGAAGATATCTACGAAGGTAGTTGTCACACCGTATGCCGGAAGGGTATGCTCCAGAAGGTTGAAGCTTCCACCGTAAATGTTCTTTGCAGATACAATATGGTCACCGCTCTGAGCCAGATTCTCAATGGTATAGGTGATAGCTGCCGCACCGGATGCTACAGCCAGAGCTGCTACGCCGCCTTCCAGTGCTGCAATTCTCTTCTCAAACACGTCCTCAGTGGGGTTGGTCAGACGTCCGTAGATATTGCCTGCGTCTGCCAGTCCAAAACGTGCAGCCGCGTGGTCGCAGTTGCGGAATACGTAGGAAGATGTCTGGTAAATCGGAACGGCTCTTGCATCCGTTACCGGATCCGGCTGCTCCTGACCTACGTGAAGCTGAAGGGTTTCAAATTTAAATTTTCTCTGTTCTCTTGTAAGTTTGCTCATTGGTTTTGCCCTTTCTTATGGTAAATTATTTTATGATACTTCAAATGAATTACTCGGTAAACAGCGGTGTGGAATAATATCTGTCTCCGGTATCCGGAAGCAGTACCACGATGGTCTTGCCTTTGTTCTCCGGACGCTTTGCGAGCTGGATGGCTGCGTACAGTGCTGCACCGGAGGAGATTCCTACCAGAACGCCTTCCTTCTTCGCCAGAAGCTTTGCTGTCTCAAATGCATCATCATTTTCAATCGGAAGAATTTCATCGTAAATCTTGGTATTCAGTACATCCGGGACGAAGCCGGCGCCGATTCCCTGAATCTTGTGGGGACCGCTCTTGCCCTCAGAAAGAACCGGGCTTCCTGCGGGCTCTACTGCTACAACCTTTACATCCGGCTTCTGGGACTTCAGGTACTCTCCTGTTCCTGTCAGGGTTCCGCCGGTGCCTACGCCCGCTACAAAGATGTCAACTGCTCCATCGGTATCCTTCCAGATCTCCGGGCCTGTGGTTGCTTTATGTGCTGCCGGGTTTGCCGGATTTACGAACTGTCCCGGGATGAAGCTGTTCGGGATTTCCTTTGCAAGTTCTTCTGCTTTAGCAATGGCTCCTTTCATACCCTTGGCTCCTTCAGTCAGAACCAGCTCTGCACCGTATGCCTTCAGGATGTTTCTACGCTCTACGCTCATGGTCTCCGGCATGGTCAGGATGATGCGGTATCCTTTGGCTGCTGCAATGGCTGCCAGGCCAATGCCTGTATTTCCGGAGGTCGGCTCTATGATTACGGAACCTTCCTTCAGTGCTCCCCTTGCCTCTGCATCCTCGATCATCGCTTTTGCGATACGGTCTTTTACGCTTCCGGCAGGATTGAAATACTCAAGCTTTACCAGTACGGCAGCTTCCAGTCCCAGCTCTTTTTCTACGTTTGTAACCTCTACCAGAGGTGTGTTTCCGATGAGTCCTAATGTTCCCTTATAAATGTTTGCCATTGTTTTCGTTCTCCTTTTAATCTCCTCAAGTTCGGTTTTTCTTTTCTTATATTTCCTATCTGTTTAGTAGTATATACCTGGTTTTTGAAATTGTCAATAGCTTTTTTCATCTTTTTCTGATAAACTAAGTAGGGAATTAATTTGGAAAATAATTTATATAAAAAGGATCAAATTGAAGAAATACCCTACGGGTATACCTGAATTAAGAAAGGATTGACCAGAGGAAATGAAATTACAGCAGCTTTTAAGCCATGTCCGCAAGGCCGTGGATACCTACCATATGATTGACGACGGAGACCATATCGCTATCGGAATCTCCGGCGGAAAGGACAGCCTGACTATGCTCTATGCGCTGCATGGACTTCGGCGGTTCTATGAGAAGCATTTTGAAATTGAGGCAATTACAGTGGATCTTGGCTTCCCGAATTTTGATTTAAGTCCGATTCAGGCGCTCTGCGATGAGCTGGGCGTGCGGTATACGATTGTGAATACCGAGATCTATGACGTAGTGTTCAACGTTCGTAAAGAAAGCAATCCCTGCGCGCTCTGCGCCAAGATGCGCAAAGGTGCGCTTAATGAGACGATTAAGAAGTTGGGGTGCAATAAGATCGCGTACGCACACCACAAGGACGATGTGGTAGAGACGATGATGCTCTCGCTTCTCTATGAAGGGCGGTTTCATTCCTTTGACCCGGTGACCTATCTGGATCGGATGGATTTAACGGTGATTCGGCCATTGTTGCTGGTGGATGAGGCGGATGTGATTGGATTTAAGAATAAATACAATCTGCCGGTATGTAAAAGTCCCTGTCCGGCGGACGGATATACCCGCCGGGAATATGCCAAGGAACTGATACGGCAAATCTGTCATGAGAATCCGGGGGCCAAGGAACGGATGTTCCGGGCGGTGCTGGACGGATTATATATGAAGTTTGAGGACGCGGAGTATGTGCGCAAGCTGGTGCATCCGGATGTGATTTGATATGTTAAAACGGACGAAGCCAGGAAAAATCCCCTCCCACAGGGACGCATTGTTTTCCTGTGGGAGGGGATTTTTCCTGGCTTCTGGTTTTGTAAAACGAAAGGTTATTAAATAACTTCTTACTCAATCTCCGCATGCAGATCCTGCAGGGACTTCACATCAAGCTTGCCACCCTTGGCATTTACCTGACGGATACCCTCCGCAGTAGCGATGGCTGCCGCCATGGTGGTCATATAGGGAATCTTGCCCTTGATAGCTGCCTTGCGGACATAGCTGTCATCAAAGCGGCTCTCATTTCCGGAGGGCGTATTCACAATTAAATCAATCTTCTTATTGGCAATAGCATCCAGGATATTCGGACGGCCCTCGCTCAGCTTCTTGATTTTCTCAGCCGGAATACCATCTTCTGTAATCATATCGTAGGTTTTTCCGGTTGCCATAATATGGAAGCCATCCTGATGGAAGCCTCTTGCTACCTGAAGAAGCTCTTCCTTATCACGGTCGCTGACACTGATCAGAACCGTTCCGGACAGGGGCAGCGGCGTCTGAGTCGCTTCCTGCGCCTTGTAGAAGGCTTCTCCGAAATTGGACGCCAGTCCCAGTACCTCACCAGTAGAACGCATCTCCGGTCCCAGAATCGGGTCTACCTCCTGGAACATATTGAAGGGGAATACCGCCTCCTTCACGCCGTAATGATGGAATTTGCTCTCCTTAAGACCGGGTACCGGGGAAGGAATACCGGTCAGCTCCTCTGTAATAACCTGGGTAGCCAGCTGTACCATCTGAATGTTGCAGACCTTGGATACCAGCGGCACCGTTCTGGACGCTCTCGGATTGGCCTCCAGTACAAATACCTTACCGTCCTCGATGGCATACTGCATATTCATCAAACCGCAGACATGCATCTCTTCCGCAATCTTCTTTGTATATTCCTTAATCGTCTTTACATTCTCCTCTGAGATATTCAGAGAAGGCAGGATGCAGGCGGAATCTCCGGAATGAACGCCGGCCAGCTCAATATGCTCCATGACAGCCGGTACAAAGGCGTGGGTTCCGTCACAGATGGCATCTGCCTCACACTCCATCGCGTGATGCAGGAAACGGTCAATCAGAATCGGACGATCCGGAGTCACTCCTACCGCTGCACGCATATATTCCTTCAGGCTCTCCGGCTCATGGACAACCTCCATACCGCGGCCGCCCAGTACATAAGAAGGACGCACCATAACCGGATAACCGATGCGCTCGGCAATTTCCAGAGCTTCCTCCACATCAACAGCCATACCTGCCTCCGGCATGGGGATATTCAGCTTCTCCATGATGGCGCGGAACTGATCCCGATCCTCTGCCAGGTCGATGATCTCCGGGCTGGTTCCCAGAATCCGGACGCCATTCTTTTCCAGATCTGCTGCCAGATTCAGCGGCGTCTGTCCGCCGAACTGGGCAATAACGCCTACCGGCTTCTCCTTCTCGTGGATACTTAAGACGTCCTCCAGAGTCAGCGGCTCAAAATACAGCTTATCGGAGGTATCGTAATCGGTAGATACGGTTTCCGGATTGCAGTTTACAATGATTGTCTCGAAGCCAAGCTTCTTCAAAGCAATTGCCGCGTGTACACAGCAATAATCAAATTCGATACCCTGACCGATTCGGTTGGGGCCGCCGCCCAGAATCATGATTTTCTGCTTATCCGTGCTGACCGGGTTTTTATCCGGCGCATTGTAGGTAGAATAATAGTAAGCGCTGTCCTTGGTTCCGCTTACATGAACGCCCTCCCAGCTTTCTGTTACGCCGATGGCTGTTCGCGCGTTGCGGATATCTGCTTCCGGAACCCCCAGAAACTGGCTTAAATAACGATCTGCGAAGCCGTCCTTTTTAGCCTGTGTCAGGATCTCTGCGGGCGGTACCTGTCCCTTATAAGTTAAGAGCTTCTCTTCCTCCTCAACCAATTCCCGCATCTGATTCAGGAAATAATCTTTGATTTTCGTCAGCTCAAAAAGCTCTGCATTGGTTGCGCCCTTCCGGATAGCCTCATACATAATGAACTGGCGTTCGCTGGTAGCTGTATGCAGCATATGCAGCAGCTCTTCCTTGGATTTTTCATGGAAATCCTTCGCGAATCCAAGACCGTAACGGCCAATCTCCAGACTGCGGATGGCTTTCTGGAAGGCTTCCTTATAATTTTTACCGATACTCATAACCTCGCCAACGGCGCGCATCTGCGTACCCAGCTTATCCTCTACGCCCTTGAACTTTTCAAAAGCCCAGCGTGCGAACTTAATTACGATATAATCTCCGTCCGGAACATAGCGATCCAGTGTGCCGTACTTTCCACAGGGGATCTCGTCCAGTGTCAGGCCGGACGCCAGCATAGCGGAAACCAGCGCAATGGGAAAGCCTGTTGCCTTGGAAGCCAATGCGGAGGAACGGGAAGTACGGGGATTGATCTCGATGACGATATCCCGGTCTGTCTTCGGATCATGGGCCCACTGTACATTGGTGCCTCCGATAACCTGGATGGCCTCTACGATCTTATAGGACTTCTCCTGCAGACGCTTCTGTACATTTTCGGGAATGGTCAGCATGGGCGCGGAACAGAAAGAATCACCGGTGTGTACGCCCAGCGGGTCGATATTTTCAATAAAGCATACGGTGATGATGTTATTTTTGCTGTCGCGGACTACCTCCAGCTCCAGCTCTTCCCAGCCGAGAATGGACTCCTCCACCAGGACCTGACCCACCAGACTGGCCTGCAGACCTCTGGCTACGACCGTTTTCAGCTCTTCTACATTGTATACAAGACCGCCGCCTGCGCCGCCCATCGTGTAAGCCGGACGGAGAACAACCGGGTACCCCAGTTTATCCGCAATAGCTACTGCCTCGTCTACGGTATAGGCAACTTCGCTGCGTGCCATCTCGATCCCTAAGCTGTCCATGGTGTGTTTGAACTCGATGCGATCCTCGCCGCGCTCGATGGCGTCTACCTGCACGCCGATAACCTTAACGTCATATTTATCCAGGACGCCTGCCTTCGCCAACTCGGAGCAAAGATTAAGACCGGACTGTCCGCCGAGGTTCGGCAATAAGGCATCTGGTCTTTCTTTTTCAATGATCTGAGTCAGTCGTTCCACATTTAACGGCTCAATATACGTAACGTCTGCGGTTCCCGGATCTGTCATAATGGTCGCCGGATTGGAGTTTACGAGAACGATCTCGTAGCCCAGCTTCTTCAGCGCCTTGCAGGCCTGTGTGCCGGAATAATCGAATTCGCAGGCCTGACCGATAATAATCGGGCCGGAACCGATAATCATTACTTTGTGGATATCCTGTCTTTTACCCATGTTTTCTCTCCCTGTATTTATATTGTAAATTTTTGTTTCTACGATTCTAATAAAATGGTAAATGGTCCGTCATTTAAAAGCTCTACCTTCATATCCGCGCCGAACTCTCCCCGTTCGACCACAGCAACTTCCTTTTTGCAGCTTTCAATGATGTATTCATAGAGCTCATTTGCCATATCCGGACCCGCCGCCTCTGTAAATCCCGGCCGGTTGCCGTGTCTGCAGTCCGCGTACAGTGTAAACTGGGAGACCAGCAGAAGCTCCCCGTCCACATCCTTCAAGGACTTGTTGATCTTCCCGTTTTCATCCGAAAAAATGCGCAGGCCGATCATTTTCTTCACCAAGCGGTCTGCGTCTTCTCTTGTATCTTCTTTTCCCACACCAATCAGAACCAGATAGCCCTGATTGATACGGCCGATGGTTTCCTCATGCACCGTCACCGATGCATGGGAAACCCGCTGTATCACAAATTTCATTTTAAATATATACTCCTAGATTTTTTCGTGCTCCCGCTCCTTATAGGCCATGAACTCACGAATCATATGAATCGTGCCGTCGATACCCAGCGTCGCTGTATTCAGAGACAGATCGTATCCTGCCGCGTCGCCCCATTTCTTACTGGTATAGTAATTATAGTAGCTGGCACGGCGCTTATCCGTCTTGACAATCAGATCCTTAGCCTTGGCGTCGGTCAGATCATGACGTCTCGCGATCCGCACGACGCGATCCTGCATATCCGCATGCAGGAATACATTGACCACATTCGGGAAATCTGCCAATGCATAGTCAGCGCAGCGCCCTACGATGACGCAGGGGCCTTCCTTGGCGATATTCTTAATGGCGTCAAACTGCGCCAGGAAAATCTTGTGGTTCAGGGGCATCTCTGAGAAAGAAGAAGTGGTATATCCCAGAGAATAGGTATCCATCACCAGTGAATAGAGGAAGCTGTTGGTCGGCTTCTCGTCGTGATTTTCGAAAATCTCCTGGCAGAGGCCGCTGTCCTTGGCTGCTCTCTCCAGCAATGCTTTGTCATAAAAAGGAACGTTTAACTCTTCCGCAAGCTGTTTTCCGATGTCGTGTCCGCCGCTTCCATACTGGCGTCCGATGGTAATGATTGTGTTATTTGCCATAAAATCATTCTCCCTTCCAGTTGTTCTTGTCTATATTATACAACATTTTATAGGAAAAGGAAACCGGAAATTATTCTGCGTAATAGATGTAAGATGCTTTCCGTTCTTTTGGTTCTGCCGAAACCGCAGCCGCATAACCCAGCACACAGTGGCCGATGCCCTCATAATCTCCTTCGATCCCGAGAGTTTTCAGAATTTTCTTACCTTCCTCGCTCTCGAATTCCTCTTTTGCCCGGTGAATCCAGCAGCTTCCAAGTCCCAGATCCGCGGCAGCCAGCATCAGATTGCCCATCACGAGGCTGCCGTCGTAGACGTGGGTCGGCCGGTTCTTGTCCGCCAGCACCACCAGTACCACAGGAGCGCCATAGAACGGATCCGCTTTTGAACCCATAATCTCTGCGTTCATCTTTGAAAGTTTATCCCGCAGCTCCTTATTGGTTACGGCTATTATAATCGGGGACTGCATTCCCATTCCGGTCGGCGCCCAGGTGCCGGCCTCCAGTACTTTATCAAGCAGCTCCTTCGAAACCATATCCGGCTTAAAATTCCGGCAGCTTCTTCTTTCTTTGATGGTCTTTAATGTCTCAGCCATGATCTATCACTCCTCTCGTTTTCCCAATTATAGCATGACGGTATTGCTTTTGCACCCCATTTTCACATTTTTTCGCACCCTTTTTAACAACATCCTTCCATAAAAAGGAGCCCCGCCGCTTCCGCGGCGAGGCTCCTCGCTCCATTATCCTTCGATGGAGATGTACTTTGACGTCTCAACTTCCGGTTTTTCTTCCTTCTTCGGGATGACCAGCTTCAGGATACCATGCTTAAACTCGCCCTTGATATCCTCCTGCTTTACGCCTTCGCCTACATAGAAGCTTCTCTGGCAGGATCCTGCGTAACGCTCCTTGCGGATGTACTTTGCAGTTTCCTTCTCCTGCTCATCTACGTCCAGGCCTCTTGCTGCGCTGATGGTCAGATAACCATTTTCCAGAGAAACCTTAATTTCGTCCTTCTTGAATCCCGGGAGATCCATCTCCAGCTCATATGCTTTATCGGTATCCTTGATATCCGTCTTCATCAGGTTCTTACCTCTGCGGCCATACAGCTTCTTTTCCAGCTTCTGCATGTCTCTGTCATCATAGAACGGAAACTCAAACAAATCATCAAAGAAATCTTTTCCAAATACACTCGGTGTTAACATAGTAAACGCTCCTTTTTTATGTCTCGTACAATAGGTCACTGTCTTGAGGTTCCATTTCCTTTTCCCTCTTGACAACTATGTTATAGTCCTTTTTGTTAGCACTGTCAAGAGGTGAGTGCTAATTTTTTTGTGAAGATTTTGTGAACACTATAAGCTGTGCATGGCGTATCTCTAAAGCTATTGTCATGTCAAATATGAAACATCTCCCTGCAAATCATTTTTCCACATGCTGTTTTAAAAATATTATGATAGGCTTTTAAAGCTACTTCCTTCGATAAGCCATCCTCCATGATGTTTACCAGAAAATCAGCCTCTACCAAGATCTGATAATCCATTTCATCAATATTATTATAGGTATGATGATGTGCAATCAAATACTGAACCCGATCAGATACATTTTGATCAAAGCCTAATTCTCCAAGTAGCTTTTCTGCGATTGCAGGGCCTTCTTTTTCCTGTAATTTTCCATTGCAATTTCCATATTTTTCTTCGCAGAAATGAATTCCAATATCATGTGTCAAAGCCGCCACTTCAATGGTAAACAGGCATTTTTTATCCACATTTTCCGTTTCCGCTATCAATTTTGCATAACTATGCACTTTGCAAAAATGTTGAATTCTCTTTGCATCTCCTCGATATAATTCAATCATTGCCAAATGTAATTTATTTATCATTGAAAGCTTCCTCCTTTTTCACATATAACAGCCTTAAAATTAATCCTGTGTTTTCCATGATATAAGATATCACATTTTTATTCTTGTATCTACATCACCGGAAACATTCAATTCAAAGTGATTTCGATTTGTTTTTATAAAGCCTTCTTTTTGTAATTTTGATATTTCTGTAGACATTGCCGCCCGATCAATACAAAGATAATCCGCCAACTGCTGTCGGTCAAAAGGAATGTCAAAGGACAACGACGAATGTCTGGTGGACTCTGCCGACAGATAGGACAGTAGTTTATCCCTGGTCGTTCGCTTGCCAACATGCGTGATCTTATCGTTCAGGAGCAGTATCTTATTTGCCAGCACACTGACCAGGTTACGAATCAGCTTCTGATGATGTCCGCATGCAGTCGGGCAGGTAACCAGAAGCCTCTGGACATTTAACAGGATAATCTCACAATCCTCATCTGCTACCACACTGATATTCAGAACAGCACCCGGACTTGCTGCATAGGGCTCCCCAAAGAAATCACCGGCATGACATTTTGACAGAATATTCCGATGTCCCCAAAGGTCTTCCTGTATCACAAGAACACAGCCCGACGCCACAAGTCCCATTACCTCGGTAGAATCCCCTGCTCTGAAAATATAAGAGTCTCGTTCTTTGGAAATGATGGTTGCATTTACACAATGCAATATGGATAATATCTCGTTATCCGTAAGGCCTTTAAAAAATGGACTGTTTCTTAGAATGGGTAAATATTTTTTCAAAATCGCTCCTCCTGTTGGAAATCAAACATACAAGTTGTGTTTATTATACTATGATTCTACCAGAAACAAAAGTTAAATGCTATTGACGGAGGAAAAAAATGATAAGAAAGATTATCAGGATTGATAAAGACAAATGCAACGGCTGCGGTGTCTGTGCAGATGCCTGCCACGAAGGTGCCATTGATATCATTAACGGAAAAGCGGAATTGGTGAGAGAACATTTCTGTGACGGACTGGGCGACTGTCTTCCGGAATGTCCCACAGGTGCCATTTCATTTGAGGAAAGAGAAGCACCCGCATATGATGAAGAAGCCGTGAAAGAATCACAGAAGAAACTATTTGTCAAAAATCAGGCAATGTCTGCACACTCGGTGCCAAAGCTTCAGAACTGGCCGGTACAGATTAAACTGGCTCCTGTTAATGCACCATATTTTAACGGTGCAAAACTTTTAATCGCAGCTGATTGTACTGCTTACGCTTATGCCAGCTTTCATCAGGATTTTATTCGAAATAAGGTAACTTTAATTGGTTGTCCAAAATTAGATCAGGTGGATTATAGTGAGAAACTGACCGAGATTATTCAAAATAACAACATTCAAAGTGTGACACTTGTAAGAATGGAAGTTCCATGCTGTGGTGGACTGGAAATGGCAGCAAGAAAAGCCCTTCAAAGCAGTGGAAAATTTATACCATGGCAGGTTGTAACAATAAGTATTGATGGAAAAATATTAGAATAAAAGGAGAATACGAAAATGAATACAAAAATGTTTTGTTATCAGTGTGAACAGACAGTGGGATGTACCGGCTGTACAGGAAATGCCGGTGTCTGTGGGAAAAAGGCAGATACAGCCAGATTGCAGGATGAACTGACCGGGGCGTTGATCGGTCTGGCAAGAGCTGTCGATAATACAGCAGCTATTTCTAAAAGAACCGGGCAGGTCATAATCGAAGGACTGTTTACTACCGTTACAAATGTGAGTTTTGATGATGCAGCGATTCAAAATATGATACAAAAAGTCAGAGCCGAGAAAGAAAGATTGGTTCCTGACTGCAGTAAATGTCAGTCATCATGCGGCAAAACAGACGAATACGATATGCAGCAGCTGTGGGATGCCGATGAAGATGTCCGCTCTTTGAAATCTCTTATTCTTTTCGGAATTCGCGGAATGGCAGCCTATGCCTATCATGCAAACGTTCTGAACTATGAAGATGCCGAAGTGAATCGGTTCTTCTGCGAGGCATTATTTAAGATTGGTTACGAAGAAAGTGTGGAAACACTGCTTCCTGTTGTGCTGAAAGTAGGAGAAATCAATCTGAAGTGCATGGCACTCCTTGACAAGGCAAATACAGAAACTTACGGAACACCAGAACCGACTGCAGTTACTCTTACCGTAGAAAAAGGACCCTTTATTGTTGTGACCGGACATGATCTGAAGGATCTGCAGCTTTTACTTGAACAGACAGAGGGAAAAGGAATCAATGTCTATACCCACGGTGAAATGCTCCCTGCCCATGCTTATCCATTCTTAAAGAAATTCTCTCACTTAAAAGGGAATTTTGGAACTGCATGGCAGAATCAGCAGAAAGAGTTTGATCATCTTCCAGCTCCGATTCTTTACACTACCAACTGTCTGATGCCGCCCAAAAGCAGTTACGCTGACAGAGTATTTACAACAGAAGTGGTTGCTTTCCCAGGTGCTGTCCATATCGATGAGAAGAAAGATTTCTCGCCGGTCATTGAAAAAGCATTGGAACTGGGTGGTTACAAAGAAGATCAGATACTCACAGGCATCAACGGCGGTACAAAGGTGACCACCGGTTTTGGTCATGCAGCCATCCTGTCCCATGCAGGAACTGTAGTTGAGGCAGTAAAAGCAGGTGCAATCCGCCATTTCTTCCTGGTTGCCGGCTGTGATGGAGCTAAGCCCGGCCGGAACTATTATACAGAATTTGTAAAGCAGACGCCTTCTGACAGTATCGTCCTCACCCTGGCGTGCGGAAAATTCCGTTTCAATGATCTTGATCTGGGCGAAATCGGCGGGCTGCCGCGGCTGATGGATATGGGACAGTGTAATGACGCTTATGGCGCAATCCAGGTTGCCGTGGCACTTGCGGACGCCTTTGGATGTTCCGTAAATGAGCTTCCGCTTTCCTTCGTTCTCTCCTGGTACGAACAGAAGGCCGTCTGCATCCTGCTGACACTCTTGCACCTGGGTATTAAAAACATCCGTCTTGGTCCTTCTCTTCCGGCGTTTTTGTCTCCTAATATTCTGAATTTCCTGGTGGAAAATTATGGAATCGCACCGATTACCACGCCGGAGGAAGACATCAAAACACTGCTGAACCATAATAAATAAATTTGTCAAAGCCTCTGAAGTATCAAATTATCGTTCGGCTTCCGCGCCCATTTTTTTCAGCTCCCCGGCCAGGAAAATTCCGGAAATCACAGCGGCCAGGCAGTCTGCGATGGGGCCCGCGTACATGATACCGTCAATTCCCAGGAACAGGGGCAGGATAACCAATAAGGGCAGCAGGAAAATAATCTGCCGGGTCAGAGACAGGAAGGTTCCCTTCTTCGGCTTTCCGATGGAGGAAAAGAAGGTGGAGGACATGGGCTGCAGGTTATTGATAAAGGTAAAGAACAGGTAAATCCGGAAATACCGCTCCGCAAAGGAGAAGTACAGATCTGAGCCATTTCCGAACAGAGCTGTGATCTGTAATGGGAAAATCTGGAACAGGCAGAAGGCGGTAATACAAATGATCTGTCCTGCCGACAGGCTCAGGAAAATGACCTTCTTTACCCGGTCATAATTTCTCGCTCCGTAATTGAAGCTGGCAATGGGCTGCATTCCCTGGGCAATTCCGATACAGAAAGCAAAAAACATAAAGCTGACCTTATTGATAATGCCGGAGCAGGCCAGCGGAATGGCCTCTCCGTATACAGACAGGGCGCCGTAATGGCGCAGGGAATTGTTCATAACAATCTGCACCAGCATCATAGCCAGCTGATTAAAGCACTGAGCCATACCCAGCGTCATGGCGTAGCCCAGATAAACCATTTTGGGCCGGAGATGCTCTCTGGTAAATGGTCCTGCCTTGTAATGACGGAGATAGCGGAACACCAGAAAGGCAGAGATTATCTGGCCGGTGATCGTAGCAAGGGCCGCTCCGGTCATTCCCATCTTGAAGCCGAAAATCAGAATCGGATCCAGAATGGTATTGACGAGAGCTCCGGTCAGGTTACAGGCCATGGAATAATTGGGGCTTCCGTCCGCCCGGACCAGGTGGGCTCCGCCGGAGGTCAGAATCAGAAACGGAAATCCAACGGCTACAATCCGTACGTATTCCCGGGCCAGTCCCAGGACATTATCCGGCGAACCGAAAAAGATCAGCATGGGATCCAGGAAAAGCTCCGCAATCAGAAACAGTACAATGCCGCTTCCAAACATCATGACCGCCGCGTTTCCAATATAATAAAGGGCCTTATCCTTCTCGCCCCGTCCCATGGACAGGTTAAAGGCTGAAGCCGCGCCGATACCGAACAGCAGGGCCAGGGCGGTACAGCTGGTGGTCAGGGGGAAGGCCACATTGGTCGCTGCGTTTCCCAGCTCCCCGATACTGTGGCCGATAAAAATCTGGTCAACCATGTTGTAAAGGGCGTTGACCAGCATGGCTACAATGCTGGGAACCGCGAATCTTCGAAGAAGCTGTCCTACCGGTTCTGTGCCCAGAGGATTGAACTGTGTTGTATTTGTCTGTGTCATTTCATTCATATCTTCTGTATCCCTTTTCATTTTAAAATAAGTCTTGTTTATTATAGCGTTCTTTACCCTCTCTGTAAAGAAATGACATAAAAAAAGGATCCCGCAAATGTGCATTGGAATCCTTTTTTCATGTTATTTCTCTCGAATTTTATTCCATTTTGTCAATGCATCTATAGCAACCTGCGCATAAATAGCTGCTCCGCTGTGAAGCATCTCATCCTCTACCTGGAAATTACCATTATGTCCGGGACCATGTCCGCCGCCGCCCAGAAAATAATAAGCGCTAGGGGCCACGTTTCCGAAATCACCAAAATCGTCTCCGGCCATGATTTGTGGATAATCAAACAGCAAATCCGGCGAATCCAGAATCTTCGCGGCGCTTTCCGCTACAATTTCCATGACTTCCGCATCGTTGATAACCGGCTGTGTGTGAATCTTAAACTGTACCTCTGCGGTACAGCCGTAAGCCGCAGCCACATTTTCTGCCACTTCCTTTAAAAGCGCCGGTACCTTCTCATTCAGTTCCCTCTCAAAATAACGGCAGGTGCCTTCAATGCAGCAGGTATCTGGGATGATATTGAAGGCAGTACCGCCGCTTATCTTTCCAACAGAAACCACCAGCGGCCACTGAGCCGGAATACGGCGGGATACGATACTCTGCAGGTTAGAAACCACCTGACACATGGCAGTCAATGCATCGCAGGATTCCTGCGGGGTTGCGCCGTGAGCAGCCTTTCCGTGTACCGTAATCCCAAACCAGGTCGTAGCAGCCAGGGCGGGACCCGGGCAGCAGCCAATACTGCCCACCTGATAATCTGGGGCACTGTGAATGCCGAAGCACATATCCGCATCTTTCGCGGCACCTTGAGCAATCACCGCCCGGGCACCCTCGCCGTTTTCCTCTCCCGGCTGGAATACGAAGCGCACACGCCCCGGAAGTTCATCCTTATGATCCTTTAATATTTTTAATGCTCCCAGCAGCATGGTTCCATGAGTATCATGACCGCAGGCGTGCATGATGCCCTCGGTCTGCGACGCATAGGGAAGGCCTGTCGTTTCCTGAATCGGCAAAGCGTCAATATCTGCGCGAAGCAATACCAACGGGCCATCCGCCTTTCCCACAAGCTCTGTCATCAGACCGGTCGGCTCAAATCGCTGATAGGAAATTCCCCAATCATCCAACTTTCCGGCAAACTGATCTGTAGTACGAAACTCCTGCATACTCAGTTCCGGATGCATGTGCAGATCATGTCGAAATTCTTCCAGAAATGGCTGTAGTTCCAAAGCTTCTTTCTTAATATCCATTATGTATCTCCTTTTTTAATTACAT
The DNA here is from genome assembly GCF_964245105.1 of Candidatus Dorea massiliensis AP6. Lineage (NCBI taxonomy): Bacteria > Bacillati > Bacillota > Clostridia > Lachnospirales > Lachnospiraceae > Dorea > Candidatus Dorea massiliensis. Next base: position 35,578 of record NZ_CAXTKW010000001.1, on the reverse strand, counting down.
GGCTGCCAGCATACTTGCGCAGATACTTGCTAGCAATACAGATACAAAGGTGACACTGGTAAATCCGCCTACCAGCATCATCGGAACCATACGGCTTGCAATAACCTCGCGTTCTTCTTTATCTTCGATTACATTGTCGATAGCTTCTTCTGTCAGCATGACATTGACCGGAAATCCGTGATAGCAGGTCAGAATAATACCCATACACATATCAAACGTAATATCCTTGAAAATCTTACTTGCCACAAATGCCATGACGTACATACCGATGGTAGAAATTACTGCCAGTCCCAGGATTTTAAAGAACAGAGAGAAAAATACATCTGGGGTTGCCGCGGAAAAGCAGCCAAAAAGATACGCCAACATAAAGGTCATGCAGATACCATTGGCTTTAGCCTTGCCAAGCGCATCTGCCTCCAGAAATCCGGTTGCAGATGCCAGAAAACCTAAGATCAGGCAGGCAACCAGACGGTTCAGTCCTGTTACATCCTGAATCCAGATGGAAACCACGGCAATGGCTGTCAGTTTCAGAAGAATCACCGTCGGGCTTGAAAATTTCTGCAGTTTTACGAAGGGTTTAAATTTAACTTTGTCGCCGTCCTCCGCCATAGTATGCGCAGTCAGATTGCCGGACTTATACTGTACGCCCAGTCTTTTCGCTTCCCGTCTGAGTACCACGCCTGTAAGCGGATAGCCGATCAGGATCTGTGTCGTTCCGGCTATCAGCGCTGCCACCGCCACATTCGGAAGGTTCAGTTCCTCAGCCGCCTGCTGAATCACAATTAACGCTCCGGAACCACCTGCAAAGCTGGATACCGTGGAAAGTACCAATTCTTTTCCAAATAACAATATACCAATGGTAAAGCTGGTCAGACAGATTCCGATAACACCAATACAGGCGATCAGAATTGTTTTCCATTGACGCTTCATCTCTGCCACCGGAATACTGGTTGCCATATTGGTGATGCAATAGAAAGTACAGATCGTATACATGGTAGCAATACCGCTGTTCTGTACGATGTCCTTCGGCAGAATTGTCCAAAATCCGACAATATAACCCAGCGCCAGAATCAAAGCCGACGGAACCTTACCCTTTGTCAGCTTAGATACAATTTCGGCAAATCCCATGATTGCAAGAATGAACAATAGTGATAACATTTGTGTCATAACATCCATCTCCTTCGCATGTCATATTCTAGAATATTAACTAGAATATATTCTATTTTCAATCTGTATTATACACTTTATCATAGTAATGTGCAAGAGTAATTTTAAAAATATAAATTTTCAAAAAAGAGCACGTACAAAGCTTTTTACTCTGTCGTGCTCTTTGCTTATTTTGTTATAATTTTCAAAAAATCTTCTGTATATCGCTCCATGCGTTCCACACCATCGAAATTGCCATGCTGCACTGTCCACCAGTGCAGGGTGCCACGGAAGATGGTAATCAGATACCGCGCATAATATTCTTCTCCTCTGGGACAGTCAAACACTCCCTGTTCTATCCCGGACTTCAGTGTCAACACAAGCTCCTGAAAGCTGACGCTCCGCTCGTGCACCAGATTGATTTCTTTTTCACCGCTAGTCTGGGCGCAGGAGAGCCGCAGAAATGGGAGTCCCCATTCCAAACTATAGCGCATCATTTCGCTTGTAATAGATTTCAGACGCGCAGCTGGTTCTTCCGGCATCATTAGTAATTCTTTTTCCATATGTGTGTCAAAAAAAAGATACAGATCGGAGGTTACTTCCTCTTTACTTTTATAAAAATGGTAAAAGGATCCCACAGACACCGAAGCCAGATGACAGACATCCTGCACCGTATAGGCATCCCCATACTGGTTAACCAGCTGATAAGTGGCATCAAAAATCCGTTTTCGTGTCTCCAGACTTTTCTTCTGACGCGGTGACAGTTCTTTTTCTATCGTTCGGTTCATTTTGCCTCCAGCACCAGTTCTTTCAGGCTCCGCTTGGGAACATAATGGGTGTCCTCCGCGTCCCGGTAATATTTTGTACTTCCATCTTCCCCCACATCGGTCAGCACCACTTTTTCCGCAGGCTTGCCAAGAGCCACAATCAGGTTCGGCTCCACGCCCTCCGGCAGATTCAGTAGTTCCTTCAGCTGAGGCTTATGGAAGCTTCCGATCATGCAGCCGCCGAAGCCTTTTTCCACTGCGCCCAACAGCATCGTCTGAGCCACCACGCCCACATCCCGTTGGAACCGGGTGGTGTTGGAGCTGATGTTCATATCCTGGCAAATGATGATGAAGGCAGCAGGCTCCTTGCCCGGATGGGGGAGCTTCATTTCTTTCAGAGCCTTCGCCCACATGGTCAGGGGCAGAATCTGCTCCACCTCTTCTTTTTCCCAGGCAATGTAGTATCGCAAAGGCTGTTCGTTGACGCTGGATGCTGTGTAGCGTGCCAGGTCAAGCAGCTCCAGAAGTTCTTCTCTGGTAAGACGCACCGATGAATCGAATCCGCGATAACTTCGATTCTTTAAAACCAGCTCCTTTAACATGACTGCTTCTCCCATTCTTTTACGCTGTCCTGAATCTCCCTGCAGATCTCCCGGGTGTCCTTGCCGTCTGTGGCGATGGTCACATCGGCTGCCGCCTCATATTTTTCCCGACGCTTCTCAAGAAGCTCGGCGATATATTCTACAGTTTTATTGTGCTCAATCAGTGGCCGGTTATGGCTGTAACGCACCCGCTCAAAGATGGTCTCCGGCCGGGCGGTCAGAAGTACGATGATGCCGCTCTTTTTCATCTCGGCCACATTGCACTCCCGCATGGGCGTGCCGCCTCCGCAAGAAACGATGACGCCGTCCCTTTGCTGCAGTTCCACCAGAAGTCCCGTTTCCAGCTCCCGGAAGTACTCCTCGCCCCGGGTCTCAAAGATCTGGGAAATGGGCATCCCCTGGCGCTTTACGATGAGCTCGTCCATTTCTATGACTTCTGTGGAAAGCTCCTTTCCCAGTACAGCGGAAATGGTACTCTTTCCGGTTCCCATAAATCCTATCAGAAATATATTCATACTGTTACCTCCATGCAAATCAATTTTATTTTAGTATATCTTCCGGTCTGCGTCAATTTGAATTTGCAGGGGAGGTAAGATGACAGATCTGGGGCAGACATTTAGATCTTCCCGGATCTCTTCCACCGGCATCTTCCGTCCGGTATAAAGCTCCACCCCAGCCACGCCCTGGGAACGTACCTTTTATGTGGCACAGTTAAAGGGGCGTCATCAGACGCCCCTTGTGGAACAATTCCATCCAGTCACCTATCAGCCCGATAACCTTTTCCATGATAAAGGCCGAAAGCTCTGGCAAATCTACATACTTCATCAGAATTAGCGGTTCAAAGTTGCCAGCACGCCCTTGGCAATGCCTTTCGCTACGCTGTTCTCGTAGACGTCGTCCGCCAGCTCACTGCCTTCACTCTCGTTGCTCAGGTAACCGGCCTCCACCAGAACCGCCGGCATATCCGTATCATTTACAATGGAAAAATCGCAGGAATTACTTCCCTGATCCTTCGCACCGGTCTCCTTTACCAGGGCTGCGTCGATATTCTCTGCCAGAGACTTGCTTTTCTTGTCGTCATTCGCATAATTGACATGTACGCCGCTCTGACTGCTGTCATCCTCGGAATAGTTGCAGTGTACGCTGACCAGAAGATCCGCGCCGGATGCGTTGACTGCCGCCACACGTTCCTCCTTGGACAGATAGGAATCGTCCTCCCGTGTCATCACCACCTGATAGCCCTGACTTTCCAGCATGATTTTCAGCTTCGCACAGATGTTCAGATCCGCTTCTTTTTCCTCAATAGCCGCGCTGCTCATACCGGTATCCCGGCCGCCGTGTCCCGGATCAATGGCAATCACATAGGTACTGCCCTGTGCGGAAATCTTCACACCACTTCCGCCGCCTGTGAACTTTGAAACCGCAACTATGATACTGCCTGCGATGACTGCCACAACCAGTATAATCACTACAAACAAGAGTGCCCGGCGGCACTTTCTGCGCTTCATCTCTTCCTGACGGCGCTTTCTGGCTGCCGCCCTGTGCCGACGCTCCGCCGGGCTCATTTCATTCTTGTCATTTGTGTCCATCTTATGATCCCCCTGTGTTATTTTTCCCATTTATCGCAAAGAGCCTGGATCTGATCCGCCAGCTTCGCAATATCCTTATTGGTCCAGCCCTTACACTGATCAATGAGCCGCATCAGGCGTTTACCGGTCTCCACCAGACGATCGTATACAGTCATTCCTGCCTTCGCGTTCTTACGCTGCTCCTTTACAATGCGCTCCTGATTGCCCTCTGCAATCCGGCTGTTGGTGGCCAGATCCCAGATTTCTCCGGTATAGGGTGCTGTGGTGGTAAAGCCGTACTCCTCATGCAGGCAGGCTGCAAAGGTATCGCAGACCTGATCCTCGCCATGTACCACGAAGACCCGCTGAGGCTTTGTACGAAAATCCTGAATCCAGCTAATCAGGCCTTCCTTATCCGCATGACCACTGATACCGGCCAGAACTTCAATGTGCGCCTTAACTTCCACCGGCTCGCCAAAAAGCTTCACTTCGTTCGCGCCCTCCACCAGAGAACGGCCCAGTGTGCCGACTGCCTGATAGCCCACGAACAGAACTGTGCTTTCCGGTCGCCACAGATTGTGCTTCAAATGATGACGGATACGCCCCGCCTCGCACATACCGGATGCGGAGAGAATCACCTTCGGCTCATCGTCAAAATTGATCATTTTAGACTCGTCACTGGTAATAGAAAGGCTTAAACCCGGAAAACTGATGGGATTGATACCTTTCTTTACAAGCGCCAATGTCTCCTCATCAAAACAATCATACATGTTTTTATTGAAAATGGTGGTGGCCTGTACTGCCAGAGGACTATCTACGTAGACCTTGAAGCCGTCATGTCCGTGTATCAGCTTCTTTGCCTTGATCTCCCGCAGAAAATACAGCATCTCCTGGGTACGTCCTACCGCGAAAGACGGAATTACCACATTGCCGCCACGGTCAAAGGTCTCCTGGATAATCCGGGTTAGCTCCTTTACATAGTCCGGCTTCGGACCATGACTGCGGTCGCCGTATGTAGACTCAATCAGTACATAATCCGCGGTTTCCACATGAGCCGGATCCTTTAATATCGGCTGATGAAGATTGCCGATGTCACCGGAGAATACCAGCTTTTTCTCGACACCGTCTTCCTGGAGCCAGACCTCAATACACGCCGAACCAAGCAGATGTCCCACATCGGTAAACCGGATATCAATTCCGTCCGCAAGATGAATCCTTTCTCCGTACGGACAGCCACAGAACAGTTTCGACGCGCCGTCCGCATCCGCAATGGTATACAGCGGCACATATTCCGGCTTTCCGGCACGCTTTGCCTTTCGATTCCGCCATTCCGCCTCAAACTCCTGAATGTGGGCACTGTCGCGGAGCATGACCTCACAGAGATCGCTGGTGGCATAAGTGGAAAAAATAGTCCCCTTAAAGCCCCGTTTGTACAATAAAGGCAGCAAACCCGAATGATCAATGTGCGCATGGGTCAGAAGCACATAGTCAATATCAGCAGGATTCACCGGAATTTCCTGATTTTCATAGATGTCCGGCCCCTGTTCCATACCACAGTCTACAAGTATCACCTTTTTGCAGGTCTCAAGCATATGACAGCTGCCTGTCACCTCGTGATCCGCACCCAGAAATGTCAGCCTCATAGTCTCATCTCCCTAAAATATAGATACTGTTTTTGCTACCTTTATTATACCGTTTGGTATATAAAAAGACAATGCTCTTTCGAAAAATTTAAGGTTTAAATGCGCGCAGCCCGAAGTCTCGCAATCTCATCCGTCCAGCCTGCGTCGTCATTTGGCGTCTCCAGAATAAAGGGAAGATCCCGGAGCGCCGGATGATTGATAATACGGGTGAAGGCCTCCCAGCCGATGTGCCCCTCGCCGATGCGGGCGTGACGATCCTTATGGCTGCCGCGATCATTCAGACTGTCGTTCAGGTGAATGGCTTTCAGACGATTCAGACCGATTACTTTGTCAAATTCCGTAAGTATACCATCCAGATCGCCAACGATGTCATAGCCTGCGTCCCATACATGACAGGTATCCAGGCAAACGCCCAGCTTCTCAGAAAGCTCTGTCCGGTCGAGAATTTCCTTAAGCTCTTCAAAGCTTCTTCCCACCTCGCTGCCCTTTCCGGCCATGGTCTCCAGAAGCACCGTGGTGGTCATATCCCGAGATAGAGAAGCGTTCAGCATCTCGCTGATCAGGCGAATTCCCTCTTCTGCACCCTGCCCCACGTGACTGCCGGGATGAAAGTTATAATAATTGCCGGGCGTATACTCCATGCGCTTCAGGTCATCCCGAAAAGTCTCGCCCGCGAAGCGGCGGGTGTCCGCCTTATCGGAACAGGCGTTCAATGTATAGGGCGCATGGGCCACAATTTTTCCAAACTCGTTTTCCCGCGCAATACCCTGAAACCGTTCCACGTCTGCCGGGTCGATGGCTTTGGCGCTGCCGCCCCGGGGATTGCGGGTAAAAAAGGCAAAGGTACCGGCCCCCAGCTTCAGCGCCTGCTTTCCCATTGCTTCATAGCCTTTGGCCGATGAAATATGACTTCCGATATAAAACATACAGTCTCCTCTACAGGGCACGTTCCTTTAAGGTCACGCTGACCCAGCCCTTTCCGTATTCTTCACTCTCATAATTGAAGCCCACTTCCAGTCCTGCTTTGGAATAGAAGTACGCGGACTCCCGGGGATCAGACAGAAGCTTCAACAATTCCTCATCTGTGCTGTTGGTGACGAAATCTACCCCGCCATTCTGGGTCTGATCCTGTGCCCGGAAGCGCATAACCAATTCATCGTCAATGGCAATCATTTCCGATGGCGCGATCTGCTCGCCGGTCTCAATCCGGAAATTCAGGGCAGTCAGCTTCGGAAGCGTACTTTCGCCCTCCGGAAGCCGATGCTGAAATACCACGCTGATTTTCTCGTCATCCATATAGGTCACATAGCCGCTGGTCGTCACACTGTCTGTGAAATCCGCATAGGAATCCTTATATTGCTCCGCAGCCCGTTTTATCGCCGCATTAATGGTTGAATAATCGGCTCCATTATCCGCATCCTTCGCCCGAAGCTCCGGATAAGTCACGTAATACCCTGTAGTATCGTCACCCGCGGACGCCCAGCGGGACTCGGTCAGCCAGTCAATGGTATAAGCTGCATCCTCATTGATGTCGTCCACGATTTCCTTATAATACGCGTCGTCTTCACTCGGTTCATAATCTTCAGAATCATCGTAGTAGTCGCCATAGTCGTCATAATAATCGGAGCTTCCCACCGTATCCTGCGCGGCATGGAAAATCAGGCGGCTCACATTCATGGTAACCGCAATCAGGGCGCTAATCAGAAGTATGGCGCCGAGAATGCTTAAGATGATCACCCAGCCTTTCGTCTTCTTTTTCTTCGGACTGTTTCCCATTCCGTAATTCTGCGTCGGCTGCTGTATGCTGCCAAACCGTCCGCTGTAACCGCAGCTCCGGCAGACACCGTCCTGCATCAGGGCTCCGCAGCGCGGGCAAAAATCAAAATCTCTGTTTTCACTCATTGTTCTTCTCCTGTCAGTTCATCCAGATTTTTTCCGTAGGCATCTATAAAATAGGTCAAAAACAGCTCTGCCTCCCGCACCTTAAGCCGGTGAAGCTGCTCCAGGGTTGTCTCTCTGGCACGGACAAATTCCCGGTTGCCGCACCCCTCCTCTTCGATACATTTGATATAGGCTGACAGCTTATCCGCAGCTTTTACAAGCGTCCAGAGATAAGCGTCTTCCTCCTGATTCGTAAATATTCCTTCATAGGATACGCGCATTTCTTCCGGAAGCATGGAAAGAAGAGTCTGGCCCGCCTTCTGTTCGATTTCCTTATAGGTATGCCGAATCTCCGGGTTATAATATTTTATGGGTGTCGGCATATCCCCGGTAATGATCTCTGTCGCATCATGGTACATGCCAAGCACCGCGGCCCGATCCGTATTCAGCTCTTTGCCCAGATAAGTGTTGCCAATCACAGCCAGCGCGTGGGCAATCATAGAGACCTCCAGGCTGTGCTCACTTAAGTTCTCTGCCCGGGTATTGCGCATCAGCGCCCAGCGGTCGATGTATTTCATCCGGGACATCATGGCAAAATAGTTATTCATGCTTCTTCCCCTTCTTTTCCTGAATCAGGCAGATATTGCTGGCCCAGAAGCTGCTGTATTTTTTCCCGTATTCCTGATATTCCTTCCAGGAGATAAAATATTCTTTTCCCCAGGAAGAAATCTGCAGATAGCCGTTCTCCATACCGGTGACCACCACATAATGAGCCTTTGTCTCGGTGGCAGGCAGATAGACGCCGTTTTCCTGGCGGTACAGGGTCAGCTTTTTCTTCCGCCAGAAAGGAATATTCTGACCGATGGCCAGAATCACCGGATAGTCCTTTGACAGACTGTCCTGAATGCGCTCCAACATTTTACCGGAGCTTAAGCACCATCTGGCACGCAGATCGATCCGGTAATGGCGAAAATACCGGTTCATCGCCCGGGCAAGCTGGAAATTTGGCACGCCGAAGCCCGGGATAATGCCCAGATAGCGCTTGTTCATCTTACGCAGATAACGCTCATAGCGGGGATAAGAAAGGCAGCCGTCCTCCCGCAGCATGCCGTACAACAGATCCGTATTGCAGGGCAGCCGGTGAATGCCCAGATAAATCAGCACGTCGCCCATGGCCACCACGCCGCAGCCGTATTTCCGCATCATATAACCGGTGGCCCAGTTCTGATTTCCCCCGAAGGATTTATCCGCCTGCGTCTTTACCGCAAGATAGGTGTGCCTTAGACAGCAGCGTCTGTTCTCCATAGACTTTCTCCTTTAAACGACAGTTCCCATGAAATAAAAGCCCTTACATTCGTCCAGACTGACATTGACATACTGTCCGATCCGGGACGCTTCGCCCGGGAAATGAACCAGCAGGTTGTTGCTCATGCGGCCTGTCACATAACCGGGCTTGTGGTCGTTGACCTCCTCAATCAGGACCTCCTGAACAGTTCCGGTATAGCGGGCGGTCTGCTCTCTGGCACAGCTCTGTACCAGCGCCAGGAGCTTGTCAAAACGGACTTTATTGTCCGCATCCGGCACCTGATTTTCCATGGCGGCAGCAGGCGTTCCGGTTCGTTTGGAATAGATAAAGGTATACGCGTTATCGTAATGGACTTTCCGCACCACATCCAGGGTCTCCTCGAAGTCCTCGTCAGTCTCGCCCGGGAAGCCCACGATAATATCGGTAGTCAGGGAAATATCCGGGATCTCCCTACGAATCTTCTCCGCCAGCTCCAGATACTGCTCCTTGGTGTACTTACGGTTCATGGCCTTTAAGATCCGGCTGCTTCCGGACTGCAGGGGCAGGTGCAGATGACGGCAGATCTTCTTCGATTCCTTCATAACCCGAATCAGCTCGTCGGACAGATCCTTCGGATGAGATGTCATAAAACGGATCCGGCGAATGCCGTCAATCTTCTCCACCTCGCGGAGAAGCTGCGCAAAGGTCATGGGATTCTCCAGATTCTTTCCATAGGAATTGACATTCTGGCCCAGCAGCATGACCTCGGTCACACCGTCCGCAGCCAGCTTCTCGATTTCCCGGATAATGTCCTCAGGCTTCCGGCTCCGCTCCCGGCCACGCACATAGGGCACAATGCAGTAGCTGCAGAAATTATTGCAGCCGAACATGATGTTGACGCCAGACTTGAAGGCGTATTTCCGCTCAATGGGAAGCTCCTCCACGATCTCCTGCGTATCCTTCCAGATATCTACAATCATGCTGCCGTTCTGCATACTTTCCGCCAAAAGCTCCGCGAATTTAAAAATATTGTGGGTACCGAAGACCAGATCCACGAAGCGGTAGCTCTGCTTTAACTTCTCCACTACTTCCGGCTCTTGCATCATGCAGCCGCAGAGAGCAATCTTCATATGGGGATTGCTTTTCTTCCGGTGCTTTAAAAGACCCAGGTGGCCATAGACCTTCAGGTTGGCGTTTTCACGGACGGTACAGGTATTGTAAATGACAAAATCGGCGGTATCCTCTTCCGTTGGATTATATCCAATTTTTTCCAGTATTCCGGTCAGCTTCTCGGAATCCCTTGCGTTCATCTGACAGCCGAAGGTCGTAACACAGAAAGTCAGCGGGCGGCCAAGCCGCGCGCTTTCCTCTGCTACCTGCTTTTTACAGACCTCTATAAAATAATACTGGCGCTCCGGCTCGGTCTCCGGGGCTTTCGCCCAGATTTCACTATTTAAATTCATGTTAGTTCTCCTGTAATCTCATATCATTCTGCACGGGTTCTATTTTTCGACAGACCCGTATTTTATAATATTACCTTTTTTACAGGCTTCGTGCAACCATTTGTTTTGGTTTGTATTCCATTTTCTATTTTCCACTGCTTAGCCCAGGGCCACATCCAGGGCCATCATCAGCGTAAATCCCATAGCGAAAAAGACTGTTCCGATATCCGAGTGTTTTCCCACGGACATCTCCGGAATCAGTTCCTCGATGACCACATACATCATGGCGCCTGCCGCAAAACTCAAAAGATATGGAAGGGCCGGAAGAATCAGGGTGGCAGCCAGAATCGTCAGAAAGGCGCCGATGGGTTCCACGACGCCGGACAGAACGCCGTAGAGGAAGGATTTTCCCTTGCCTGCGCCCTCGGCCCGGAGCGGCATGGAAATGATCGCGCCCTCGGGAAAGTTCTGGATGGCAATACCGATGGACAGGGCCAGCGCACCTGTTACGGTGATATAAGTATTGCCGGAGAGCCATCCCGCGTAGACAACGCCCACCGCCATACCCTCTGGAATGTTGTGGAGTGTCACGGCCAGCACCAGCATCGTCGTGCGCTTCAGGCGGCTTCTGGGTCCCTCTGTCTCGTCGCTGTTCCGGTGTAAATGCGGGATGATGTGATCGAGCAACAGCAAAAATAAAATACCGACCCAGAAACCGATAACTGCCGGGACGAAGGCCCAGATTCCCATGGCCGCCGACTGTTCCATGGACGGAATCAGCAGGCTCCAGATGGAAGCTGCCACCATGACGCCCGCCGCAAAGCCGGTCAACGCCCGGCTGACCTGTTCATTTAAGGATGTTTTCATAAAAAAGACCATGGCCGCTCCAAGGGAAGTTCCTGCAAAGGGTATTAAGATTCCCCGGATTACTTCTGATGTCATATAAGAATCTCCTTTCCTGGATTAGCCTGAACTAACCGTTTTATGATTATTATATGCGTCAAAGTTCCTCACTGTCCATAGCAGGATTTCTTGTTGAGAATAAAAGAAGGACAAGCCCTGCTTATCCTTCGTAAAATTTCCGCTGCTCCATTTCCTGCTGCATTTATTCGAAATAGTTGATACTTCTGGTCTTATCATAATAGATCACATTTTCCTGCCGCACAGAAGCCGTTCCATGCTCCACATCAATGATCGATACCGCACAGTTTTTATGGACGCCGCCCTTCCAGAAATCTTTCAAATCTGTAATCAGAAGACTGGACAACAGTGCCTTCACAAGCGCTCCATGGGCGGATATCAGCACAGTTTTGTCCTGATACTCCGGCTGGTCAATGAGCCAGGTCAAAAAATCCGTTCCCCGGACGCAGAGCTCCGCGATGGATTCACCGCCCTCCGGCGGATTATAGTGGGCCGGGTTCTGGAAAAAATTCGGAAAATCCGGATCCGGGATGTTGTAATTCGGCCCCGTGCAGCACAGACCCTCGAAACAGCCAAAGCTGATTTCCTTCAGGCGTTCGTCCACAATCAGGGGAATCTGCCGCTCCCGTTTCATGATTTCCGCCGTCTGATAGGCACGCTTCAGCGGACTTGAAAAAATCACATCAAAGGGAATACCCTTCAGCGCCTCTGACGTAATCTCCGCCACTTCAATACCATTTCGATTTAAGGGAATGTCCGTCGTTCCCTGGAGCCAGTGCTTTGTATTCCAGTCTGTCTCACCGTGACGGATCACATAGATGACCATTTAAGTTTCCTCCTGCTATATAAAATCGAACTTATATTCGTTTTGGCTTATTATAGCATTTTGTCCGGAGCTTGTCATCCATTAAATTTATGAAAATAAAAAAGAACCGCAGCCCCAGATTTTCATCCAAAGCTGCGGAGTCCCCTGTAACTCAGGTTTCTTTTTGAAAAACGTTTTCTCGAACTTTTCTGAACAGGGGGCTTATTTACCGGCCATCTGCTTTTCCTGTTCCTCGATCATCTTCTTTACCATATAGCCGCCTACGCTTCCGTTCTGCTTGGAAGTCAGGTTGCCGTTGTAGCCGTCGGTCAGCGGTACGCCCAGCTCGCTGGCTACCTCGTACTTGAACTTGTCAAGAGCGCCCTTTGCCTCCGGTACTGCTGCGGTATTTGAAGATTTGTTTGCCATAAGAAACTCCTCCTTACTGCAGACGGGAATCTTTTTATACATTCCATTTGTCTGCGGTTCGTGATTGGTTGTTACAGGAGTTATTATGCGGAATAATCCGCTCTTTACACTGGGAGTTCCTTGCTTCTCTGATAAAATTTGGCTGTTTGCTTTCTAAAAGGTCAACCGCATCTGATTCCAGACCACATTGCCGTGTACGGATTCGGACACGCCCTCATTTACAAAACCGAATTTGGCGTAATAGGGAATCAGCCGATCCTTACAGGTCAGCACCAGACCTTTTCGGCCCTGCTCTCTGGCGTCCGCAATGGCCCGTTTGATGAGCTCGCCTGCGTAGCCCTTTTTTCGGTAAGCCGGAATGGTATTGACGCCGAAAATCATCTGCCAGTCTCCGCTTTCGTGGTGCATTTCGGCCTTTTCATACATTTCATCGGTCAGATCCGCCTCATCGGTCACGAAGCCGTCCACAAAAGCGATAAGCTTGTCGCCGTCAAACATGAGCCAGAAATGGCTTCCGTAATAGGCCAGACGTTTTGCGAATTCCTCCTTTGTAGCCGCTTCCGCAGGCGGGAAGCATTCAGCTTCTACCTGTGAGATAGCATCCAGATCCTCCTGTGTCGCGCTTCTTATCAGCATGTTTCTTCCTCTTTTCTCTCATCAATCGTCATCCCAGTCGTCATCGTCATCATCCCAGTCATCATCGTCGTCCCAGTCGTCATTATCGTCGTCATATTCCTCGTCTTCCCGTTCCACATCCGATTCCAGGATTGCTCCATCTGCCGCCTGAATGGTGTATTCATATTCTACCTTATCTTTTACAAATTCTACTTCGTAAACCAGAATTCCATCTTCCTTATCCAGCTTCGCCTTGGTAAAAGTAACCTGGGATACGGCTGCATGATTTAAAGCAATCTCCTTTGCTTTCGCCATGCCGATATCACCAGCCTGTTTTATTTCTGTTTTTACTTCCGTCTTCGGCTGCTGTGTCGGCTGTTTTTCATCTTCTTTTTTCTGACTTGTTTCTGTTTTTTTCTCTGGTTCCGCAGTTGTTACAGGCTTCGTCTCTTTCGATTTGCTGTAAACCTTCAGTTCCAGTTCCTTTTTTACCACGGCTCCATCCGATGCCTTAATCCAGTACTCATACTCTGTTCCGTTTGCGAAGAATTCCACTTCGTATACATATTGTCCCCGCTCATAATCAAATTCCACCTGCATATTCTGAGCGTCTGTCAAAAGGACACCCGCGTCTGCGCATGCGAATTTTTTCGCGTTTTCCTCTCCGATTCCGGAGCTCTGTGCCAAAACGCCCGACGCATATACGGTGCTGATTCCTCCTACAGATAAGATCGCTGCTGTACAGCCTGCTGCCAGCATCACTTTTTTCGGATTATCCAGGAAATGTCTCATTTTTTTCATATACGTTCTCTCCTTTTCTCTTTCTGATAGCTGTATCTTATCAGAGAAACATTAGAGGAACATTAGAGGATTAAAATGTGACGTAAAAAATGCTTCCTTTTCCAGACTCACTCTCGAGCGTAATCTCTCCGCCGTGATACCGCGCAATTTCCCGGGCCATGGAAAGTCCCAGTCCCATGCCGTCGCCGGTTCTGGAAGCGTCCGACTGATAAAAGCGCCGGAAGATTTTCTCCTGCTCTTCCTTTCGGACGCCAATGCCGTTGTCCTCCACCGAAAGAAGGATGCCGTTCTCCGTTTTCCGAAGCGTCACCTGGATCTGTCCGTTTTCCCGTCCATAGCGATACGCATTTCCGATTAGATTCGCAAGCATCCTGGACAATAACAGGGCATTTCCACAAAGAAAAATCTCTTTTTCAATCCGGCTGCTCAGCTGGATTCCTTTTTCCCGGATCAAAGCCATATCTTCGCAGACACCCGCTGCCAGTTCACTGAAGTTCAGTCTTTCTTTTCTGTATTTTCCCGAACCGTTTTCCATGCGGGCAAAGTCCAGCATCTGTTGAATGAGCTTGGACATCTTCCGGCCCTGTCTCTGAATCACCTGCAGATCCTGCCGATAGCCTTCTGATGTCTCTCCCTGTTTTTCCAGTGAGAGTTCGCATTGGGACAGAATCACACTCATGGGGGTTCTGAGCTCATGAGACACGTCTGAGGTAAACTGACGCTCCGCTTCAAAAGTGTTCTCCAATTTTTCAAACATGGCGTTAAAGCTGTCTGCCAGCTGGTGCAGTTCATCGCTTCCCGGTCCCAGCTCAATGCGCCGGGTCAAATCCCCGCTTTGTTCTATCTGAAGAGCTGTATCGGAAATCTGCCGGATGGGCCGCAGCATACGCCCGGCGATCAGGTATCCGCCCACCGATGCCACCAGCACCAGAAGTGGCAGAAAAATCAGAGATAGACGCATCACCGCAGACATCTGCACATCCCCTTGTTTTCCCGATACCACGCCCCGCAGCCACAGGCCTTCCACGCCCTCGGCCTCCAGTCGCCGATCAAACAGATAGTAAACAGTGCCCTTTTTCTTCACCGTGCGGATCAAGGAGTCTGTAAAAGAAAGAGCTCCTGTTTCTGCCGCGATGGGATTTTCCCCGTAAAGCATGGTTCCATCCGGCTGATAGAGCGCTGTGTAGACTTCATTTACTGCATCCAGAAAGTCGTCGTCCACTTCCAGATATCCGTCCCCGTAACGGATAAAATGATCCGATTCGTGAAGCAGATCAAATGCATCAATATTACTGTAATATTCGATTTCATCCACATTATGCTCTACCGTTTCTATGAGGCTGTCCCGGATCGTTTTTTGAAGAATCCGGTGATTGGCCGAAAAGATAATAAAAAAAGTAAACAACACCACCAGCAAGAGCGCCGCCGTAAACCAGCCGGTTATTTTCAGCCTTATGGATCCTTTCTTCATAAATCACCCCTCTTTCAGCACGTATCCCATACCCCGCACAGTATGAATCAGTTTCTTTTTTTGTCCGCCGTCGATCTTTTTCCGAAGATAACTGATATAGACGTCTACCACATTGGTGCCGCCTTCATAATCATAGTTCCAGATATGTTCTTCGATCTTTTCTCTGGAGAGTACGATGCCCTGATTATAAAACAGGTATTCCAGCAGCTGATATTCCTTTGCGGACAGCGGGATTTCCACGCCACCCCGTGTCACCTGACGGCTAGCCGTATCCATCTCCAGATCGGCCAGCGTCAGTCTGTGATCGGACTGACCATAGGAGCTTCTGGTCATAACACGAATCCGGGCAAGCAGTTCCTCAAAGGCAAAGGGCTTCACCAGATAATCGTTGGCTCCGCTGTCCAGCCCCTTCACCCGATCGGAAATGGAATCTTTTGCCGTCAGGAACAGCACCGGAGTTGCCTTTCCCTGATTTCGGAGACTGCGAAGCACCTCATAGCCATCGGCTTTTGGCATCATAATGTCCAGGATTACTGCGTCATATTCCGTATACGCTAAAACATGAATGGCCTCTGCTCCATCGTAACAGGTATCCACAGTATAGCCGCTTCTCGTCAGTTTTTCAACCAGAATCCGGTTCAGATCCCGTTCGTCTTCGGCTACCAATATACGCATACGTTTCCTCCTATCTGCCAAGCTGGCTTAAAATAGACGGATCCTTCAATTTAGAATCCTCCGCATGTACCACGCCGGAACCCAGATACACCGAGTAATCGGCCAGCTTGCCGTGAATCTTTGCATGGTTTCCGATAAAGGTCACATTGTAAATGGTTTCGAAGCCCACTTTTCCGGCCTCTGCCTAGGCGCTGATTTCCGCCTCGGTCAGATACGGAAGCATAGATTCGCCCGGCTTTTTTTCGTTGTATTTCTGAACCTCCAGAAGCACGATTTCCCGCAGAAAATCGGCTGCGGTTTCCAGCTTTGCGAAATCGGGAAGCTCCACCGGAAGCTTCGCCAGAGGCTTTTTCTTTCCCAAAGCTTTCTGCTGTACATAGATCTGCATGGCTTACTCCTCGAATTCATACCGCATGAACGCGCAGTTTTTGACGCCAAAGGCGGCGTATTCCTCATTGGTCATTTCATAGAAATAAGACTGCACCACCCGGGCAATGCCGTTATGGGCCACCAGGATATAAGTCTTATCCTTCTCAGCCTTCAGATCGTCCAGCAAGTTGTAAATCCGCTGGGCTACCTGGAGCATGGATTCGCCACCCTCGAAGCGGCTTAAAAACTGTTCCTTGGCCTTCCGGAAATCCGCGCCGTCCCGGGGCGTGGACTCCCATTTTCCAAAATTCTGCTCGATCAGCCGGGGTTCCATCCGGGCCGGGATTCCGGTCACCTCCGAGATGTGCCTGGCTGTCTCCGCTGCGCGGACAAGCGGCGAATGCAGAATTTCATCCGCCTGAATGCCTTCCTTCAGAATCTTCTTTCCGGTCTCGATGGCCTGCTGATGGCCCAGATCCGTCAACGCGATATCCGTGGCCCCGCAGATTTTATTTTCCACATTCCAAATGGTCTGTCCGTGACGGACAAAGTAGAGGGTGTGCATGGGTGATTCTCCTTTGTTTTGTATTGTTTTTTATTATAACCCGGCGATATTTCTTTTTCAATTGAAAATCAGGAAGACAGAGCCTGCCTTCCTGATCGATAAACTAATTTTTGTTTTTTGCTGGTTCGATGTTCGTAATCTCATTCATCGAATCGGTATTTGCGGTGTTTGCGTGTTCCGCTGTCACGCTATTATTTACCGTATCGTCATTCGGAAAATAGATCGTCGAGTCCACCATCTCCGCGCCTTTTCCATCCATGCGGACCTTCAGCCACACTTCACGCAGAACGGACTCCTGGAAGCCTGCACCGTCCTTTGCAAAATGCCCCAAAAGCTGCATCCGCACAAAGAGCATATCGCCCAGGACGCTGACATTCTGATACTGCACTGAAGTAACCTCTGCGTCCGCATAATCGGTGTATTGGAAGCCATCCAGGTTGATCAGCTGTGTTTGATTCACGCTGTCTGTGTATCCAAATACGGCTCCGGCGTCCACCAGCACCTGATTCCAGCCCCGGCTGTTGGCTACGGAAATGGCGTCCAGATCCGTCTGGGTATAGGCGGGTTCGATGGAGCTTAAGTAATCCGGTTCGACGGCTGCCAGCAGATCTCCTGTCTCTTCATTTGCCCCCAGCAAGGTCATATCCAGTGCCGTCCGGGTCTCATTCTGAAATTCCAGATCCGTCTGGTAGATGCCGTAGGGAACGTCTTCCCCGTCCGGACTGTTAAAATATTTCTGATAATATACGGTATCATTCAACACTACAAAGGTGGGCGCGTCGGTCAGATAAGCCTCCGTTGTCTCCCCGGTTTTCCGATTGTAGGAGTAAAAGTTGCCGTAGAAATATCCGGCGCTGCCCTCGTAATGACCAGCCGCTGTGAGGACCACATTTTCATCCACATACAGGCTTGTAATGGGATTCTGATTGCCCGGGTAAAGAAGCGCCGTATCGCCGGAAGCGGTATTGTATTCCCAGACACTGTGATCGCCAGGATCGTAGTAAAGACTGCTGCCGTCCGCGGTGCTGCCCAGAAGTTCTCCCTCCGCAACCATTTCCATATTTGCAGCGGTAAAGGGCTGCCGCCAGATGCGGGAGACGCCGCCTGTCTCGTCCCAGGAATCGTAATACAGATACGCGCCGTCGGAATAGAGCTTTGTTCTATCCATGGTATAGAGCTCGCCGTCTACCGCGATGAGCTCACTGCCATTGCCGAGAATCGTATGATCTGCTGTCGTTTCGCTACCTGTTTTTCCTGTTTCCACAGAGGTTCCAGATTCCGTATCGGATTCTGTCGTTGGTGTCGTCGGTCGTAAAAGCAGACCGAGGGCTGCCGCCACCAGAATGATAACTCCGATCAGAGTGATTCCAACGGTCTTTTTCCGATAATGCAACACGTTTTGAATCCGGCTTTTCAGGGAAGGTTCCCCGAAGGTCAGGGAGCTGACCGCATATCCATTCTGCTTCGCAGCGTACTTTAAAAGACTGGCAGCGTAATCCTTCCGGATATCCCGGGTACTGTTCTGGAGCACTGCCTCGTCGCAGGATATCTCCATATCCCGGCAGAAAAGCGCATAGGCCAGCCAGACACATGGATTGAACCAGTGAAGCATCCGGACCAGTAAAAACAGGAGCTTCCAGATCGGATCCAAGCGCTTTCGGTGGTAATTCTCATGAGCCAGAATGTAATGCTTTTCCGTCGCCTCCAGGTTCGCAGGAAGACAGATAACTGGCCTCAGGACACCCCATACGAAAGGAGCCGGGAGCTTTTCGTATTCCCGGATTCGCTGTTTCGGAGCGCTTCTGACACATCGGTTTTTGCTTAAAAGTGCCTTTAATTTTATGGTAGAAACAGTCTGCTGGATTAGCAGTAATACGATTCCGGACAGCCATACTATGCGGAACATCAGACTCCAATTCCAGGTGCTCTTGCTTTGACCGGAAATCCCTGTCTCGGTGCCTGTCAGATTGTTTTTCTGTGTTTCCTGAAGTTCTTCCGGGAACTGTGCTTCCATTCCGGATTTCAGCCCTGTACCGGACAGCTGATGGATCGTACCGGACAGCTCATTGCTTCGATTTTCCAGATTCTGAGCGGTGGTTTCCACCCTGGAAGGAATCAGACTGAAAGGACTTTGCAGCCCTGTCGGCACACAAAAATTCAGGAACACCAGCAACCAGAGCCCGTAGACCAGTTTTCTGGAACAATGCAGCACCTTCAGCATCAGGAACCGCAGAAGAACCACCAACAGCACGGTATAACTGCCAATCAGACTCAGATGTAAAACCGCGCCAAATACCTTTTCCATCCTCAATCCTCCCCGTACTCTTCAATCAGTTCTGCCAATTCGTCAATTTCTTTCTTACTCAGCTTTTTCCGCTTCAAAAAGGCCGCTACAAAATTCGGCAGAGACCCCTCATAATTCTCCTCCAGGTATCGTTCGCCCTTCCGTCTGGCGTATTCCTCCTGACTCATCCGGGATGTGACCACTGACTGCTCATTCTGGAAAATGCCATTTTCACAGATCTTCCGAAGCACCGTATAGGTGGTCGACTTCTTCCAGTTCAAATGCTCCGCTGCCAGCCGCACCAGTTCCCCGCTCCGCAGCGGCTCATGCTCCCAGATAAGCTGCGCCAGCTCCTGCTCGGCCTCGGTCATGATATAGATCAGGTCTTCCATGAAACGCCTCCTTTCTGTAAACGAGAAATGGTTTAAAAAGTATAAACCTTTGATTTTAGTCTATACTTTTTAAACCATTTTGTCAACTGAAATCTGATATGTATTTTAATTTCCAAAACCATTCAGTAACATCTTTATTTTTCCATATCCTTCGGATATGCACGTTCCGCTTTGAATGCTATTCGGCAGGGTATCCTATCTGTCATACTTTATCTCCCGGCTTCGGATGATCCGGATTGTACAGGTGGGAATAGGTGTTAAACCGGACGAACAGGTAAATGCAGATAAGCGCAATCAAAACGCACACCATCAGTTCACCCAGAAAATCTGCCACCAGCATGGTTTTCAGAGAGAAAGTACTGATCGCGGCTTTGATAAGATATAGAATGATGCAGGCTGCGATGGCCAGAAGCAGGTAAGTTTTCTTATTCGTTACAATAATCCAACTTTCTTTTTTCTTCATAAATATCCCCTCCATCCATAAAACATTTTGAAGCTTAAAAATCTGTTATTTAGAGAACAAAATATCTCACAATAAGAGCGACAATTCCAAGTACTACAACCGTATCCATCAGCCAATTCCGCTTATCTTTACAAAACAGGATCCCTGCAAGGCCGAAAACCGTCATGCAGGTACCGATTCCGGCGTCAATCCAGACGCCTTTGGAGATGGATAAAAGCGTCCACAGCGCAGACATGAAAGTATAAAGAATCGTGATAAAATTTCCGGTTCTGATTTCGTCTTTCAGCATAAGCAAATTTCTCCTTTATTTCATTTGGTTAAAATATTCCAGATAATCTGGATCAGATTCAGCACGATATAGAGCTCCAGACACGGATAGTATTTTTAATTACAACGAAACCAGTCGCTTCGCCCTCTCATACTCATTTTTCTGTACATAAATTTTATATTCGTAAGTACAGCTCTGGTCGACGCCAAAGCTTCCGGTTTTTCGGGCTTCTCCACCTAAAGGGCCTGAACCCTGAAGATTTCTTGTGTGGATTCGATAATCAATTCCATGAAGGGAAAGCGTCTCCCGAACCTCTGCCTGACGGTTCATGTCAAGGGTGAGCAGCAGCTCTTTTTGAGTCAGTATATTCCACATAGGCTCTTTCTCTCCGTCAAATTAGATATTTCCTTGGATAACTTTTACCATTTACATATGATTTTCCAAAATAAGCCGAACCACATTCGTCACAATATAGATGCCAAAACAGGTCAGACTCTTTTTATAGCTTTTTGTTTTTCTTCCCTTGAAATAAAACACAACGCCTAATACAAAAAATACGCACACTGCAACGACTAATATTCTGTAAAGAAAAACTGTAAATTCCATCTTACTTTCCTCCCGATAATCAGACAACTCCTTGTCATCCATATCTTATTTTACCCACTGTATTTGTAATTTCATGATACTTGACCCATCTGAAATTGTCAATTATATTTCGCTTTTCATAATTGTTTTCTGTACATTCCACCATTTTTGTGCCGCTTTCATTAAGCAGCTTCCACAATCCAAGGCGGATTTCTATTCTTATCCTTGCTTTTCCAACCGGATAAGCCTATACTGACATAGGTATCTGTTTTACAAAAGAGAGGGGCTTTATCATGTCTGAAACCATAGAGAAAAAATCCTCCGGGCAGCACGGGATGCTGATGACCGAAGGCAGTATTCTTAAAAATATATTCTTATTTTCCATTCCGCTGATTCTGGGTAATCTGCTACAGCAAACTTACAATGCGGTGGACTCGATTATCGTGGGAAACTGTGTGGGAAGCAATGCGCTGGCCGCGGTTGGCGCGGGAGCGTCGCTGATCTATCTTTTGATTGCGTTCAGCCAGGGAGCCTCTGTGGGCGCGGGCATTATCATTTCTCAATATCTTGGGGCGCGGGATTCGGAGCATGTGCGGACTGCCGTTCATACAGCTGTCACAGTGGCCCTGATCCTAGGAGCGCTTCTGACCATCGGCGGGCTTCGATTCACCAGACCGCTTCTGATCTGGATGAATACGCCGGAGGAGGTGCTGGAGGACGCCGTGCTTTATCTGCGGATTTATTCCGGCGGCATGGTTTTTAATGTTCTTTACAATATGATGGCCGGTATTCTGAACGCCGCCGGCAATTCCAGGCGTTCGCTCCTCTATCTGGCTGCCGCGGCTTTCACGAACATTTTCATGGATGTACTTCTGATTGCGGTTTTGAAAATGGGCGTGGCAGGCGCGGCTATCGCTACGGATATGAGCCAGGCGGCGTCCTGTATTCTGGCTTTTCTGTTCCTGCTTCGCGTTCCGGCGGATTATCAGGTACATATTCCGGAGCTTCGCCTGAATGGCTTCATGGCTTTACAGATTTTGCGGGTGGGTCTTCCCACGGGTATCCAGAATATGGTCATTTCTCTGTCCAATATTCTGGTACAGGCTGCCGTCAACGGATACGGAACGGCTGCGATGGCCGGTTTCGGCGCTTACTTAAAGATCGACGGCTTCAATATCCTTCCGGTTTTGAGCTTTAGTATGGCGATCACAACCTTCGTGGGGCAGAATTACGGCGCCGGAAATCTGAAGCGCGTAAAAAAGGGCATGTGGGTGACCCTTGGCATGTGTATTGTATACACGGTCGTTACCGGCGCGCTGCTGTTGTTCTTCTCGCGCCCGGCTCTCAGCCTTTTCACCAAGGATTCCACGGTCATCGACTTCGGGCAAATCGCCATGCGGTATTTCTGCCCCTTTTATTGGCTGCTTGCCATTCTTCACGCGCTGGCGGGTACCGTCCGTGGAACCGGCAAAACGGTGCCGCCCATGGTGGTTCTGCTTCTGTCCCTCTGTCTGTTCCGTATCCTCTGGATCCGGCTTATTCTGCCTGGCTTCCATGGGATCGAAGGCGTCTACATCCTGTACCCGTTTTCCTGGGCGCTGGGTATGGTGCTGATGATTCTGTATACCTGGAAGGGAAAATGGATGAGTGCATAAAAGAAGCGGGGCGTTGCAGTTCGTCTGCAACGCCCCGAATGTTACTGTTTTATTTCCTTAACGCCCGCGCTTCCGGATCAGGAGGATCGTAAGCGTGATCCCGATCCCCAGCAGAGAAGCACCTGCCAGACAGATGGCCACGACCGTACTTGCACCGATGGCAGGCGGCGTGCTTTCTGTATTTTCCGGCTCGGAATTGTCCTGATCGTCCCGGACACGTCCGGCATTGATGGTGGTACCATCGGCCAGAGTGAGGATCAGGTCGCCCTCCTCATTGATCTGCGCGCCGTCGATTCCGGCAGCAACCGTGCCGTCCTTGCCGTCTTCTCCCTTTTCGCCGTCCTGGCCCTTGGCGGGAACCCCGGTGTCCAGGTCACCCAGCCACCAATTGCCGTTCTCACCGACAGTCGGCGTGACACCGTCCCTGGCCACGGCCGGATAGCCCGTATCCTCGCCGTCGATAAACCAGTTCCCGTTCTCGCCGATCTCTGGGGTGTTGCCGACAGCCTTGACCTCGGTATCCACATCCCCGACCCAACACGGAAATCAGCGGTTTTCTTCCAGCGCGTTTTCATATGGTGTCTGGCGGGGCTGCACCGGCTGATTGGGAACAACTATCGGTTCAGCATTTCAGGTAAGGCCAGAGAGAACATGGAGACGGTCAAACGTAGCAGCAACAATGTGATCGAGTTTCTGCAATCTGAGGGCTACATCCGTTTCAAGGCTGACAGCGAAGCCAGCTCGAAGGCGATCTATGAAGCCTACACAAGATGGTGCGACGATAACGCACAGAAGCCTATGTGGGGATATGTTTGCGAACCTGACCATGAATGTCAAATCAACGCTGATGGTGATTCGTTGTAGACACCCGTCAAATTGTCGGGACGGCATCTCTGTAAATCCTGCACTTTGCGGGATGCTGTTTTCTGAAATATTTTGTATAATATTATCAATGAATAAGAAAAAGGAGGTACTCATTATGGCATTTTCTCTCGACAGCAAGGTAAAGGACATTCTGAAGAATCCGGCTGCAGCAGCTGTTCTGGACAAGTACAGCCCTGATGCTTCCAAGAACCCGCAGATGAAGCTCGTCGGCGGTCTGACGCTGCGCAAACTCGCCAGCTTCCCGCAGTCGGCGTTCCTGCAGCCCCATCTGGAGGAGCTGGACAAGGAGCTTCAGGCGATCGAGTAATTACCGAAGCCAAAAAGGAGCCTGACCACAGGCTCCTTTTTGTATGCTGCATGAAAGGAAAACAATATGGATCTGAAAAAACTGTTTGGATATGAGGGAAAAACGGTTGTCGTTTCCGGAACATACTCCGGCATGGGACTGGCTGCGGCACGGCTGCTGCAGGAGCTCGGGGCAAACGTTTATACGATCTGCCGCCGCAACGGGCGGCACAGTAAGCTGGATTTTCCAGTCGCAGGCGAGCTGTACGCCGACTTCGGCGTCAAGGCGGATCTGGATGCGCTTGCAGATGCGCTGCCGGAAACGATCGATGCCATGTTCCTCTGCCACGGTATCGCGCTGAAAGCGGATGCCTCCAATGCGCTGGAGGTGCAGAAGGTCAATTTCCTCATTCACAAATATCTGCTAGAAAAGACGCTGCCAAAAATTGCGGAGAACGGCTCTGTCAATATCATCGCCTCGACCGGCGGCTTTGGCTGGCAGGATGCCTTTGCAGACTGCGCAGCAGTCGTAAATGCCCCGAGCTATGAGGCTGCGCTCGACTGGTATGCCGCGCACCCTGATGTCATTCAGAACGGCTATGTCTTCTCCAAGCAGTGCCTGTGCACGTATGTCAAAATGAAAGTCCACGCGCCGGAATACATCGACCGCAAAATTCGCCTGAATGCCATCAATCCCGGCAATACGATCACGGGACTGACCGATGAGTTTAACCGGAACACCTCGCCAAACGGCGACGCAGCCGAGGGAAAGGCCGTCATTGAGGCGATTTTTCTGGACAGCTGGAACGGTCGCTGGGCAACCGCGGAGGAAATGGGCTATCCTCTGGTCGCCATCGGCAGTCAGATCTTCTCTTATATGAGTGGTCAGATCATTTATTTTGACTACGGCATGAGCAGCGTCTGGGAAACAGATGCGCTGGACGCCGCACCCAACTGATTTTGCCCGGTTCATCCCTTCAAAATGGGCGGCACTCCGATTGGAGCGCCGCCCGTTTTATGTGCCTGTCAAATCTGCGGGACAAAAACCCCGGCGTTCTGACCGCCGTCGGCGAGAATGTCCACGCCGTTGATGTATCCGGCCCCGGAAGAGCAGAGGAACGCCGTCAGTGCGCCCATCTCATACGGATGCCCCCAGCGCCCGGCGGGGATCAGCTCGAGCTGGTTTTCTGCCGTCTCCGGCTGATTGTCGATGAGCTTCTGGTGCATGGGCGTGAGCAGCCGGTCATAGAAATCCGGCTCATTCCATGCTTCAAACGCCTGCGACCACTCGTCTGTCTGCGGCATGGTGTAGGCAGCGACGGAGGAGAAATTGATCATCACGCCGCCCCCGGCCAGCACCAGATAGAATGCCTCGACCATATTGACCGTACCGGCCGCGTTGATACGGATAATATTTTCCGTCGCCGTGTCGCTCGGCGAGACGCCGGAGGTATGGATGACCTGCGTCACGTCACCGAGGGAAGCGGCGAACTCTGCCAACGCCTGCACCTGCGCGCGATCCGCGATGTCCGTTTTGCAAAGGTGCCTCTCCACGCCAAGCTCGTCCAGCTCCACTTTTGCCGCTTCCATCTTTGCGAGGTTGCGCCCCGCCAGCACGATCACGGACGTTTTTCCGAGTTCCTTACAGATCGCCTTTTCCCATGCCGCCGTGACCGCCTGTCACGACCGTAATTGTTTTCTTCATGTGTGACCTCCCTGATTTGGATACAGCACAGGCGGCTCTGTATAGGCCGCCTGTGCTGTGTTTTCGTTTGTATTCTTTCAGAAGCACGTCCAGCCGCCGTCGCATTTGAGTTCTTCGCCGTTCACATAGCGGGACTGGTCGCTGGCAAGGAATAAAATCGCATCTGCCAAGTCCTCCGGCATGGCCAGCTCGCCGGAGAACTCCAGCAGCTTGCTGGTCCTGCCGAAGCCGAACTCGTCGGCGGGCGGCATGACCAGCGGAATATCGGTCACGACGCCGCCGGGCGAGAGCGCGTTGCAGCGGATGCCCTCCTCCATGTACATGAACGCCGTGTTCTTCGTCGCCGCCAGCACCGCGCCCTTGCTCGCGCAGTAGGCCGCGCCCGCGGTCTGGTGCGTTGCGCCGACGGAGCAGATGTTGACGATTACACCGCCGTCGCCCTGTGCCAGATACTGTTTGCATTCCTCGCGCAGGCCGTACATCAGGCCGAACGTGTTGATGCGGAACGTCTTTTCCAGCATTTCATCCGACATATCGGCAATGGCGGTATTGTCGTCCATCACGCCCGCGCAGTTGACGGCAACGTCCAGCCGTCCAAACGTCTCGACTGCCTTTTTCACCATGCCCACGGCTACCGCCGGGTCGCCGCCGTCGCCCGCGTACCACGTCATTTCACCGGGAGCATCCTTGCATTCCTCGGCCAACTCCTTCAGGCGTTCTTCGCGGCGGGCGACCGCCACGACCTTCGCGCCCTCGCGGCAGAACAGCTCCGCCGTGGCGCGCCCGATCCCGGCGGAAGCGCCGGTCACGATGCAGACTTTACCATCTAATCTTCCCATAATGTCCTCCTCAGCAGAAAACCTTGTTTACGACAACAGCGGGCGAATCGTTGCAGCCGACGGTCAGCTCCGCGCCGTCGGGCACGTCCGCGCAGACGGTGGCGAAGCCAATGTTCTTGTTCACGGTATAGCCGTAGATGGTCTGCGCGCAGCGGCCGACCTCGACGCCGTACCAGTACACACGCTCCCAAATGGAGATATCCTCCGTCGATTCGCGGGAAAATTCCAGACCGACCATACGGTATTTCGGGTGCTCTTTCCGTGCCAGCGCCGCTTCTTTGCCGATAAAGTCCTTGTCGGCGGCGACCGCCCAGCCGAGACCGCACTCATACGGGCTTAAATGCTTGAAGTCCTGCTTCAGTGCAAAGCCCTTTTCCATCGGGATGGAACGGACGTAGACCTCGAGCGTCTGCAGCTCGCGGCCGCCGACGGACGCGACTGCCTTCAGCGCCAAGTCGTGAACTTCCGCGCTCTTGTCGAATGCGGAGTAGATCTCATATCCGTTTTCGCCGGTGAAGCCGGAGCGGTGGATATAAACGGGGATATCGCCGAGCTTCCGCTCACAGATGCCGAAGCGCTTCAGGTCGTCGACCGGCGCGTCCAGCATGGCGTTCATCGCCTTGAGGCTGTCCGGGCCCTGCACGGCGTACATATCCCAGTCGTAGGTGATGATCTTCGCGTGAATATCAGCCTCTCCCTTGTGCTGCTCGATCCACGGCAGCAGGCGCGGGCCGTAGAGGTCGGAGACCCAATACAGGCCGTCCGCCATGTGCATAACGATCACGTCGTCGATGATCTCGCCGTTTTCGTCCAGCGAGGCGGTGTATTTCGAGCGCCCGACGGCGACCTTAGAAATGTCGCTGATATAAATTTTTTGCAGGACTTCCAGTGCGTCCTTGCCGGTGATCTCCACCAGATCGTGCGTCCAGCGGTAGAAGCCGACCCCTTTGCGGATGGCTTCGGCATCGGCGCGCGCAACTTTGTCTTCCTTAAACAGCATATTCCCGCACCTCCTTACAGCATCCGCAGGTCTTCCTTGCGGATAACCTTGATGAGCATATCTTCCTCGTCACGGTCCTCAATGACGCAGGACCATTCCGGACTGACGAGCGTCTTTGCCGCGCCGTTCCACTGCGCTTCGTAGGCGTCGACCAGCTCGTCGAGCGGCGCCATCTCATAGCGTGCAGTGAAGTCCTCTGATTTGACCTTGATCCATGTCTCGTCCTTCGTCCAGCGCACCATCTCATACGGCACCTGCTGCACGTCGAGCATATAGCGGATATATCCGCCGAGGATCCGGCCGTCGTTCTCGTCCATCTCGTGTGGCACGCCGAGGTAGCTGCGCAGGCCCTCTTTGGCGAACGGATCGATGAACTGGTTCTTGCCGGCAGTCGCAAAGACGATACGGAACACGCGCAGGAACTCGTCTTCATCGGGGGCCATGTCCTTGATGGCCATCATCGGGAACTGGATGGACCAGACCCAGCCCATCTGCGCGACCCAGTGGTACGCTTTTTCGAGCGACGTTTCCTCGCCGAAGTTCTGCGTGTACTGCCCGTTGCGCAGGCACTGGCCTTCCTTGACCATACGCTCGCGCGGGGTGTCGTGGATGGGGTCGACGGGCTGCTGCATGTGGTCGAGCCATCCCTGCTTGGGAAGGCCGTACACGTCGCGGCGCTCCGCGACGACGCGGCAGTGCTTGTTGCCGCAGCCTCGGGCCTGACACATGTTGAGCGCGACCTCGTTCTCCGTGCCCTTGGAGGACGCGAGGTCGAAGTTCGCCGTGAACATACTGGTCGTCATGTTGCAGAGCTCACTGCCGACGATGTCCCACGGACAGGTGTCGAGCTCCTTTTCCACACGGTTGCGCGTGAACTGCACGACGCGGCCCGCCATGTTCTCCCACTCATCGCCGGAGTCGCCGGTGATGCCGCCGAGCCAGCTCGACTTTTCGCACAGCTCCGGGATGTTGAAGGCTTCATAGAGCGAAGCGTTGACATAGTTCTTCTGTTCCTCCGGGGTTCCCGCGACGGCCATATTCATCATGTTGGCGATGTCGCAGATGGCTTCTGTGCGTTTTTCCCAGCTTGGCTCGAAAATCCGCATGACCTGGAAAAGGTTGGCGGTCATGGCGGCGATCTGGCGGTTCAGCTGCCGGTAGGCTTCCTCCTCTGTGATGAGCTTGCCCCACGCGGTCGCGAAGCATTTCCTGGAATCCAGTTTTTCTTTCAGCATGGTATTCCTCCTATTTTGTTTTTACGATACATCTATTATAAGCCGCTGGACACACAGCGAAAATCCTACAAAAAGTTTGTTTTTTGCAGCTTGCAATCGTTCACTTTGTATACTGGAAAGTCATACAATTTGCAGGTGTGATTTTTGTGCAAAACAGCAATTTTAACGCGAATTCACATGCATAACCATTTAAATTGTACGGTTATGCATTGACAGTCAGGAGCAGTCGAAATATAATAAAATGAACAAAAATTTGAAATGAGGGACTGCTTATGAAGCTGTGCGCGGATATTCTCTATTGGAAGTTGAAGGAGGAACTGAAAGCCGTCGAGATGCACGGTGCTGGCAGCCAGGAATTAAAGCTGATCCGGCCGGAATTTTATCTCGACCAATCACAGACCTTTGAGAAAAACCGCGTCTACGTCTGTTCCGCCGATCATCTGCCCGTGCATCCGTCGCTGAACGAGAATGTGTGCCTCGTCTGCCTCGGGCAGCACTGGAATCTGACGACATTTTATAACCGGTGCAGCGTGATCGTCATCGAAGCCGACACGGATATTTTCCGCGTGTTTAATCTAGTGCAGCACATTTTTGATCGGTATGAAGCATGGGAAGAACAACTATGGCACATCCTCCGCCATGGAGCGGGTCTGCCGCAAATGCTGACGGCTAGCCGGGGCGTCTTTGAAAATCCAGTGCTGCTCATTGGCTCAGACTTCCGTTACCTAGCGGTTACGGATGAGGAATATTTTCAAAAGGATCTCGGCATCCGATTAGACACCGAAACCTTCGACGCAGAGAAAATGGCGACATTTTTGTCCCTGCATGATCTTTCTACCCATGTGCACGAGCCGCTCCTGCTGGAACTGCAAAATACGCGAACGTTGTCGGTCAATGTGTTCGATCAGGAGGAATACCTCGGCTGTCTTACGGTGTTTGAGGCGTTCCGGCCGCTGCGGGAGTCTGATCGGTCGCTTGCTGTCTTCTTTGCCAAGCTCCTGCGGCAGGCCATCCAGCAGAATCCTGTCCTGGCAAGTACCCGTTCCGCCGTCCGCCGTGCGCTGCGCAGCGTCATTGCCGGGCAGCCGGTCGATTTTGAGCTGCGGCGGGCGCTCAGCCAGGAAAATGGGAAGACGGACTGGGTCTGTGTCCGGCTCCAGCCGAAGGCCGGCGCAACTTTCCTGCCCGGCGCTTATCTTTCCGCCGCTCTGGAGGAACGGCATCCCGGCGCAATGGCGTTTGAATATGAACGTGCTGTCGTTGCATTTTTGCCCGCTGAACAGGCAGAAAGGGAAACAACGGCGCAGCTCTTGCCGCTGCTGGACAGGCTGGGACTGGTCTGTGGTGTTTCCAGCGTGTTTTCCAATTTGTATGAGACGAATCAGGCGTGGTTTCAGGCGTCCAGCGCACTGCAAAACGGGCTTTCGCGGGACGAGAGCAGCGTTGTATTCTATTTTCAGGACTATCTGCTGCTCCAGCTCCTGTCCGGTGCGTTGGCTGGCCGGCCCTCGTGGGTCTATTACCCGGACGGCCTGAAAAAGCTTAAGGCGCACGACGAGGGCTCGCAGGTCTCGTATCTGGAGACGCTGCGCGTCTACCTTGACAACAATCTTTCCGTTACCAAAACGGCGGCAGCGCTCTATCTGCACCGTTCGACGCTCTTAGACCGCCTCGCTCATATCACACAAATGCTCGGCTGCAACTTGAAAGACCCTGACTTTTGCCTTACCCTCGGTATCATTCTCAGAGCCGAGCTGGAGCAAAATCGGGTGAATCAATCGCATTAAGGCAAAGATGAACCTTGCATTTTTCTTCTAACACCCCCTATGTAGTTTGTTTTCCTACATAGGGGCGTTTTGCCTATTGTCCGCTTTTACTGTTCGGTTCAGATTTTGCATAGGGCGTTCTTTTATGAAAAAATACCCTTGACAAATCTCGTCTCATAACGCCCCATTTGATTTTTCTCATGTTAAAATCCTCCTCTTATATAAAAAATTCAAATTAACTCTCCGTTAAAAATTGCCGTCAGCAACGCGCCGGTACAGCCAATCCTTGTAGATTCCGTTCCGAAAAATGCCTTTACAATCGGAATCTTACGATATTTTCGAAATATCTGACGACAGTTCAGAATCTCTTCTGCCTGCAGCAGATAATAATCCGGAATCCACCACCCCTCATGTCCTATGATGACCCTCTGCGGATTGAAACTGTTGCAAAAACTGATAAGACCACATGCAAGCTTTTCTGTCATATCCGAAAAGATGACATCCATCTTTTTTTCCCGCTCTGTCCATTCCATTCCCTTTTCTTTTTTTACAAGCGCGTCCTCCATCTCACTGCAGAAGGCTGCAAAGGGTTTCCCATCGCCCGTAGCTTCCATAAGCCTTCTCTCTATGATATCACTCGATATATATTTTTCCAGACAGCCTCTGTTTCCGCAGTCGCAGGGAATCCCATTCCAGTCAATGCTGGTATGGCCCAGTTCACAAATCATACCGGTCCCGTTTTTGTACAACTCTCCATTTACGATTACTCCCACGCCCACGCCATTTCCCAGACCCACATAAAGGAAATCATCGCAGTCGCTGCCACTGCCGTAATACTTTTCCGCAATCGCGGCACAATTACATTCTCCGTCAAAATATGTCGGCAGATGATATCGCGTCTGAATTTTTCGTTTCACTTCCAAATCATGAAGTCCATAAAAATCGATGGGCGTCAGAATTTCTCCATAAAGCGTATCCACCGGTCCCATGGAGCCAATTCCAATCCCGAAAATCTTTTCCTCCGGAAATGTATCCAATATCTCATCAATCGACCGAAATATATGAGGGAAAAACTCTTCCGCCACGTTTTCGTTCATCTGGTATTCCAGTTTTTTCAGAACCTGCAAATGCATATCACAGAGAAAAACACTGCATCGTTCCCGATGAATATGCACACCAATCAGCTTCGGCGCCCTGTGGGAAATACAAAGCTGAATCGGATTACGTCCCTTTCCATCCACCTGCATTTTTTCCCGTTCTTCCAGAACTCCCTGCTCCAGAAACTCATTGACGATATAGGTCACTGTCATTTTTGACAACCCGGTTTGCTGCGCCAGCTCGATGCGCGAACTGCATTCCCCCGTGGCGATAAGCTGGAGAATCAGCCCCCGGTTTTGCTGCTTCAGTCTTGTGTTGTTGACTCCTGTTTTCGGCATAAAAGCTGCCTCCCAAGTAAATATCTTTTCTCTATCTGTATTCATAAAACAGTTTTACTTTATCTCTATTTATATAATACATTGCTCTTACTATTTGTCAAGATAAAAGTAAATTCATTTTACAAATACACTAAAGAGCACAAAAAAAGTCCCCGAAGCTGCTCCGAGGACTTTTTTGTACCGAATTCACTCTCTTTTTTACGCAAACATGGAAAATGCCATAACCACGATTCCGAGAATCACCAGAATCACACCCGTCACCCGGTTCAGGGTCTTCGGGGTCGCTTTATTGGCAAACACCGCCGCGATTCGCGCCCAGAGCAGGGTAAAGATCACGCAGAGAATCCAGTCCGTCCAGTCCGGCGTGCCACCGATGGCGAAATGAGATACCGCTCCGGTAAATGCTGTGAAGGCCATGATAAACACACTGGTTCCCACCGCTGTCTTCAGCTCGTAGCCCAGCACCGAGGTCAGGATAAGAAGCATCATCATACCGCCGCCTGCGCCCACGAAGCCGCAGATAAAGCCGATAAGGATACCACAGACCACGGACTGAATCGCCCGCTTCTTCGCAGATACGCCCTGCATGGCCTCCTTCGTGGTCATAACCGGCCGCACGATGAATTTGATGCCCAGCAGGAATGTCATAAAGACAGAAAAGGTTCCCATGGTCGTGGACGGCACCAGACTGGATACCCAGCTTCCCACCACCGTAAATACCAGCACACTGACCATCATAATCAGACCGTTTTTCACATCCAGATTTCCATTTTTCTTATAGGTATAAGCGGATACGGCGCTGGCCAGCACGTCCGAGGAAAGGGCGATGCCTACCGCCATATAGGGCTCCATTCCCAGGAATGTAATCAGCATGGGGCTGATGACCGCCGCTGCGCTCATACCGGCAAACCCGGTTCCAAGACCTGCTCCCATGCCGGCAAAAAATGTCACAAAAAAAGTAAGTAAGATTTTCATTTTAATGTTCTCCCTTCAAGATTTCTTCTGCGTTCTTTCCAATGCTGTCCAGGGTCTCCACAAACACCCTACGGGTTTCTTCATCCACCTGCGCAAACAGCTTTTCGCCAAAAGCCAGCTGTACTGCCCGCCCCTCTTTGATGAGCGGTTTCGCCTTTTCCGTGCAGAGAAGCTCTGTTTTTCGCCGATCCCCTGCTACGCTTCGGCGCTTGAGATACCCCTCCTGCACCAGCCGCTCCACGTTGACTGATACCAGATTTGCCTTGATATCCCGCACCTCCACGATATCACGGGCAGTCCGATATTCCGGGTTATTACCCAGGAACATCAGGATGTCGAAGGCTGTCTGCGGAAGACCGAGCTTTTTGCATAAAGGCTTGCACATGGCATTGTAGGCCAGAAGGAGCTTCCTTGGAAATTCAATTTCCGTAACCATTTCATTCTCCTTTTATTTCTTTTTTGGATAGTTCATTTTTGAACTATTATAACACAGAGAGCGATAAATGCAAGAGAAAAAGACCGGAAAAACGGATTCCGATCTTTTTTCTCTCATATCCCAATCTTTACTTATAACTGTTTTACTTCCGGATATCCACCATCCAGCCATTCTCCAGCGCACTCTCGGTATCCCCTGTATTGTCCAGGTTCAGATACATTTCGCCAAGCTTGTCTGCAGGAACCGCGAAGGCCGCATGGACCGTAACGGTCTCGCCGGACTTCAATGTGTCGATGTAGTTATTACCCCGCTCACCGCCGTGGACGTCGTAGGCGCCGACTTCAGCAGTCAGCATCAGGCCTTCCTCGACGACATAGTCCCACTCATCACCTGCAGCGGGTGTTTCCAGTTCCCGATGCCATACGCTTGCTTGGTCGCCTTTGGACTCCAGAAGCTGGATTGAACCGTTGTACATGATATCGGTCAGTGTGTCACTTCCGGTATTGGTATATTCGATGGTCACGTAGACCAGCTTATTTTCGGATTTTTCCGTCTTTACTACCTGAGCCAGGGTATCGACACCGTCTCCTTCCCTGATGTAGGAAATGGTGCTGCTCTTCAGGTTTCCATTTGCGTCAAAGGCGGTGGCTGCGTCCGTGTCCAGCATGCCCTCCGGCAGGATGTTTTTGTTATCAGCCACCTGTACATCCGTCACCTTCGCGGTCAGACCCGGCAGCTTCTCCAGGCTGTTGTTTTCCATATCCATGGTCGCGCCGATACTCTCTGCTTTTTCCAGCAGCTTTTTGGAAAAGGTCATTCCTACCGAATCCGTACTTTCCTCTGCCAGGGCATTCGCTTTCTCTGCTTCCAGATAGCTGCTCCAGTTGTAGCAGAGCAGCACATCGTCCCCGGTGGTCTCCTCTGTCGGCATTACGGTTACGCCCTGAGCGATTTTCAGGGCTTCTTCTTTTGATACATCAGAGCTTATCAGCATTTCCAGTACCAGATGCTCCTCCGGATAGGTCACGTACAGACTCTGGTTGTAGGCATTCAGCGCGGTTTTCAGATAGACACTGTCGCGCCCATTGACCTTCCGTTCTTCTTTTTCCGTCACGTTGTAGCTGAGTTTTTCAAAGGAAGTATCTCCGGTATCCATGTAATAGCAGCCCATGGTCACGCCGCCCCGGCCATCCCGGTAGTTGTATTTGCCCTCCTCGGTCTGTACCATGCCGTCAGGCAGGTAGGATGCCTGTATCTTCACATAGTGCTGTTCGTCTGCGGCGGACACTGCGCTGTCCTGCGCGCCGTCCTGACGCTCCTGCTTTGTCTCGTAAGCGTACTTTCCCACCTGGTTATTTTTCAGTCCGTAGAGCACGCCTGCAAACACGGTGGTTCCGAGGGCCAGTGTAGCGGCGGCTACCGCTACGGCCAGCCGTTTCTTCAGAATGTGGCGTCCGGCTTTTCGATTTCCGGGAAGCACATCCGGTTTTGCCAGCTGCTTTTCTATCTCCTGTTCGATCATCTGCCGCATGCTCTCCGGCATGTTCGGGAAATCACGGTTCATATTTTCTAATTTCATACCCTGCTCCGTCCTTTTCTTTTTACTAAAATTTATTGACAAATGTTCTATGAATTCCATGCGTTTTTCTGTCTGTGCAGAACCTTTGCTCCGTATCCCATCCCTTTTTACTGCGCTGTCCGCTCGGCCAGTTCGTTTCTAAGCCGCTGTCTGGCCCGGGCCAGGCGGTTCTTCACGGCGCTTTCGGTAGTCTCCATCATAGCCGCGATCTCCCGCACGTTGTAGCCCTCCAGATAGTAGAGAGTTACGCTTAATCGCATCTCCTCCGGCAGCCGGTAAATAGCCTCATAGAGCTCTGAGTAATCCTTTTGCTCCTCCGTCTTTTCCTCCTGACGGTACTCCTCCAGGGATACGACGCGCTTTTCCCGCCGCATGACGCCGTAGCATTCATTGATCAGAATCCGCATAAGCCAGGTTTTCGCATAAACGTCCTTTTTCAATGTATCTAATTTGGAAAATGCCTTTACGATGGCCTCCTGGATGGCGTCGGCGCAGTCCGCGTCGTTGTACAGGAGCGTCTTGGCCACATGGTACATGGCATCCTCCGATGCCACAATTAATTCTCCCAGTTCTTCTTTTTTCATAGGTTCCTTCCCGCCGGCTTTGGTTGTCTGGTTGCGCGCTTTTTTTGCTTTACATAGATTAGATGCATGGGAACAGGGTTTGGTCGCATGCATCCGGAAAAAATTTATTTTCACTGTATTATATCAAAAAACGGCTGTCCGAATCTGATATGTACCCAGAATCCTGGACACATTGATTTATGAATTAGGCACAGCAACACATGGATGCTTTCCTGTATTTT